>NZ_QVLV01000045.1:0-18007 GCF_003435485.1 Eisenbergiella massiliensis
CAAGATTCGTTAGAAATTTATGCTTGCGTTTATTTTATCACTATTTTTACGTATATTCAACTATTCCTGACATTTATTATTGCAGGATTGATTTGATAAAGCGGTATCGGTTCTTCACATTATGAAAAAGTCAGCACCAATAATGCCCTGCCTTTTCCTGTGCCTCCTGTTCACTGATGTCAAAACGGAGTTTCAGTCTTGCTACAGTCTTCTCAAAGCTGACACCCAATTCCTTACAGGTTTCCACCATTCCTTGTACTATCCCTTGTTCTATCCCCTGAGCAATTCCATCCTCTTTTCCGTTCTTGTACTCGCTTGCACGGATTTTTCTCATTTCCTCTTCTTCGTTATATTCAAAGATTGACACCGCCGTCACCTCCGCTCTCTGTTCCGACAGGAAATCTGCCGGAATAATTTATTTAAAGTCTTCCACTATTTTGGTTGCAATTTTGTCTCTGAACCTCACATCATGTTCCACAACAAGCATTGTGGGCTGGAATTTCAGAATTAAATTTTCAATTTGTATCCTTGAAAAAACGTCGATATAGTTCAGTGGTTCATCCCAGATATACAAATGTGCCGGTGTCAGGAGGCTTCCGGCAATCAGCACTTTATTCTTTTGTCCCTCCGAATAATTCTCCATCGTTTTTTCAAACTGTACCCTGTCCATATCAAGCTGTCTGAAGATTGCCAGAAACAGGCTTTCATCAAAATCGTTTTCCCTGCAATATTCTTTAATTGTTCCATGCAGAAAACCGGTATCCTGACTGATATATGAAATATGCAGGCCGGGACACACCATTAATTCTCCGGAAACAACAGACTCTTCCTCCTGTCTGTCCGCACCAATGCCACATGTGCCGCTCCCTTTTGACACAGCCAGGATCTGTTTCATAAAAGTACTTTTCCCACAGCCATTTTTCCCATGCAGGAATATCCGTTCCCCTTGTTTCAGGCTGAAGTTAAAATGGCCGATTAAGGGCAGCTCCTGATCGCGGAATTGAAAGGTGTAATCCTGTGCATATATCAACGTATCCTTATAATATTTCTGTGGCATAAGCTTTAAATCAACAGATTTTTCTATATCCTGAAGAAGCCCTTCCTTCGACCTGATTTCACGTTCTATGCGGATATCATAATTTTTCCTTCTAGCCTGCATTTTCTTTGTTTTTGCCCCAATATAAGCCCGTGTGTCTTAAAAACGGTCATGTTCACGTACCGGATCAAAACCAATCTTCGTATTTTCATTCTTCTCCGTCCACCTTGCGGATCTTTCAGAAGCCCTTTTTAATGAGGAAATTTCTTTTAAATACTTTTCATTTTCCGCTTGGGAAAACGCATCCTTGCGTGCTTTATTTTCCCACCAGCCGGAAAAATTCCCGGCCTGTACTTCGATTGATTTGCGGTTTAACACAAGTACATGATCAATAATATCATCCAGGGAATCTCTGTCATGGGATATGAGAATAAATCCATTTTTTCCCTTTAAATATTTTTTTACCGTCTGCCTTGCGTCAAAATCAAGATGGTTGGTCGGTTCATCAATGTTCAGAAATTCATGTTGTCCAGAAAACAATACGGCCAGCATAACTTTCATCTGCTCACCCTGGCTCAGCGTACGGAAAGGGCGGTTTAATATCTCCACATCACTATCCAGTATATTCCCGCGAGCAACGAGCCATGCAGCCATGCTTGCATGGATATTTGGCGACTGCCGCGAGGGTCAAATACCCCGCTGCTCTGCAGCGCTGCAAGTTTGATACCCCGTTGCTTGCAGCGGGGTCTTTGATTGAGTTCGCACATAACGCGCCACTCCTGAATGTCACCTTTCCAAAATTCCATAAGTTCAGATGCCGGCTTGTCAAAGTCTGCTTCTTCTACCTGATATGGGAAATAATCAAAATGAAGATTCGGCGCTGTAATAACTCCTCTGTATTCATACTTTCCTGACAGAAGCTTTGCAAATGTAGTCTTTCCCTTTCCATTTCTGCCAATAAAGCCCAGTTTCCAGTCAGTGTCTATGCCAAATGTTACATTCTCAAAAATATTATCAAAGCTTCCTTCATAACAAAAAGTGAGATCCGTTACCTGAATCTGTGCCATACACTTCACGCTCCTTTACCCGTCGTCATTATGTATGCCGGACTCTGTTACAGACCTCGCCCTCAATTTATAACCATTTACAAAACAGAAGCAAGATTCCAACTGCCTTCGTTTTCTGTTTTTTGCAATAAAAAAGGAGTTATGAGGATGAGTCACAACTTACCTTTGACGACACGAAACAAACTGCATCACAGCTTCCATGCAGCTTAAATTACTCATTTCATGTTCTCAAAAGTAAATTATCTCTTCATCCTTTCACTCCTCTCACCAAAACTGATATTATTATATACCATAAAATATTTTTCTGCCAATAGTTAACAATTTTCTTCTCCAATATATGGTAACAGGTAATATTTCCTGTCAGGAAAGTTTTTTCTTTCTTTTTATTATCGCATGTCACTTCTCAAGCCTTCCCCAATCAGTTAGAATGTACCTGAAAGGGAGGCGAAAAACAATGCGTTTAACATTATCAGATAATATACGCTCCTGCCGCAAAACCATGGGATTTACCCAGGAACAGCTGGCAGAAGCGATGAATGTCACTGTCGGAGCGGTTTCAAAATGGGAAAGCGGATCCACCACCCCGGAGCTTTCCGTCCTTCTGGAGCTGGCGGCACTGTTTGAGGTTTCCGTGGATGCGCTGCTGGGCTACCATGTCCTGGATTCACAGTCGGAGCAGGCCGTGGAATCGATACGGGATCTGATGCAGGGAAAAAAGTATGATCAGGCGGTCCATGAGGCAAAAAAAGCGCTGCTGAAGTATCCGAACCGTTTTGAGGTGGTCTGGTGCGCGGCGGAATTGTATCAGACCATTGGCTGTGAGAAGCGGGAACCCGCCGCCACCCGTAAGGCACAGGAGCTGTTAAAGCACAGCCTTTGTCTGCTCGATCAGAATAAGGATGAGGCAGTGGATGAAGCGGTTGTAAGAAATCAGCTGGCACAGACCTGGGCCGATCTGGGGAAACCGGAACGGGCCGCCGAGGAGTATAAAAAGTATAATTATGCCGGCCTGAACAACAGCTCCATCGGTTTTCTCCTGACTCTTTGCGGGCGCTATGAGGAGGCAGGGACTTATCTGTCCTCTGCTGCCGTAAATCACTTAAGCGGCCTGATCCGGGTCGTAATAGGAATGGCAGAATGTGCTGCCCATGAAGGGAACCTGTCTCAGGCCCAGGAGCTGCTTTCCTGGATGTGTTCTATCCTGTCCGGTTTGAGGATACCGGGAAAAGTAAGCTATCTGGATCGGGCCGAGGTTATCCTGCTCAGCCGCCAGGCCCGTTACAGCAATGCCGCAGGCGATATGGCAGCGGCGGAAGGTTACCTGCGCAGGGCAGCCGGCCTGGCCCGGCGGTTTGATGCATCGCCGGAATATGGTATGGAAAATATACGCTTCTGCCATACGGCAAAGCCGGTTCTTGTTTACGACAGCTTTGGCCGCACGGCGTTTCAAGGTCTGGAAGACAGTCTGCTGCATGGCGGGGAACCTGACTCCTCTTCATTACAGGAGCTATGGAGGAAAATAAAGGATGAACCATGACGCAAAATACCAGCGGAAAATGCTGGTCAGACAGTTTTTTCTGCATAATCATGGAACAGCGTTCTGGGGAATGCTGGCAATGGTTTTGAATACGGTTCTGAATCTCGCCATTGCCTGGCAGATGCAACAGCTGATAGATATCGCGGCCGGGAACGGCGCGTTTCTTACCATGGCTCAGTTGTGTGCTGTTTTTCTCCTCTCCTTTGCATTGATGGGGGTGATTATGGCGCTCAATGCTTATGCCCATCCGATATTTTTAAAGTGCGCCCTGCAGCAGTACCGGGACTATGCTTTTGCCAGGCTGACCGAAAAAAGTGCCTTTGCCTTCGGCCGGGAGGATACTTCAGCTTATCTTTCCGCACTGACCAATGATACGCTTTCCCTTGAAACCAATTATCTATCCGCATTATTTACCCTTCCGGCCAATGTGCTCATGCTGGTTGGTGTTCTGGGTCTGATGCTCTCTTACAGCCCGCTTTTGACCGCAGCGGCTTTGACGGCCTCCCTTCTCCCGCTTGGCGCTTCCCTGCTGGCCGGAGGCCATCTTCCGGCGCAGGAAAAAAGGGTATCTGATGCGAACGGAGCCTTTCTGGCAACGCTGAAGGATATGCTTTCCGGTTTCCCTGTTATAAAAAGCTTTCAGGCGGAAAAAGAAGCCCTGCGGCTTTTTTCGGAAAGCGATGCAGCCCTGCAGCAGGTGAAATGCCATGCCGCCCGCACTCGTACCGCTTTACAGTATATAGGCGGCGCTGCGGGAAGTCTGACGATTTTCACCGTATTTTTGCTGGGAGCGGCGCTTGCGCTTTCTGGCCGCGGCGTGACCGCAGGGGTAGTGATGGTTTTTGCCCAGCTGATGGAAAGCTTTGAATCCTCTCTGTCCGTAATTCCACAGATATGGGCAAACCGGAAGGCCGCTGATGCGCTGATTGACAAGCTTGCGGCGGCTTTGGCAGCTCATGCGTCCTCCGGCGGTGTTCCTGCGCCGTCTGTTCTGAAGGATGGTATTACGGTGCAAAGCCTCAGCTTTGTTTATAATAATGAAACGCCTGCGCTGCAGGATATCAGCTTCCGGTTTGCGGCAGGTGGAAAATATGCGGTGGCAGGCGGATCGGGAAGCGGCAAATCCACACTGCTGAAGTTATTGCAGGGAAGCAATGACGGATACCGGGGAAGCATTCTTTATGATGGGAAAGAACTGCGGACGCTCCGGCCTGATTCCCTGTATGATTTGCTGTCCGTGATACAGCAGGACGTGTTTATTTTCAACAGCTCTGTACGGGATAATATCACCATGTTCCGGGATTTTCCCCCCGGAAAGGTAGAGCGGGTCATACGGCTGGCGGGGCTGGAGGGACTGGTTAACGCACGGGGCGCAGACTGCCCTTGCGGTGAAAACGGGAACGCGCTGTCAGGCGGAGAACGGCAGAGAATTTCCATCGCCCGCAGCCTGCTGCGGGAAACGCCGGTGCTGCTTGTGGACGAAGCCACGGCTTCCCTGGATCCGGTGACCGCCTTTGGTGTCACAGATGCCATTCTTTCCCTGGACGGCCTGACACGCATTCTGGTCACGCACCGGCTGGAGGAAGCCATGCTGCGCCGCTGTGACGGGATCCTGGTACTGAAAAACGGGTGTCTGGAAGAGTTCGGCGCCTTTGACGAACTAATGGACAGAAAAGGCTATTTTTATTCTTTTTTCATGGTATCACAATCATAAATATAAGATGCATATTTTTAAAGATGATTTTAAACAAGACGAAAAAGGACCTCCTGCCCTGCACATTTATCCGGATATTTTTTCGGATGGAATCTTGCTCTCCTTCTCTTTGCCCAATGGATTAACATGCACCATACAGTGTTTCACCTCAGGAATCGCATTCTCCACCGCAAGATGCACTGCTTCCGCCGTCCGGTGGGAATCCGTCAGGCTTTTGGAGCCGTCCATGGAGATCTCCACATCCACATAAATCCGGGAGCCGAACAGCCTTGTATTAAGCAGGTCAATCTGCTCCACACCGTGAATGCCCAGGATTGCGGCACGGATTTTTTCCGCAGTTTCAGCGGGACAGGCTTTATCCACCAGCTTATCGGAGGCATCCCTGAAAATTTCCAGAGCGGCCTTTTCAATAAAAATGCAAATAACCAGTCCTGCTGCCGGATCAAGAACAGGAAAGCCCAGCCTGGCGCCCAGAATCCCTGCAAATGCGCCCACAGACGAAAGGGCGTCCGAGCGGTGATGCCAGGCATCCGCCATGAGCGCGCCGGATTTGATCCTGCCTGCGGCGCGTTTTGTAAACCGGAACATCCATTCCTTAACGGCAATCGAAATGACCGCGGCAAGAAGCGCTGCCATGCCCGGAACCGCAAGCAAACCGCCCTCCGCAATCCGTTTCATTCCCGCGGCGCCGATGCCAATGCCGGTGGCCGCAAGGATTACGGCAAGGAGAAGGGAGGCCACGCATTCCATCCGTTCGTGTCCGTAGGGATGGCCGCTGTCAGGTCTTTTTTCCGCAACCGTCACACCGGCTATCACAATCAGTGTGCTGAAGACATCGGAGGCGGAATGGACTGCATCCGACACCATGGCCCCGGATTGTGCGGCTATGCCCACGAACAGCTTGAACAGAGTAAGGACGGCGTTGACTGCGATACTGACAATTGATACCTGCATGGCAGTCCTGTAATTCCTGTTTTGATTTCCCTGTTTCATAATAACCCCGTTTCCCGCCGTAACCGGCGGACTTAAATCAGTCTGAGAAAAATGCCTGCCCCGTGGCTGTGAAGGAACGCAACCGCTGTCCGGCCTCAAAAAAAGCATCTGCGGGAACAGCGTGTATACTGTCCCGCAGATGCTTTCAGCTCTCTGCTGCCGCTAACGGCCCGGCCCCATGAGCCCGGTGAATAAGCTCGCTGCCTGCTCAGTTTGTACTGTATTTTTATGCAGTGCAAAAAAGTATTGTTCTTTATTCTATGCAGGCCATAGGGATTATGTTCTTTTTAATAATATATGACAGCTGTTCAGGCGCAGCCAACGGCCATCTTTTTCTTCATTCTATCGATTTTTATGTCTGATCAGCGTCCCGCCCGGTTCCAGCAGGCGGTCATGGAAGCCTCTGGAAAAAAGGACTTCGCCGCCCTCCTTTATTTCCATCATTTCCCGGGAGCAGTTCAGAAGCACTTCAACTTCCCTTCCCTCTCCGTCCAGCTTAATATATTCCACACATCTGCCGCTTGAATATTCATTGGGAAAATGAAAATACAGGCTTCTGCAGGCAGGCTCCGTGCGCCGCAGTAAAATCAGCTTTCGCAGTGCGGCTGTTTTTTCCTGATTTTCCGGCAGCTCCAGCTCTTCCCAGGGCATGCATCTGCGGCAGTCCGGATCATGCCCGCCCTCCATGGCGATTTCCGTCCCATAGAAAATGCAGGGGCTTCCCGGCATTGTAAACAGCACCGCCAGCTGCTGGTAAAAAGTATCCAGGCTGTGAAAACGGTTCATCAGCCGTTCCGTATCATGAGAATCCAACAGGTTGAACATCACGTTATTGTTTTGCTGCATGTACATGGTATAACAGCGGTTGACCATGAATTCAAATTCTTCCTTTTTCATGGAAGAATCCAGGAAAAAGTCATGGATGCCGCTTGTCAGGGGATAGTTCATGACAGAATCATACTCGTCCCCGGCCAGCCACTGGCTGGCATCATGCCATATTTCTCCCAGAAGATAAATATCCGGCTTCAGCGCCTTCAAATGATGGCGCAGGGTTTTCAGGAACCGGTGGGATACCTCGTTTCCTACGTCAAACCGTATGCCGTCAATATCGTAATCTGTAATCCAGTCCCGGCAGATCCCGCAGAAATAGTCGATCACCTCTTCGTTATTGGTATTCAGCTTGGGCATGCCGTCGGCAAAAGCGAAGGAATAGTATCTCCCGTCCCTGGTGTCCGCTTGTTTTTCAGGGATGGGCCAGGTATTCACCATAAACCAGTCCGCATATCGGGAAGCCCTGCCCTTCTCCAGCACGTCCAGCCACGGCGCGAATTTCCTTCCGCAGTGGTTAAAAACCGCATCCACCATGATGCGGATTCCCTGCGCATGGGCTTCCTGCACCAGCCTGATAAAATCTTCCTTTTCCCCGAAACAGGGATCGATCTTCATGTAGTCCGTGGTATCGTATTTATGGTTGGATTCCGCTTCCATGATAGGGTTAAGATAAATGCCGTTAATGCCTAACTCCTTCAGATAAGGAAGCTTCTGACGGATCCCCTCCAGATTGCCACCGAAGCGTTCTTCATTGGTAACAGGACCGTTTCTCCAGGGACAGAGCTGCCCTGCATTTTTACCGGGCGTGCCGTTGCAGAATCTGTCGGGAAATATCTGGTACCATACAGTATCGTTCACCCAGTCAGGCGTCCGGTTGATATCCGCGGGATTCATCCAGGGAACGACAAAGCACTGCTGCATCCTGCCCTCCATATGGAGCTGTTCCTCCGTCAGAAAACCATCCTCAAAATAGTACCAGACCTGATCTGTGGTATGCAGCTCAAAAAAATATTTACAACGCTTATAGGCGGGAACCAATGTGGTGGTCCACCATATCTGGAAACGAAGCCTCTTTTTATAGAAAATTTCCTCCCGTTTTCCGGTCCAGGTTTCCTTTCCGCCAAGGATCCCCGCTTCAAAGGGATCCCCGTAGTGGATGAAAACCTTTTCCACATCATAGCCGGTTTTCAGGTTGATGATCAGCTCCCTTTCGTTGAGTGGATAGCTCATCTGTTCCGATGTTTTATGATAAATACCTGTAAATTCCATGCATTCTTCCTCTTTTTTACTGTGCGCCGCCCTGCAGCCGTTCCAGTTTTTCATAGACACGAAGCAGTTCTCCCACGCTCCAGGCCTGGGCAAAGCAGCCTCTGGAGGAAACGGGATTCAGCCCATCGTAGATTTCCGGCAGTTGGCCGATGCAGCCCTCCCTCATGGCGCTTTCCAGCACCTCCAGCTGGCTGCGCACCGTTTCTGCGGCTTTGATGTCTAAGTCGTGCACCTTCAGATAAGCCAGGTAGTACGCACCCAGAGGAAAGGCCCACACAGTGCCCTGATGATAGGCCATATCCCGTTCCAGCATGGGACCTCCGTAAAAAGGATGGAACTGCGCATCCCCCATGTCCAGGGTTCTCAGCCCATAAGGGGTATACAGCTTTTCGAACACCGTTTCCACCACACGCTTTTCTTTGTCCCGATCAAGCATGGTAAAGGGGAGGGATACCGCCCAGATCTGATTGCAGCGGATCTGCACATCCGCAGGAGTTCCGGATACCAGATCCTTCAGGCATCCCTTCTCCTCCAGCCAGAATTTATCGCAGAATACGGCTTTCACCTTCCCTGCAAGCACCCCATAGCCGGGGTCCTTACTGTGCAGCAGTTCACAGAAGCGCTCCATGATGCGCAGGGCATTATACCAGTAAGCATTGATTTCCACCGGCTTTCCATGGCGCGGCGTGGGGAGGATATCCCCCACCCTTACATCCATCCAGGTCACCTGGGCCAGGCCCTCTCCGGCCTGAATCAGACCATCTTCATCCATATGGATGCCAAAGCCCGTGCCGTTTTTGTAGCGCTCCATAATCCGTTCCATGACAGGATACATTTCCCGGACAAATACGGCATCCTTGGAGGCTTCATAGTACAAATACACACAGTTGATGAATAAAAGCGCCGCATCAGCCGTGTTATACATGGGTTCCCTGCCTCCCTCGGGAAACAGGTTCGGCATCAGGCCGTCACGTTCATTGACGGCAAAGGTACGCAGAATCTGCCTAGCGGTTTCATATTGCCCTGTGAAAATACAGATGCCGGGAAGCGCGATCATGGTATCCCTGCCCCAGTCCTCAAAAAAGGGGAAGCCGGCCAAAATGGTTTTCCCGCCGGTGGATTCCCTGGCGGAAATAAACTGATCCGCGCTTTTTACAAGGAAACGTGCAATATCGGATTTCAGGCCGCATTTTTCCTCCAGTTTTTTCCGGTAAACCTTCAGTCCGCTGATGATTTCCTGCGCGTTCTGCGTCCCCGGCTCCATTTCATATATGATTTCCAGCGTTCCGGTCTCCCCGGCAGCCACATCCAGGGTGAGAACATGATTGGCCAGGGCGCGGCCTGTTTCCCTTCTGCCGTCACAGGCATCATAGCTGTAATGATAGCATTCCTCCTCATTAACCTCCATGATGAAAGCATTTGTGCGGAAGTAAAGGGTCAGGCCGGCGCTTTCCAGCTTTGTGCCCGTCCGGCTCAGCTTCTGCGTCTTTTCCATATCGCTTCCCTTGGGAACAAACTGGAAAAAGGGGGTAATCTCCAGCCGGCACGATCTGCCGCTGCGGTTGTTAATACGGTAAGAAAGGGCCGCCGTGTTCGCGCCCTGAGCCATTCCTGCCTCCTTGCATATTTCCACGCCGTTTACAAGGAATTTCCATACAGGCGTGTCTTCATAGGTAAAGGAGGACAGATACCGGAAGCCTTCTTCCCTTGTGCCATCGGCAAATTCCTGGCTGGAGAGGACGTAAGCGTTTTCCTCCCCCGGCGCGCCTGTGAAAAGCCGTTCCTTCAGCCGGTGCACCATATTATAACGGTGGTTCGGAGCCTGTGTGCATGCCATCAGGAATGCATGATCGTTCCGGGTGACCGAACCGGTCATTGTCATGGAAGAAAAACCGCCCAGCCCGTTGGTCATCAGATAGCAGTTTTCCTGGCCCCGTTCCAGTGTTTTAAAGTCCTGTTTTCCGTAAATCCACTTCATATCGTCTCCTATCCGTAACGGTCCGGATGCCGGCCGTCACTCCCGTCCTTCCTTTTATCTGCCTGAAAATAAATCTGCCGGACAGTTCTTTTCATCTGCCGCCGTCTTTCCCAATATCAAAATGCTTCCGGGCGCGGCTGCAATATTGGCGTCTGCCCTGACCGGGCTTTTCCATAGAAAGCTGCTTTCCCCATCGGCCAGAAGCTCCCATGTCCCCCTGGGAAGCGTGAGCCTTTCCGGCGTACTTTTGCTGTTGTATACAATGCAGAGGGTTTCCCACCGGCAGCTGCGCCCTTCCGCCCGGTTGTCAACGAAGAATCCAACCGCTCCAGGCTTATTCCAACGGCCAGATATCCGCTGTACAGCATTGGGTGATTTGTCACAAAGGCCGGGCAGCTGCTTCCGCAAAGCGATCAGGCCTTTATAATACTCCACCAGCCCCCGCTCCTGCAGGGACTTCGTCCAGTCCAGGCGGTTCAGGCTTACAGGGGCATCATAGGTGTTATCCAGGCCGTTTTTGGTTCTGGCGAACTCTTCCCCGGAAAGGAAGAAAAGGCTGCCCTGACAGGTCATGTAAATCCCCGCCGCAAGGCGGCAGGCTTTTCTGATATCCGCCCCTTTCTCCAGCGTGGAAGCAAGCTTATCATAAAGCGTCTGGTTGTCATGAGCCGACACATAGTTAAGGATCTGGGAAGGAGCCTTCACAGGAATGGCTTTCCCGCCGCACCAGGCAGAGACACTGTCAAGGATTTCCTCTTCCAGCCCCGGCCTTCCGTTAATGAAGCCCGGTTCCTCCGGCTTAAGCGCAGCGCCCTTTATCACATCTCTCGTATTGTCGCAGAACATACCGATATCCGGCGGAAGCTTTCCGAAATTTGCTTTTAACGCTTGGGTAAAGCCCGGATCCATCGCCGTTTTTCCCGCTGCCCACGGTTCTCCGTACACCAGCTTTTCTCCCCTGCCGAAGCGCAGATCAAGGGCGGTGCGGATGCGGTTCATTAAATCCGTATCCAGAAGCCCCATCAGATCAAAGCGGAAGCCGTCAATATGGTATTCCTCCGCCCAATACAGGACGGAATTAAACAGGTATGAGGCGCACATGGGCCGTTCGCTGGCAATGTCATTGCCGCAGGCGGAGCCGTTGGAAACGCTGCCGTCTTCATGCAGACGGTAATAATACCACGGCACCGTCCGCTGAAGCCAGGAATCCAGGGAATAGGTATGGTTATAGACCACGTCCATAATCACACGGAAGCCGTTTTTATGCAGGGACTGTATCATTTCCTTCATTTCACGTATCCGTACCTCGCCGCGGGCGGCGTCCGTGGCATAGGATCCTTCCGGCACATTGTAATTAACCGGATCGTAGCCCCAGTTAAAATCTGCAGGATCTCCCGCTTCATCCACTGATCCGTAGTCAAAAACAGGCATCAGCTGGATGTGTGTGACCCCCAACTCCTTCAGATAGGGAATGCCGGTGGGATGCTTTCCCTCTGCGTTCAGGGTGGTGTCCTCACACAGAAAGGCTTTATATTTCCCCCGGTATTCCGAAGGAAAACCGCCGGCCGGATCCCAGGAAAATTCTTTTACATGCACCTCGTAAATAATGCGTTCCGCAGGCTGTTCCGGGGCATGATCCTCTTCCCACCCGATGGGATTGGTTAAACTTAAATCCACGGCCATGCTTCTGCGGCCGTTTATGCCGCAGGCTTTTGCATAAGGGTCTGCGGTCCGTTTTGTTTCACCGTCAATTCGTATTTCATAGTCATAGTAAATGCCGTGCAGGTTCTTCTCCGTCCGGAAGGCCCACACACCCTTTTCCTCTCTGGCCATGGGCTGCTGCAGGAAGGGTTCTCCTTCGCCCCCGTCCCGGTACAGGTTCAGTGTAATTTTATCCGCAAAGGGGCTCCACAGCAGGAAGGAGGTTCCCTTCCCGCTGCAGGCCGCTCCCAGATCCTTCCCCTGGTAAGTATACTGCGCCTGAAATGCAGGCTCCAGATAACAGGCTTTCCATTGTTGTGCTGTCTTCATGTCTTATCCGCCTTACGTTATGATTTTGCCGGCCTTCCGCCGGCGTTATGTCCGCGTCAGCCCTTCACCGCGCCGGAAACACCGTCCACATAATAATGCTGCATGGACAAAAACAGGATGGCTATGGGAATGGATATCAACACCGCCCCTGCGGCAAAGCTGGTGTACCAGTTGTCAATATACTCCTTTTCCAGCATCTTCCACAGGCCGATGGCAACCGTATACTGGTCGGAATTGGCCCGGCAGATAACCTTGGCAAAGATAAAGTCAAGCCAGGGCGCCATAAAGGAAGTCAGTACTGTATAAATAATGATCGGCTTGCTTAAGGGCAGCGTGATTTTACTGAAAATCTGCCATCTGGTGCAGCCGTCCAGCAGCGCCGCCTCGTCTATGGCCGTGGGGATGGTGTCAAAGAAGCCCTTCGCTATCTGGAAGGATAAGCCCGCGCCGCCGGAATACACCAGGATGAGCGCCAGGCGTATCAGGTTCCCTTCGGTCAGTCCCAGCGCCTTCAGGATAAAATATACGGCGATCATGGACATGAAACCGGGAAACAGCCCCAGGATCATCGCCATATTCATATAGGGCCTGCGAAGCTTGAATTTCAGCCTGGACAGGCAGTAGGATACCGCCAGTACATAAAAGGTGGCAAGGATGCAGGAACAGACGGCGATAAAAAGCGTGTTGGAAAACATCCTGGGAAAATTCAGTATGGAGGTATCGGTAAACAGCTTTGCATAATTATCCAGGGTATAGGACTGGGGAAGGAAGGTGGATACATAGGAGCCCTTCTCCGCACGGAAGCTTGTCAGGATTACCCATATGATGGGAAATACCCAGATAAATGCCAGAATCGCCAGAATGACATGGACGATGGTATTGTTGATGAGACGTTTCTTTTTTGCAGAATGCATTTTTGCTCCGGCCATGTTTAAAATCCTCCCTCTTCCTTATAGGATTTGCTGTTGCGGTAGGTAAACAACGCGCCCACTGCCAGTATGATAAAGGTCATGATGCCGATGACGGAACCCACGTTATAGTACTGCTTGTCGATGGTCAGCTTATACAGCCAGGTAACAAGCAAATCCGTGCTTCCCGCCGTGGACGACAGGTTGGTAACGGGGTCGCCTCCCGAAAGCAGGTAAATGACGTTGAAGTTGTTCACGTTTCCGGTAAAGGTGACGATCAGATAAGGCGTGGTCACATACAGCATATACGGCAGCGTAATTTTGAAAAATATCTGGAAGGCATTGGCCCCGTCCACCTTGGCCGCTTCATACAGCTCCGCGGGGATGTTCTGCAGCACGCCCGTCAGCTGGAGCAGCGTATAGGGAACGCCTACCCAGATGTTGACCACGATAACGGTTATGCGCGCCCAGGTGGGATCCGTGAAGAACGGAAGGCTGGCGTCCTGGGCTATCCAGCCAAGATTACGCAGAAGCACGTTGACAGCGCCGTTTGGCTGCAGCATGGTTTTCATAATCAGCAATGATACGAACATGGGAACCGCACAGGACAATACAAAGCAGAACCGCCAGAAGCCTTTGGCCTTCGTCTCCTTCCTGTTGATCATCAGGGAAAGTATCATTCCGAAAATGTAGTTGCTGAAGGTGGCGAAAAACGCCCACACAAGCGTCCAGGCCAGCACGGACCAGAAGGTGCTTCCCAGAATACTGCCGGAGTCGAACAGGGCCCTGAAATTTTCCAGACCGACCCAGTCAAAAAGCATGAGGTGATTACCTATTTTACTGTAGTTGGTAAAGGCCATGCAGATCATGAAAATCAACGGCAGCACAGTGAAAAGGAAGATAAAAGTGACCGGCGGGGTCATTAATAATCTGTGCAGGTTTTCATGGAGCAGTGTCTTTAAATCCTCACGGAAGGTATTGATATGCTTCCCCTCTTTTGCCAGGCACTCGGCTTTATAGGCGCTCCTCAGCGCGCCGCGCCAGGCGCAGATCATCAATGCCGTCAGGAGCAGGGTTGCCACGCCGTAAAGCAGAATCAGCACCGACTGGTCCCCTTTTGTGTACAGATACACCTGGCTCGCCTCATCCCATATTTCCTGCTGGGGTACGGTTCCCAGCGAACCCAGCATACGGACAAAGCCGATGCCGCTCACTGCCATAAAAACCAGGTAGGCCGCCTCTGCCGCCAGGAACAGAAGGCCCTTTAAAAACTGTTTATGTACGATATTTCCAAAGCCCATAAGAAGCATGGAAAGCCGGGTTTCCACACCGCCCTCTCTGACTGCTTTCATGCAGGTATAGTCTGTCGGAAATTCATTGACTCTTTTCTTAAAAATTCCCATCCTCATCACCTCTATTATATTCCGCTGCTGTTCATCGCTTCATTCATGGCTTCTGTCTGTTCCTTCGCATTCTCATGGGTCACGCTCTTATTGCGGATTGCTTTGCCCATATTTTCCACGGGGCTCCAGCAATTGTTCATCGCCGATACAAAGGGCTGGAGAATCGAGGTATTGTTGAAGGTATTGTTCTGCGCCATAACAAGCGGGTCAGACATGATTTCCTTCTCTTCCATCAGCTTTGTATTACATGGAATCACGTTTCTAAGTTCGTAATGGCTGCGCTGGGCCTGGGCTGAACCCAGATAGATTGCCAGCTCCACCGCGGGCACCATATATTTGCAGTTGGGATTGACGCCGACGGCCTTGGAGCCCGCGTAAGCCATCATCTGCTTTTCCTCGCCGTTAAGCATGTAGGTGGGAAGGGATGCGGCGCCCATATTTTCTCCCAGCGCTTCCTTTACGCCGTTGGCATCCCAGGAACCGGAAAACATGGCCGAAATGCTGCCGTCCCGCAGGCCCGCAATACCGGAGCCATCCGCATCAATTTTGAAATTGGGGTTTGCGGCAAGGTCTATCAGATAATCCGTGACCTCCACAGCCTTATCGCCGCCGAAATCCACACCCTCCTCCTCTTTCGTCCCGTCACCAAACAGGCTGCAGCCGTTTCCTATATAAAAGGAAGGCAGATACCAGGAATTGGTGAAGGGGAAGGAAACAACGCCCTTTTCCAGCATGGTATCCAGGTTTTTCACATCCTCTTCGGTAAAAACGTTCTTGTCATAATACATGAACCAGGTGTTGGTGGTAAAGGGAACGCCGTACAGCTCTCCATCCTTTGTCAGGGAGGCGAGCACCTCCTCCGAATTGGTGGATTCGATTTCCTCCCTGTACTTGCCGCCAAATTTGACCAGGGCATTGGCATCCGTCATGGTGGTCAGGGTGTCGTTGGCATACATGAACACATCCGCGCTGGCCTCCGGATCCTGGGACACCTGTGTTGCTGCGCTGGCCTCATCCGCCACACCGTAAACAAAGGTGATATCCCACTCCGGGTGCTCTGCCGCAAAGGCCTCGCAGGTTCTCTGCAGCCATTCTCCGCTGTCCTTTGACTGGTCTTCCGAAGGTGACCACACCATAAGACGGACACTTTCCCGTTTATCCGCCCCATCCTGCAGGCTGCTACCGCAGCCTGCAATGTTTGCTGCCAGAAGCCCTATAGCTAACAGCAGCGCCAATCCTTTCTTCCGCATTTTGTCCTCTCCTTTTCTTTGATTCTAAATTTAAGTTTCGCTTAGTTTCGTAATTTATCTTTATCATAGTCTCATTGTACGATTTCGTCAATCCTGTTTTCATATATATCATACTACTTTCTCTGTTTTTCATAGTTTTTGCATGGTAAAATTATGCACTTTTACAACAAGATAATTCCCATGGGGAGGAACTTACGAAACTTTACTGTATTTTTTTTGCTTATGCATTGATTTTCCATAAGCCATTCCGTATAATAGGAAGCAGCCGCAAAGTAAATCAGGCCAATCCATCCGTCCTACGGCAAAGGAGGCTTTTCATGGACGGATACCGGCTGCATGGCGGCTGCCGGCTGATCTTTGACAGCCGGGCAAACACGAATTCCGAAAGGCGGACATCATGACAACATTGCAGGATATTGCTGATAGAATGGGGATTTCCAAGGGCACCGTATCCAAGGCTCTCAACGGCGCGCCCGATATCAGCGAAACTTTACAAAAAAATGTACTGGAGACAGCGGTGGAAATGGGCTACACAAAGCTTCGCAGGCAGAAAGCGGATGCAAAAAAGCTGTGTATCCTCACCGAGAATATAGAATACGAAGAACCGCATCAGTTCGGCTATGACATTACGCTGGGTTTCCGTCAGATGGCAGAGCCGGCCGGATATACGGTAGAGATTGTGCAGGCGGAGGAAAAGCTGCAGAAGCATACGCCCTACGATGTTTTCATGCTGCGCAATAATTATCTGGGAGCCTTTGTGCTGGGCTTTTCCCTGAACGATCCCTGGATGAAGGATTTTCATACAAGCCGTACTCCCACCGTTCTTTATGATAACTATATCAGCGCCAATCCCAACATCGCCTATGTGGGCGTAGACAACAACGAGGGGATGGAGCTTGCCGTGTCCCATCTGAAGCTGCTGGGACACAAGAAAATCGGATATCTGAGCGGAGCGCTTGGTTCCCACGTCATGCAGGTACGGCACAAGGCTTTTTTCCAGGCGCTGCGCCAGAACGGCCTGCAGTCCGATCCCACTTATGCCGGAAGCTCATACTATATCACGGAATGCCTGGAAAAGCATCTGCCCAGGCTTCTTGCCATGGGGGTGACGGCGATTATATGCAGCCATGATCTGATTGCCAATACGGTCATGATCCAGTGCCAGCAGCTGGGGTACCATGTTCCCAGGGACTTAAGCATCATAGGCTTTGATGATCTGCCCATCTGCGCCTATACCTCCCCGCCCCTGACCACAATCCGCCAGGAACGGATTGAACTGGGAAAAAGCGGCTATTATGCACTGGACAGCCTGATGAATAAAGTATCTATCGGCACGCTGCTCCTGCATGCCCAGCTGGTGGTGAGAAATTCCACAGGTCCGCGCGCAGCAAACAGCCGGGAATACGGTTCCCTCCAGGGTAAATAACCGATAACTTAAGAAATCATACAAAAACTGCCATGAAACGGTACGCTTTCCAATACGCTCCAGGTTTCATGGCAGTTTTTCTATTTCTTCCTATCTCTGTTGAAATCTTACATACATAAAATACCATTCCATGACGGGGATTTTGTAATAGGGCCTGAAGGTCCTCACCGCCTGGGGATAGGGACATACGTGTCCGGGCGCAGTCCTAAACAGCATCTGTTTTTCATCAATGCATGTGATCCATTCCTCCGGGTGCTCCATGTCCCCGTCAAGCAGGGACATCTTATCCGCCGCCAGAACTATCGGCCCGAAGCACAGCGCCGCAATATCCGGGTTTTCTTCATCCACCGGTTTGAATTCCAGGGAAAAAGGAAGGCTTATCTCGATAACATCGTCCGCCTGCCACTCCCGTTCCAGCACGGCCCAGGTATCCGGCTGTGCCGAAAGGCCCATGTCCTCGCCGTTTACAAGGATGCGGTTTACGCCCTTTGCCCAGCGGGGAATCCGGAAACTGATCCGGCAGGAGGTTCCGCCTTCTGCCTGCACCCGGAATTTCCGGATGGG
>NZ_QVLV01000046.1:0-13190 GCF_003435485.1 Eisenbergiella massiliensis
TTGCAAGATCAAGGTTTTTGGTAAATCACGAATTCACTTTGAAATTTTACCTTATGCTGAAACAGCTGAAACAGTAATAAAAAGTATGCTAGGAAGATATTTACATGAAATCTCCGAAATTGCTTACCATAGTATTAGGATTTGATTCGCTCAGAAAGGCCCTGAAGCAGAATGATTAATGAAAATAAGCGAAGGAATAGCAGTAAAAACAAAAGAAACGGCAGTAATAAAATAATGCACACCACAATCCCCGCCCTGAAAATAGCGGCGGGAAGCTGCATTTCCATGTATATCGCCCGGCAGCTGCAGCTGGATTTCGCAGCCTCGGCAGGGACGATTACCCTGCTGACCCTTTTGACTACCCGGTGGGAGACACTCAAGCTCTCCTGTTACAGGCTCCTGTCATTTGTTCTGTCCGTGTTTCTCTGCCGGCTTTTATTCCGGCATATGCCCGGGGACTGGCTGGCCTATGGTATGTACGTATTTCTTATTTCCGTTATTTTTACCCTGATGGACTGGCGGGCGGTGATTTCCGTCAATGCGGTCATTGGCACCCATTTTTTGGAAACGGGGGACTTCAGCCCGGCTTTTATCAGGAATGAACTTGCGCTGGTGATAATCGGTATTTTTTTCGCAATACTGCTGAACCTGTTCCAGAACAATGCCGGACGCAGAAAAAAGCTGTTGGCGCATGTGCGGCTGACGGAGGGAGAATTAAAAAAGATATTGAAAGAACTGGCGGCGTACCTGTCGGGAAGCGGACGGCAGGAGAGGGCCTGGGAGGATTTGGAGCTTCTGGAAAGCAGGCTGGAGGGCTTCCGGGAACAGGCATATGAATACCGCTATAATATCCTCCGGCCCCATGCCGGCTATTATCTGCGCTATTTTGAGATGCGGACAAAACAGTGCCTTGTGCTCCGTAACCTGCACGGAGAGCTTATCAAGCTGAGCTCGCTGCCGGGACAGGCTGCAGCGGTGGCCTCTTTTATGGAATACTGCGCCTCTTATGTCCATGAACCTAATGATCCCAAGGCACAGCTTGCCCGCCTCCATGGGGTGATGGAACAGATGAAGGCGGAGCCGCTTCCCGGGACTAGGGAGGAATTTGAAAACAGGGCGGCCCTATACCATGTTCTTATGGATTTGGAGGACTTTCTTCTGTATAAAAGAACGTTTGTGGAAACAATGGATGAACGACTGCGCAGTATTTACTGGGAACAGCGCTCTGCAAGGTAACGGCCGCGGCCGTTCGGCTATCGGAGCCATTGCCAATGGCCGCGTCAGCTTGGCCCTCGGAGCCATTGCCAATGGCCGCGTCAGCTCAGCCATCGGAGCCATTGCCAAGAGCCACGTCAGCTCAGCCATCAGAGCTGCTGCTAACGGACAGCCGCCTGAACTGCAGAGGGGTAATGCCCTTCATCCGCTTAAAGGTCCGGCAGTAATAGCTGGTATCATGGAAGCCGCAGACATAGGCGATTTCCGTAATGGTCTGCCTGGTATCGGAAAGCAGCGGCAGGCTTTTTTCGATCCGGCAGGTAAGTATGTACCCGAAGGGGGAAATGGACAGATGACGGCGGAACAGTCGGCTGCAGGTGCTTTCGCTGACATGAAAGGAGGAGGCCAGCTCCTTCAGGGTTATCGGCTCCTGTAAATGCAGCTCAACGTAATGCAGCATATCCTTCAGCAGCTCTTCCTCACGTCCCGCATTCTGTGCCGGGGCGAATGCGGCGGGCAGATGGGACGCAAACGCGGTAAAAAGGCTGCCAATATGACTTTGAATCTTCAGCTCATAGCCGAAGTCCTTTTGCAGGGATGCTTCATACATAGAAAGCATGGTGCGGATACACTCCGCCTCCCAGGCCTCTTCCCTGTGGAAAATATAGCTGGAAAAGCTTTTGTTATTCATCAGGGGATACAGGTATTTTTCCATAATCAGGCTGTCCGGGGAGGATTGGATAAGCTCCGGGGCAAACACAAAATTATACATGACACAGCGGCCGTCTGCGGCAGAAGAGGCGCTGTGCAGTATATCAGAATTAATGAAAATACCATCCCCCTCCCGCAGGATATGGGACTCCGAAGCAGTCATTAAGGAAACCTGCCCGGAAACCACCGCGGACAGTTCAAACTCCCGGTGCCAGTGCCAGGGAATGCTGCCTGCATAATATAACGACATATCATCCAGATAGGTCTGGAAGGGGAAGGCTTTGGAACCGTGCTTTGTCAGCTCCTGTAAATCGGAGCCGATTTCGATATGGGCCAGCTGCATGAAAACACCTCCATTTTATTACCGCTGCAGAAGATTACAGGATATATTTATGTGCCCGGGCATATGAAAAAACAGGAATTGCCCCGCTGCAGAGGGAAAATACATAAAATGACCGGATAATTCAATAAATATCATAAATAATGACAAAAAATCACTATTTTTATTCGGAATGTGACTTTATAATACTAAATTGTCAGGCCTGATGCAAGCAAAGAAAAATGCTGTTGAAAAAGCTTTGCCGGGGAAAAGCACCACATGCAATTTCCAGCCCGCAAAACCCTCCGCAGACAAAACTGCACAGCAATTTGCCCTGTCCCTGACATGCAAAAACCCGGCTCCCATAAGCCCGGGAATCACAACAGAAAAGACTGTTTTTGAGGAGACGAAAATATTATGGAAACCAATGTTGCCACCCGTGGCGGCTCCGTGCTGAAAAGCTACCGCCACACCCTGTATGCAAGCTATCTGGGCTATATCACCCAGGCTATCGTCAACAACTTTGTACCGCTGCTTTTTACCACCTTTATCGCGTCCTACGGGATTTCCCTGGAAAAAATAACACTGCTGGTCACCATCAATTTCGGCATCCAGCTGGTGGTGGACTTCCTGTCCGCGCGCTTTGTGGACAAAATAGGCTATAAGGTATCCGTCGTAGCCGCCCATGTGCTGGCGGCTGCGGGCCTGGCGGGCTTAGGAATCCTGCCGGATCTGATGCCGGACCCTTACGTGGGCATGCTGATATCCATTTTCTTTTACGCCATCGGCGGCGGCCTGATAGAGGTACTGATCAGCCCTATCGTGGAGGCCTGCCCCTTTGACCAGAAATCGGCGGCCATGAGCCTGCTGCATTCCTTCTACTGCTGGGGCCATGTGGCGGTAATCCTGATTTCCACGCTGTTTTTCGCGCTGGCCGGTATACATAACTGGAGAATCCTTAGCTTTATCTGGGCGTTGGTGCCGCTGCTGAATGCGGTATATTTCTGCCTTGTGCCGGTGCGTTCCCTGAATGAGGACGGACAGGGAATGTCCGTAAAGGAGCTGCTTTCCGGCAAGCTGTTCTGGATTTTTGCCATTACCATGGTGTGCGCAGGGGCATCGGAGCAGGCAATGAGCCAGTGGGCTTCCGCCTTTGCGGAAACAGGCCTGAAGGTATCCAAAACAATAGGGGATATGGCGGGCCCATGCATGTTCGCCATCCTGATGGGAACCTCCCGCGCCTTTTATGCAAAATTCAGTGAGAAAATCAATCTCATCGCCTTCATGACGGCAAGCAGCCTGCTGTGCGTGGCCAGTTACCTTTTGGCTTCCCTGTCTCCCATTCCGCTGCTTTCCCTGGCAGGCTGCGGGCTCTGCGGCCTTTCGGTAGGCATCATGTGGCCGGGCACCTTCAGCCTGGCGGCGGAAAAATGTCCCAGAGGCGGCACCGCCATGTTCGCCTTTTTTGCCCTGGCCGGCGATCTGGGCTGTTCCTCCGGGCCGACTCTGGTGGGAATGGTTTCTGATGCCTTTGACGGCAGGCTCACGGCGGGCCTGTTTGCGGCCATCGTATTTCCCATTGTGCTGCTGCTGGGCCTGCAGCTGTGCAGAAGGGTCACTGAAAAAAGAAAAGAAGCCGTATAGAATTCATCGGCGCTGCCCACACTATGCATAACAGGAACATAGCAGAACTGCCCGAAGCTGGCGGATAAGAGGTGTGCGGCATGGATTCTATCTGGAGAAAAATAACTCATAACCCGGAAAGGCTGGCGCTTTCCGGTCATATTCAAACGGAAGCGGCGGTGATAGGCGGCGGGATGGCAGGCATCCTGACCGCCTTTTTCCTGCAGGAAGCAGGGGTGAAAACAATCGTGCTGGAGGCAGGGCATGTGGGCGAGGGGCAGACAGGAAGCACCACCGCCAAAATCACGGCACAGCACGGTCTGATTTATGACGGCCTGATCCACAGCCAGGGAAAGGAAAAGGCGGCGCTTTATGCCCGGGCAAACAGCAGGGCGGTAGAGGATTACCGCAGCCTGGTGCAAAGCCGGAACATCCAGTGCCGGTGGCTGGACTGCCCGGCGTACCTGTATACCCGCTGTAAACGGGATGTTGTGGAAAATGAGGTGCGCGCCTGTAACGAACTGGGGCTTCCGGTTACCTTTGTGACGGATACCCAGCTGCCGTTCCCGGTGGCGGGCGCGGCAAAAATGGAAGGGCAGGCCTGCTTTTCCCCGCTGGAATTTCTTTTTAACATCGCAGGCGAACTGACGGTTTATGAAAACACGGAGGTGAAGCGTGTGGAAGGGAAAGTGATTACCACAGCAGGCGGCGATGTGACGGCGGAACATATTGTTTTTGCCGGACATTTCCCTTTTATTAACCGGCCCGGCTATTATTTTGCCAGGATGCATCAGGACAGAAGCTACTGCCTTGCTCTGTCCGGCGCAGGTCATATGGAAGGCATGTATTACGGCATGGACGAGGGAGATTACTCCTTCCGCGGCCTTCGCCTGGAGGATAAGGATCTGGTGATCCTCGGCGGCTGCAATCACCGTACGGGGGCGAATGAGGGAGGCAGATACGAACGCCTGCGAAACAGCGCCCGCAGCTACTGGCCGGACTGCAAAGAGGAGGCGGCCTGGTCGGCCCAGGACTGCATGACACTGGACGCGGTCCCCTATATTGGCCGTTTCTCCCCGGCAGCGCCCGGCTGGTACGTGGCCACGGGCTTCGGCAAATGGGGCATGAGCCATTCCATGGTGGCGGCGCGGCTGCTGGCCGATCTGATTACCGGAAAGGAAAATCCCGCAAAGGAGGTGTTCACGCCCTCCAGGTTTGGCTGGGATGCGGCGGAAAGCCTGGCGAAGCAGGCAGGCTGTACCATAAAGGGCTATGTGGGGAAACGTAATGCGACGGGCGGCGAGCATCTGGAGGATCTCAGGCCGGGCGAGGGTCATCTGGTGGAATACGGCAATGGAAAAATCGGCGCATACCGGGATGAATCGGGCACACTGCACCTGGTGTCCGCCCGCTGCCCCCACCTGGGCTGCGAGCTGACCTGGAACCCGGACGAAAAAAGCTGGGACTGCCCCTGCCACGGCTCCCGGTTTGATTATGAAGGCAAGGTGCTGGACGGCCCCGCCCAGGAGAATATCGGCCTGAAGTGGGAATAAAGTGCATAATGAAGGAAAACGCCTGTTCCGTTGATTCGGAAGGGCGTTTTTTATTTCCACGGGCAACGGGCCAGGCAGACATGCCATGAGTATTTGATTTTTTTAACAGCCGGCCATGAAATCAGTATACGGTTATGTAAATCTTTATGAAAGTAAAAACAGAATGAAGCCCTGCCATTGCTATGCGGCCGCTCCCATGGCAGACTGGTGGAAAAGGGAAAGGAGAACACAGATGGGAAAACCGTGCAAAAGTAAAAATAAACCGCTGTTCGTGAGTACGGACGGCAGCAGGCTGAAAATCCCGGAGCTGGCGGGAAGGGAGGAGGAGCTGGGAGATCTGAAGGGATGCCGGATCCCTTCCCTGATCAGCGCCCGGGCACCGGAGGGAGAGGTGATCATCGCTGCCGCGGATGTGGGAAACGAAGGGGCGGACTGGGGCTGGCTTGGCTTCGGAGTGAGAAGAAGCCTGGATGGGGGAAAGAGCTTTGGAAAGCTTCAGCGGGTAATCACGCTGCAGGCCCATCATGCGCCGCAGGATTTTTATGACTGGCATTCGCCTTTTGTCATCGATCCCTGCATGGTGCAGGCGGAGGACGGGACAGTAATAGCGGTTATGGATATGTGCCCCGAAAGCATGGGCTTCTGGAAAAGGGAGTGGCTGGAGGAAAATGCCTTTACGGAAATCGATGGGAAAAGCCGCCTCATGCTCTTTGACGGCGATACCCGCGTGGGTGACCGGCCGGAGGCACAGAAGGGGAACTGCTATACCGTCAGGGAGCAGGGCTGGGTTTATGATCCCGAGGGCCGCAGAACCCGATATTACATGCCGCAGAAGCATTCTGCGTCCCACGGCTTCCAGACGCTGGGGGATTTATATTATGCGGTGGGAGAAGCGGATTATTTAGACAGGGAGCCTCCGCTGATCCCGGAAAAACCGGGAGAGGGAGAGGATATTTACGTGGGGAATGTGTATTTAAGCTGGAATAAGCCCTCATTTCCCCAGGGGACGCCGGAATTTGTCAGGAAACGCATGGCCGGCCCGGGGGAGCAGGTACCCTCCGGCTACAGGGTGCTGGAAACGGATCCCGCCCCCCTTGTTGCGGCCGCTGCCATGCATTTGTGGATGACAATCAGCCGGGACGGCGGAGAGCACTGGGAGCAGCCTGTGGATCTGACGCCAATGGTAAAGAGGGATGGGGAGGGTGTTTTCCTGGGGACAGGCCCCGGGGCGGGGATCAGGCTTTCCAGGCAAAAGGATCCCCGGAAAAATAATAGAATCCTGATTCCGGTGTACCAAAGCTGCAAAAGCGAAAACAGCGCTTCCGTAATATACAGCGATGACAACGGAATTACCTGGCGCCGCAGTGAGGAAAATATGTACAACTGCGATGAAGTGCAGGCGGCAGAGCTTTCCGACGGAACAATACTGAGCTTCGGCAGGCCCCGCCGTCCGGGGTATACCCCGGTTTCCTACAGCCGGGACGGCGGTGAACACTGGGTGGAAGGAAAGGCAACGCAGCTTTTCGTGCAGTCCTGCCAGAAATCCCTGATTGCCCTTCCCGTGGATGAGGGAACGGAAGAAAATTTTCCCTGGAGGTATCCGGAGGGAATGCAGAAGAGCAGACAGTATGTGCTCTGTTCCTACCCATCGGGGGAAAACAACAGAGAGGATATCAGAAGAACGGACGGAACCATATCGCTGGGAGAAGTGGGGGAGGACTGTCAAATCACCTGGAAGGCCCATAAAAAAATAAGGCTGGAGGGAACCTGGGAAACAGCGGAGGATCCCATTTTCACCAATATTTTTTCCTATTCCTGCATGTGCGTCCAGGAAAACGGCAGCATCGGCCTGCTGTATGAAGCGCTGCCCAACAACTGCCTGTGCTATACACAGTTTAATCTGGACTGGCTGCTGGAAAAATGAGGACAAATCTGCCGGATTGTTTTATAATGGTTTTTAAAAACAGATCATTATTTACATTGCAGGAGGCGTTAAAAGGAAATGGAGCAGTTGAAAACAGGTATTTTATTTCAGGACGGATGTGTCCTGCAGCGGCAAAAGGAAATTGCCGTCTGGGGCGAAGGGCCGGAAGGGGAAGAGGTGACGGTTGCGCTTGCCGGCAGCAGGGCCGTCTGCCGTGTGGAGAACGGAAGCTGGCGCTGTACGCTGCCGCCGATGGAGGCCGCGGAAGGGCTGCGCATGGAAATCACCTGCCAGAAAGAGACGCTTTCCATCAGGGATGTTTCGGTGGGAGAGGTATGGATCGCAGGAGGACAGTCCAATATGGAATTTTTCCTGTGCTATGACGCACAGTGGGAGGACATGCAGTGCGCGGCGCATGAAAACAAAAACCCCCGCATTCACATGTTCAATGTGCCCCGGCTGGCATTTCCCGGACATGATAAGGATGTGTCGGAGTGCGGCTATTGGTTTGAGGAAGAGGATGACGCATGGCCGTATTTCAGCGCGCCCGGATATTCCTTTGCCAGGAGCCTGCAGCCTGTGCTGGGTGTGCCTGTGGGAATCATCGGCTGCAACTGGGGCGGCACCAGCGCTTCCACCTGGTTGGAGGAGAGCTGGCTTAAGGATGCGCCTCTGGATGTGTATCTGAAGGAATATGAGGCGTCCGTGGCGGGTAAGGATCCGGAGGAGCTGAAAGCGGCCTCGGTAAAGGCCTTTGCCCTGGAGGACTCCATGGAGCATCGGAGGGAGTGGGCCGGCGTGATGTACGGAATCGGCCTGGAAGAACAAAAAGAGTGGATGAAAAGGCCGGCAGGCCCGGAAAACCCCATGGGTCCCTACAATGTGGGACGTCCCGGCGGCCTGTATCATCAGATGCTGGAAAAAATCATCCCTTTTTCAGCGAGGGGTGTTCTCTGGTATCAGGGGGAATCGGACGAAGGCCATGCGGAGATTTATGACAGGCTGTTTACGGCCATGATCCGCTGCTGGAGAAAGAGCTTCGGACAGGAGCTGCCCTTCTTGTATGTACAGCTTGCACCCTATGGCTGGTGGCTGGGGGGCACCGGGGAGAAGTATCCCGAGCTTCGTCGCAGACAGGAAATGGTGGGCGAGAGCGTGCCCGGCGCATATATGGCCTCCATCATGGATCTGGGAATGTATGAGGATATCCATCCCAAGCATAAAAAAGAAGTGGGGGAACGTCTGGCGCTGCTGGCACGGGGAAAGGTGTACGGCGAGCCGGTTCTGTGTGAACCTCCGGCCCTGATCGGGGCGGAGCGGACGCAGGAGGGAATTGCCCTGCATTTTGCCAATACGGGTATCGGCCTGTGGGAGATGGAAGTACAGCCGGAAAACGAGGCGGAGGCGGAACGGCCCTCTCCGCTGACCGGGCCGGAACAGATGAAGGACGGATTTGTGGTGAGCCAGGAGGGCAGGCTGCTGGAAATCAGGGAGATTGATTTGCGCGAGGATACGATGGTGCTTCGGACAGAGCCGCTGTCCGATGCAAAATGCCAGGTTTCCTTCGCCTGGGTGCCTTATATCAGAGTCAGATTTTATAATTCCGCGGATTTGCCTATGAAGCCCTTCATGTGTGAGGTATAGAAGCGGGAAGAACGGGAATCCTGAACCATAGGCCGGCAGACGTTTCCTTGGGAAACGCCTGCCGGGAAGCGGTTCTTTGGCAGCCGCTTGCCCGGAAGCAGTTTTTCGGAAATTGTCTTTCCGGAAGCAGCAGCTTCTGAAAAAGAGACGGAGGTGCCTATGGCAGGGAAAGGTTTTTTTAAAGGATGGTATTTCAAGCAGGAAAAAGGCAGCCGCGCGGCTGCCCTGATTCCTGCTTTTCATTTTCCGGCGGATGCTCCCGGATATGCTTCGGTGCAGGTGATTACGGAGGAAGCGGCCTGGAACTTTAATTTCCCGCTGGATGCGGTAAAGGTTTTCGGGAAGAAGGATACGATACAGATAGGAAACAATTATTTTTCTCCCCGGGGCATCCGGGTGTCCTTAAATAAAGAGGAAGACGGCCGGACCATAAAAATAGAGGGCCGGATCCGATACGCTGGTTTGGCGGCTCTGAAAAGTGATATTATGGGGCCCTTCCGCTATGTACCCTTCCTGCAGTGCCGCCACGGCGTGGTGAGCATGTGCCACAAGACAAGAGGAAGCTTAAAGGTCAATGGCGATACCTATAATTTCCATGGAGGAAGAGGCTATATTGAAAAGGACTGGGGCTCTTCCTTCCCTTCCTATTATTTC
Source organism: Eisenbergiella massiliensis (assembly GCF_003435485.1). Lineage (NCBI taxonomy): Bacteria > Bacillati > Bacillota > Clostridia > Lachnospirales > Lachnospiraceae > Eisenbergiella > Eisenbergiella massiliensis. Next base: position 9,644 of record NZ_QVLV01000046.1, read on the forward strand.
TGGTGCCAGTCCGGCTGGTATGACAGGCAGGAATGCAGCCTCATGGTATCGGTAGCCGACATCCCCTTCCTGGGAGGCCATTTTCCGGGCTGCATCGCATTTGTTTATTACAGGGGGAAGGAATACCGGCTGGCAACCTACCGCGGCGTGAGGATTCTGAAATTCTGTGAAAATGAAGTGCTGCTCCGCCAGGGAAAAATGATGCTGTCCATCCGGGTAAAACCAGCGGAAGGACAGCATCTGAAAGCGCCGGTCCAGGGCTCAATGAACCGTTTTATCAAGGAAAACCTGGTATGCACCGTATGGTGCCGGTTCTGGCTGGACGGAAAGCTTATATTTGATCATCTGGGTATGGGCAGCGCGGAATTTGATACCGGAACGAACCGGCTGCGTTAGGGCAATTTTTAAATACGCCTTATGAAATGGGTATTGCGGCACCGGCTATTTCCGCCGGGACGCCAAAGGCATCATACATGTTATAGGTAATGACATAGTCCAGGCGGTTGGTAATATTTTGTATGCCGTCGTTTTTGCCGGGAATTACACCATGGATACTGATAAGAAGCATGGATGCGGCGTCAAAGGTATAGATTTGTGCAACATCATCTGAAGAAAGGGTATATTGGTATATCGTTCCATCAGTATAAACCGGAATTCCGGTCAGCCCGGGACTGGATTTAAGCAAAGTGAAAGAATCCTGCATACTGAAACCGGTGACTCCCTGCTTGGCGCGACGGGATTTTAACGTCCACTGCAGATTGTTTTTGCTTGTATATTCTTTCATGACGTTTCCCTCAAAGGCGGTGTACCTTTCCAGGCTTGCCGCTTCCGTATTTCCACCGGTGGTAGTGCTTTCTACAGCCTGATAGTATATACAGGAAGGATTGGCGGTCAGCTGGGTTGTTATACTGTGGAAAAAATTCACCTGTGGGGTGAGGGAATATGTCATTTCAATGGATTCCACACTTTCCACGTGATAGGAAGAAACGCCGGCCAGGGCTGCTTTTGACTGATCAACCAGCTGGGCAGCCGTAAATGGTGCCTGCACCATCGGCGCAGCCGTCACAGTCAATGAACTCATGGTAAATAAGACAATACCCAACACAATCCCCTTCATTTTTTTGAACTTCATATAAAATCCCCCTTTTAATTTTTTCTGATACTTTAATCAGTACCAGATGTCTATAAAAGAATTATATATAATTGTGTGGCCAAATACAATCTGTTTCGGTTAAAAGAGAACTTCCCCGGGCTCTGACACTTGGATTTCTTGTCAGTTCCGTTTATAATGAAGTATCATTTAATCACAGAAAAAATCAGGAGGAATCCCAAAATGAACATACTTGTAAGCGCCTGTCTTCTTGGAGTGGACTGCCGGTATGACGGAACCGGCTGCCTGCTTCCCATACTGGAAGAATTAAAGGAAAGGCATCATCTGATACCGATCTGCCCGGAAGCCTTCGGAGGGCTTCCCACACCCCGTCCGCCGGCAGAAATTCTTGACGGTAAGGTAATCAATGCTGAGGGCGCGGACGTAACGCAGCAATATGAGAAGGGCGCGCGGGAAATTTTGAAGCTGGCCCGTTTATTTAACTGCGAAGCGGCAATTCTCAAGGAGCGCAGCCCGGCCTGTGGCTTTGGAAAAGTACATAATGGCCTTTTTGACGGAGGGCTGGTGGAGGGAAACGGCGTGCTTGCCGGGCTCCTCAGCCGGGAAGGGCTTATAATTATCGGGGAAACACAGACGGACAGGCTTGCACGCCTGTAGCTGCTGCGGGACTTCCCGGGGGCATTAACATAGCGCCTTAATGATTCCGCTTTTTTAAAAAAAATCAGAAATCAAAAAAGGTAAAATTTCAAAGTGAATTCGTGATTTACCAAAAACCTTGATCTTGCAACACTTAATTCACGTTGTTTTGGTTTACGAGTGGCTAAAATAGAGCTATAATGAATTTCCAGGAGCCTGTTTTCATGTGTGCAAGCATGGCAAACAAGCATCTGGAATAGTGTGCAAGACTAAATTCCACATACCAGATTTTTGTAGGATTAAATTCGGCAGTGGATTCCGTCTTGATTATCGTTCTATTTTTTGAGTAATGATGGCTTCAAACTGACTTCATCAGCAGAGATTTCCTGCAGACATAAAAGTCTGTGGAGCTTATTATTCAAAAGCATCTTAGACAGCCTGAATGGAGTGCAGCCGTTCAGGCTGTCTCTTGCTTCGCTGTTGATGTGATTCATAAGTATGCATGCATCGCGTTGCTTATAGGAATCCAGACTTTGGCCTTTGGGAATCACATAACGGATATATTCATGGTTCTTTTCTATGCGGCCTTTTTGCCAGGAGGAGTTTGGATTGCAGTAAAATATTTTGGTACGGATTTCACCATTTTTATCGCATTCCAGACGCCCCGGAAACTGAAATTCCACACCATTATCAGTCAATATTACGGGGAACAACTCCTGGAACACTTTGATGCCAAGCTTCTGTGTTAAATAATCGAATACTTTTATGACTTGCTCCTGTGACTTCTCTTGTAACACAAAAATGAGCATAAGAGAGCAGTTACGGAAGAAAATCGTCAGGAAAGCCTGCGTACTGTTATCCCGGCCACCTTCCACGGTATCGAGTTCAACAATCGGAATATCAGGATACGTTTGAATAAATTTCTGGAAATCCTCATAAGTACGGCCGATGCGGAACTCTTTTGCAGAAAGACTAACCCTTGTGACGGTTTTCCTGGGTTTACATTTGTAACTGACCTTGCGGCGCAAATCGATATTCCTTGCAGTAAAAACACCTTGATCAATATAGTTATACAACGTTTTTCTGGAACAGGGAATTTCATGTCCGTGAAAGGCATAAATGTGTGCCAGCGACTGCCCCTGCAATAATAGCGGAGATATAAGATCATCAAGGAGTGCGATATCGACAGGAGCCTGATTAATTCCCTGTCTGCATGAAACAAGCAGATCCTGGGAGGATTTATCTGCATTCTGTGCAATATAGAAAGCTTTGCTCTTATTACAGGTACGCTGTCTTGTACAATGATTGCAAACATAAGGGGCTTTACAGATAGCTTCACATTGTGGTTCCAGATATTCCGGACAAAAGGCAGTGCATGCAGGAATACGTTCCTTATTGCTATAGCAGTATTTGCAGACTTTTACGCAATTCGGTTTGTCACAAAGAAAACGTAAGGAACAATCCTTAAATCTGCCACATCGAAGAGGATGTCTTGGATCAACCTCTCGTTTTTGAAAGGTGCGGTATTTCTTCACTTCCTTGGCAATTGTACTTGGATGCTTATCAAGTTTTCTGGCAATGGCTGCAAATGAGAGCCCATCATTTAGCCCCTTTTCAATATGAATTCTTTGGCTTGTCGTAAGGTGCTTTTGGTCATATGTTTTTTTCTTATACATAAAAAATCCTCCTTTGATGGAGGAATCCACTTACCAGGAACATCATACCATGAAACGTGTAACACTAAAATCGTCAAGCACGAATTTAAATGGTGAATCACGAATTAACTATAACATTTTAGGC
>NZ_QVLV01000047.1:0-8850 GCF_003435485.1 Eisenbergiella massiliensis
TTTTTCATAGGTTTATGGAGGTCGCTAGTGCAACTTACATGCAAAGTTCAGAAAATAAATTCATCCTTCAGTTTTTTATGCTTCAGCCATTCTTTTCCAACTCTAATCAGTTCCTGCAGATTCTCCTGTCCTTCCACCTTTTCTTTGCCCTCCAGCAAAATGCAGGAAAAATATTTTCCAAGCGTCTCAGCATCCAACTCATGCAGATTACACAAATGAAAACTTAATGCCAGTAGACAATTCGAAAGATAGTACCAGTTCTTTTTATGCACAAGGACATGAATTTTCTCCATATCCCGTATCAATTTATCATCCCACCTAAGCAACTCCGGGCACATCTGCTCTAGCTCCTCATATGAAAAAATACCTGTATTATTTCCAGATAATGCAAGCTTATTAAACAAATTCTCCAATACATCTTCAGATACCGTGCAGCTATCTGAAATATATTTTACCACAGCGGATGATGCTTCTGTAATATCCAGCGGCAATTCACCATTCCAGCCAATAAATCCTACTAAGAATTCCAGGGCTTCTTCCTCCCACATATAGGAAGTCCAATATTCATTATCTGCAAGTTCTTCAGCAATCATAATGTCTTTTATTTGAACCGGAATTTCCCTTAATTGAAACCATTCATCCAAATCATCAACTTCTAATGGCAGAACTCCATCCAAATACTCATTCTCAAAGTCCTCTTTGATATCTGATAATATCCATTTGGACTGTTCCTTTGAATTTTCCTCATAAGTTTCTTCTTTATACTCATCCTTATTCTCTTCTGTCAACCAATATCTATACTTTTCAATCTTAACCTGAAAAGTTTGTGGTATTTTCAATTTAAAGTGAATATAGGCTTCTTCACATTCCATCAGCCAATCATCAAAAATCTCTGCATCATTTTTTACTGCAGCTAAACATATTTCCGCATCATATAACTTTTCCAGGTATGCCGAAACTTTATCACTATTTGATATTATGTATTTATCCCACTCACCGCTGTAATACGTTTCAAATGCTCCGCCATGCAATTCCATACGGTTTCTCATCAGGCCATCCATATAAACATTGAGTAACCACCTCGTATCCGTACAGATTTCCATTTCTATCATATGCACAGCCGTCTCTGAAAAAATCTCCAAATCTTCACTATGAACAGCTTCCGGAAATTGATCTATCAGATGAACAAATGCATAAAAAGTCTTCTTAAAATAGTTTTTCAGGTTCGAACATTTTCTTCTGTCATACAGTAAAAATAATTGCTGCAGCCGACCAAATTTTTGTTCCCGTCCTTTGTGTTCAGTCCTAAACGTATGTAAAAAACGACTTATCTCTCTATTATTTTGCAGAAGATTTTTATATCTGTCATAGAAAACAATTGAATCAGAATCCACAAGGAGTATCGCTTTGGACATTCCCCTCTGATACCAGGCCCCCTTATCTTCCACTTCCGCCATAATTTGTAAAAATTCTATGCATTGAGAAAAATAGGAACAGCTATCCAACAAAAAATCGCAATATTTTTCTTGATTTTCCCTAATCTTTTCCTGAATATAATCCTTCGCCGATGGATTCTGAAAAGTTATTACATACAATGCACTGTTTTCCTCATTGTATGAATCTGTCCGAATCACCGTCTTTTCCAGTTCAATAATTACTTCAGGAAATCCTTTCCATTCTAAAGATTTATCATTCTCCTTAAGAATCGTATAATAACATTTTTCTAATACTTTCAGTTCAACAGGCAGTGGCATTATTGCCATGAGCAGGTATATTGCCTTCGCCTCCTGAGACAATTCTTCGAATATCCTCTCCCAAAAATCCATTGGACAATCCAGATGCTGTAAAAATTCTTCTTTGCATCTGTCCGGTAACATAGCAGGGTTTATTGTCTCAAGGAACATTTCGATTACCCGTGGATTATAATTTGATGAATATATTACTTCATAACCAATACCGCTAAGTACGTTTACCTGCTCCCAGGTCAGGGATGTATACTTTAGGTGTCCATAATAAATTCGCAGTTTATCTTCCCTGGAATACTGATCTATACGACAATTCAACTTAAGAGTCTCTGCCAATTTTCTAAATTCTTCATTTTTCTTAAGTCCCTGCTCCAAAATATACTCTCTTGTTGTTATAAGCAAAATACAATCTTTTCTCTTTTGAATATGCTCAATAAAAGAAACAAGAGCTCTGGTCTTTTTCCCATTTCCAATAGTATTAAAATCAGTATCTCCCCAAAAATCATCAAAAACAATCACCTTTTTCGCATCAATATGTTCTGAAACATATAAATCGTCCACGGATCTTGCATAAATAAATGAATGAAATCCAAATTTAGCATAATAATACAATGCCAGTTGATTTGCAAGTGTAGTCTTTCCAACCCCTGGGTCTCCGGATATTATGAGAGTACGGCTATATTCCAGCTTCTTTTTCGCTTCTTCATACACTTCTGTCTCCACAAAAATTTGCGCCTTTTCAATAGCCTCCTCCAGTTTACTCTTAGATATATCTATCAATGGACTATGTACCACCTCATAGAGCGTTTTTTTAAGAGTCTTTGTATTCTGAATCCAAAGCTTAAAGTATTTTTCTTCCACAGAGTGATATTTTTCACTCATATTACTTAAATAATTATTTAAATCCGGTCCTGTTATAATGTCAGAAGTATCTAAAATATATGGGGAAAAAAGTTTCATAATCTGTGACTTTTTAATCACTCCGAGAGCATCTGAAAACACCAGAATATAACGGAAAATTCTAATCCCCATTCCAGAAAGCTTATCAAGCTTTTTCCTCTCTTTTTTTGCAATATCAAGAATCTTCCCACTCGTATTTCTAATGCTTTTGGCCTGGAAAATAATTACACTGCCATCCTTCAAAACATATCTTCCATCGATTCCCAGATCTGTCCCTCTCGCAAAAGATTCAAAAGTAATTCCCTCTCGTATTTGTACCATATCCCGGGCAAAATCCTGAAATTCCAATGAATCAAATAAAGTGTAAAAATCATAATCTGCCATATTTTATCTCCTGTGCATTATAGCATCTTAATTCCATCCATTTATATAAAATATCGTACAGACACTTTATACTATAATTTTCTGTCTGGCCACAAATAAAAAAGTGTTTCTGTGCAATAAATTTATTATCCCAAAAGTCTCACATCATCCGCTATCCTTTCTTCCACTTCGCACCATTTTCTTAGTAAAAGCTTATTGAAATCTTCCTTTTCCCTAACGGCCAACAAATCACTTTTAGTAATGCATAAAACATATTCACCTTTAAGTGCCAACTGTAATATTTCATCTTTTGCTTCACTGGTAACTCCTTGTTTGCTAAACAGTAACGTTGCAGTAGTTCCTTTCATATACATAATTTGTCCAATACTGCGAATAACACTGACATCCGCCTTACTGCTCCAATTTTTACATTCCACCAGAATTAAAGCACCAAGCTTCCATAATTCTTCTTTTACAGAAACATTGACACAACATAAATCGATCTCCTGCCTGTCAACACGCAGGCGTCTGCCGTTTATTTTTAACCCCTCAATCCGCTCTAACATATAGGCCGCCGTCTCTTCCCAAATCATCCCTTTTTGATAGGCAGTCCCCGCCTCCGATGCATCCAACAAACCTCTGAAATCCGACAGTTCAAAAGTTTTTGTATGATTCATCTCACGAATTTCTTTTGGATAATTCCGTTCTAATAAAGTATATATATTGTTCAGATAAACAAACCTGTTTTCTACTGTCTTGAACCAGTCACTCGAAACATGCGGAGTGTCCTTATAGGATTTGAGTATCCTTGTGGGACACTCCGCATTATTTTTGCTCAAAATCCTATACGGCGATCCGCTCCGGGGAGTAGCTGACGGCTACTCCCTTTCTCGTCCCCATCGTAATCTCCGCAGCCGGAATTTTCCGGCGGTCAGGGACGGAAAAAGCGCCAATGCAGTTATAATAGATGGTGATGTGCTGGGTAGTAACGCCGTCCTGCTTCTCCGCGTGGTATACGTCGATGTGGTCGATCAGCTCCGCCACCATGCGCTGGGTGATCTCCGTGGCGTTGGTATAGCGCCGGACCGTTTCAAGAAACGTGTCAATGTCCATCCGCTTGCCCTCGCTCTTTTTCAGCTCCAGCCGCAGGGCCTTGATCCTCTTGGCGTTCTCCCCCTGCTCCTGCTCATACCGCTGGGACATTTTCGCAAACCGGGCGTCACTGATCTTCTGGCTCACGTTGTCCTCGTAAAGCCTTTCAAAAAGCCCGTCCAACTCCTTGTCCCGCGCCAGCAGCCCATCCAGCTCCCGCTGCTTCCTGGCCCGCTCATTTTCCGTCACCTTTGCGGAACGGCCCATCATCGTCTTGATAAAGTCGTCCTCGTACTCATTTGCGAAGCTGGCCAGCCGGTTCACCTCGTACAACACCACCCGCTCCAGAAATTCCAGCCGGATATAATGGGTCTTGGAGCACTTGCGCAGGCCGGAATTGTGATTTTGGCAACTGAAAAACTTAATGTCGTGGTTGCCTTGGTTGAAGTGGAAATTGAGGTTTCCGCCGCACTCTGGGCATTTCAGATAGCCGGAAAACACGCTGGGCGCCTGGGTGACAGTGGGCCGCCTCCGGCGGGTCCCCTTTTTCATGCTCTGCACCTTTTCCCAGGTGGGCCGGTCAATGATGGCCTCGTGGACGTTGAGGAAGATCGCCCGGTTCTCCTCCGGGTTCTCGATCCGCTTCTTCACCTTGTAGGACTTGGAGTAGGATTTGAAGTTAATTACATCACCGCAATACTCCTGCAAGGTGAGGATTTTCTTAATGGTGGTATGTCCCCATTTGGTGGGCTCCACGGTGCTCTTTGACCCGCCCCGGCTTGTCCCCTTGCTCCGCCAGTAGTAGGTGGGATTGAACACCCCGTCTTTCTCCAGCGCGGCGGCAGTCTCGGCCAGCCCGTAGCCGTCCAGGGCCATTTGATAAATGCGCCGCACGATTTCAGCAGCTTCGGGATCGATCACCCAAAAGCGGGGATCGTCCGGGTTCTTGATGTACCCATAGGGCGGCGGGGACAGCGGCACCCCGGAATTGCCTTTCATCTTGTTCACGATCCGGCGCTTCTTGGATATATCGCGGGCGTAGTATTCGTTCATGATATTTTTGAACGGGGTAAACTCATTTTCGCCCTCGTCGCTGTCCACTCCATCGGAAACGGCCACCAGCCGCACATCATGGGCCGGGAAAAATTCTTCCGTCAGGCGGCCCACCTCTATGTAGTTCCGGCCCAGCCGGGAAAGGTCCTTGACGAACACCGCCGAAATATATCCGTTCTCTATGGCCTGGATCATCTTCTGGAAGCCGGGCCGGTTCATGGTTGTGCCCGTGATCCCATCGTCCACAAAAAACAAGGTGTCCGTATAGCCTTTTTCTTTTGCGGCCTTTTGGAGAATTTTTTTCTGATTCTGGATGCTGTTGGATTCGGTGTCCATGTTATCGTCACGGCTCAAACGGCAGTACAGGGCGGCCGTTCCAAACTCGTTTTTCTTGCTTGACAGCTTCATAATTTCCTCCTTTCCAGCCGCCAAACAAGAGGTTTTATCCTACCTATATTATACCTCATTTGGCCGCCCATGTTAAGGATGTCACGGAAATTGTCAGGCCGGGTCCAGCTCGGCCAGCATCAGCTTCAAGAGAATATCCCCCATTGTCTCGCCCTCCTCCTTGTAGATGGGCGTGACAACAAACTTTATTTTATCTATCTGATAGGTGTACTCCTCTTTTGTGGCGGTATCGGCCATAGCGCCCTCCTCTCCAGAATGATGTTGATTGCCTCTCGTTTCCGCTGTCTTGTGGGGAAACGCAGAAAGGCAGCACCCGGAAGTGCTGCCTTTCAACCTTGCTCCACGTCTGGACACGGTGTCCAGAGGCCAGCAGGGTTTTCCATTTCGATCCACGAACGGGGCCGCCGCGCCGGGGGAAGTTTGGGCTGCCGCAAGACAGACAGGCCCCAGGTGGGCGGTCCCCTTGATTTTGTTGTACGCTGTATTTGCCACGCACCCCCAGCGCGGGGAGTATTCCAGGCCGCCGGTGGCTCCGGCTGTCATAGCTCCACAGCACCGCCGCCCCCGTGGGGAGGGCTGGCGCGTACCGCAGGGCTCCCCCGCAAGTCCGTGGGAGGGCGTGAGCAAGTTTCATTATCCCCCGCGCTGTCGTCGCGCCCGGCCTGCCGCAGCCGGGTCAAAGGTTCGCGTTGATCGCTCGGTCCGCTCCTTGTTCACCTCCTTGGAGCTCCCATCCTGGCGGCGCGCCTTTTGTCGCTATTCACACGGGTTTTGTGCCTGGAATACTGTGTATTCAGTTGTCGGTGGGAGGCTTGTCCCTCCTCACCTATCAGGCGGATTTTCTGCGTTTTCGGATGTACCTCAACGAGAAAAATCAAAATATTTTTTCAACCCCCGTAGGCCCTTGTTGATCGTTTCCCGGACGTTGCGCTCCTCCACGTTCTCCGCCCTGGCAATCTGGCCCACGCTCCGCCCCAGGATGAAGCGGGCGTAGACGCGCCGGGCCTGGACGGGCGGGAGACGATCAAGGGCAGCATAGAGGGCGGCTTGGTCCTCGGCCTGCTCCATGATCTCCTCCGGGGTCATCGGGGGATAGGTCACGTCGGCCTCAAAACCGGGAGTTCCGTCCAGGGAGCACTCGCCATGCTCCCGCTTGCGGCGCTTATAGCTGTCGCACAGGCGGCCACCTATGGAGAGGGTCACGGCGATCTCGTCCGACACCTCCATAGTGATACGCTCCGTCAGGTGGGGATAGTAGCTATTCAATTTGATGGTCGTCATAAGTAACCTCCATTTCGATACGGGGCGGAAAGGGACAGATCGAAATGGAGGGTCAGGCGGAGAACGGCAGCCGGGGCTCCGAACATCTGGACACCGTGTCCAGAAACGACAGGAAACGACAACGCCCGCACAGCCTTGTACTGTGCGGGCGCATGAAGTGACATAGTTCTTTATATACTTACATATTTCGTGTATATAGCCGGAGTAGCCCGGCGGAGGGTCTATGCTTTTTTTAGCAAATTATGTATAGCAGAAACGAGAAAAGACACGGCGCTACCTCCTAAACGGTCACCGTATCTTTCAAATGGAAAGAGCCGATAACCGCATTTTTAATTTGCGTGTTATCGGCTCTGCGTCTATGCGTCTGGCTCTTTTGATATTTATTTGGATATTAAGCTACTCAAGCAAACAACAGATAGGTTTCCTTTTTTTACATCTACTAAAGTCTCCTGCTTGCATTTCGGACAATACAGCGGGAAATTGACAAGCTCTGTGTCTGGACGCACTTTAAGTCGGGTTTTATTTCCACATACGGGGCATAGAAGCCATATCATCTGACCCATCAAAGGCTTTCCTCCTTGCAATTTTTTTGAATTAGCTTTTTTTGCTCCCACTTTCTACTTTTGAAATAGAGCAAGCCCACAATAGCAGGCAGGACTGGCGAGAGTGCCTGTCCATAAAAAATGCCGGGAAATCCCATACAAAGGGTAAAAGCTAAAAACCAGCTCACTGGCAGACGAATGATAACTGCATCCAATAAAGCGTTAATCATGGCAACATTTGCCGCACCTACTCCAATGGCAAAGGAATCCAGCGTATACATAGCCGCATAAATCAAACTATTGATACCGCAACAAATACGCAGATAATAAACACCATCGTTTACTACTTCCGGGCTGGTACTGCCGAACAGTAAAATTAATGGTTCCGCAAAAAGTTGTACGCCAATTACAACAACGAGCGTAACAGCAATATTCATCACTAAACTAATTTTTACCACCTTTCGGGCACGTTCAATTTGTCCTGCACCCATGCACTGACCGGTCATCGCCGTTACTGCCTGTCCAATAGCCCAGCAGGGCATACCAGCAAAGGTATTGATTTGCAAGCCTACGCCAGATGCGGCGGAAACAGAAGTACCAAATTGATTGAGCATACCTGTTACCAGCAGATAGGCCGTGTTGACTACTACCATCTGAATTGCTGTGGGTAGACCGACTTTTATGATGGCGGTCAGCTTATCCCATTGAAGTGTAAATTTTCCGTGTTCCGCCGCAGAGAAAAACACCTTGCGTCGTTTTAGATAGAACAAAGAAATCACAAAGGAAATTCCCTGTGCCGTGATTGTCGCGTAAGCGGCTCCTGCTGTCCCCATTTCAAAGGGGCCTACCAATATAATATCTAAGATGACATTGATGATGGTGGCAATCCCAACAAAGCAGAGGGGGGATTTTGAATCCCCCAGTCCCTTGAGTACGGAGCAAACAGCATTATATCCAAACACAAAGGCCGTCCCACAACAAATAGTTTTCATATAGTTGCAGGCGTCTTGATACGCATCTGCAGGAACATTTAGTGCCTGAAACAGAGGACGGTAAATTGTCAGGCTCACAACAGTCACAAAGAAAGAAGATACCAGCGAAAGTAACGCCAACATTTGAAAAGACTCTGCTTGCCCCTTTGCATCGTCTGCCCCTTTGTATTGAGCAATCAATACAGCTCCACCCATTGTCATACCAATACAAATTGAGTTAATGATATAACACAATTTAGAAGCGTTGTTAATCGCCGCAAGGCCCACATCTCCTACAATCTGGCCGATCACAAGCATATCTACCACATTGTAGAAAGATTGCAGTATATTCGCCAGAAGTAACGGGAGCGCGAAAACGGCCAGCTTTCTTGGCACACTCCCGGTCAATAAGTTATGTTTTTCTATCATATCCATTCCTCCAAATCGAGTAGGAGAAAATTTCTCTGATTAGAGAAATTTTCGACCTCTCACACC
>NZ_QVLV01000048.1:0-4832 GCF_003435485.1 Eisenbergiella massiliensis
AGAGGTGTGTCGAATAATCTGCACGTGATACACAGTTTATTTGACACACCCGATATATCCGGGAGGCCTGACCGCCCTGAAAAAACGTTCTGGTGGAGCGTATATGGAAATCGGTAAAGCAAAAAGCGAGTGGGCCGCAAAAATCGGTATCTACCTTGACCTTGCAAACAACCAATCCCCCAGCTTCCAATATTTTATCAACTCATTAAAAATCAGAATCGAAGCTGCCTGAAAATATAATTTTTAAAAATAAATATCAGCCCTCCCCGCCGCCCCTCAAAACCATCTTGACATCCTCCGCCCGGATTCTTTATAATGTTCCTATCAACTTACCGGAAGAAAGGAAAAGAATTCGATGGACGACGCGGACCCTGACGGGGAAACGAACCTTTATAGACAACGAAAGCTTTTAAAGGGCATGGCCTGTTAGCATCAGCTTGACAGGCTGTGTCTTTTTGTGTTTTTTTGAGGAAAAAACATGTTACTGGCTGCGGAGTGAACAGTAACAAAAACACTGCCCTCCGGCGGCAAGGATGCCGGCATTACAAAAAGAAAAGGAGAGATTTACTTTGAGTTCCATACCAAGACAGTTATTGTTGCAGATTATTTTGATTTTATTGAACGCCTTTTTTGCGGCGGCGGAGATTGCGGTGGTTTCCCTGAACACAACGAAGCTGCGCAGGCAGGAGGAGGAAGGGGATAAAAAAGCGGGAAAGCTTCTGAAGCTGGTGGAGGAACCGGCCTCCTTCCTGTCCACCATACAGGTGGGCATTACATTGGCAGGATTCCTGGGAAGCGCCTTCGCGGCGGATAATTTTTCCGAATATCTGGTGAGATGGATTTATGATGATATTGGTTTCAGGGGACTGCCGGAGAAAGCGCTGGATACCATATCGGTTATTATCATTACCATCATCCTGTCTTATTTTACACTGATATTCGGCGAGCTGGTGCCCAAACGGATCGCCATGCAGAAGTCCATGGAGGTGGCAAAATTCAGCAGCGGCGTTATTTCCGGCGTTGCGGTGGTTATGAGGCCTGTGATATGGTTCCTGTCCTTTTCCACCAATACCGTGCTGCGGATACTTCATATGAAAACGGAGGCGGAGGAGGAATCCGTTACGGAGGAGGAAATCCGCATGATGGTGGATTTGGGCGGTGAAAAAGGTACCATTGACCAGGAGGAACAGGAATGGATACAGAACGTGTTCCGTTTTGATGATATATCCGTACGGGACGCCATGACCAGGGAGCCGGACGTAGTTGCCTTTTCCCTGAAGGAAACCGAAGAAAATATCCTGAACACCATCCGGGAAAGCGGCCTGTCCCGTTATCCTGTGTATGAAGAGGATATTAATGATGTCGTCGGGATTTTAAATGCCAGGGATTATCTGCTCAGTAGAAACGGCGACAGCTCCGCCGGGCTGCAGGAGCTGCTGCGTGAGCCTTATTTTGTACCGGATACCATTCATGCGGACGATCTATTCCGTGATATGCAGAAAAATAAAATCCATATCGCAATTGTTATCGACGAGTACGGCCAGACAGCGGGAATCATAACCATGGAGGATCTTCTGGAGGAAATCGTGGGAAATATTTATGATGAGTTCGATCCCGCCCTTCCTCCGGAAATGGTCCGGCTGGAGGATAACCTTTGGCGGGTTTCCGGCAGCGTGGACATAGAGGATCTGGCACAGGAGCTGGATATTGACCTGCCGGAGGATACGGATTATGATACTGTTGGAGGCATGATTTTCAGCTGCCTGCGCTCTATCCCCGCGGATGGAAGCCAGTTTGACGTGCAGGTAAACGGCCTGGCCGTCCATGTGGAGCTGCTGGAGGATCAGCGGGTGGAAACAGCGATAATCAGTAAAATCATGCCGGAAAGTACAACGGAAGAAAAGGGGAGACAGAATGAATCAGGTAAAAATCAGTAAAAATGTGAAAACGCCCATACAGCCGGGGATGTTCGGCCTGTTTTTTGAGGATATCAATTATGCGGCCGACGGCGGGCTGTATGCGGAAATGCTGGAAAACCGGAATTTTGAATTCCAGGAATCCAGGGGATACTATGATCATTACAGCCAGGATTTCGACGGGCTGTATGGCTGGAGCGCCTGTAGCGGCCAGGGAAAGCTGGCACTGGATACGCAGAAGCCGCAGAACGAAGTAAACCCGCATTATCTGCATTTTACGGCGATGGCAGCCGGGGACGGTTTTACAAATAAGGCATACGACGGCATCTGCCTGAACAAAGGGGAGAATTACCGCGTCAGCTTCTGGGCCAGAACATCTGCCTTCGGCGGCAAGGTACTGGTGCATGTGGAAAAGGACGGTCAGCTTTATACAGATCAGGCAGAGATCGCCGGACTGACCGGGGAGTGGAAAAAATATGAGCTTACGCTGACGGCGGCCGCGCAGGTGAGAAGCGCTTCCTTTGTCATCTGCCTGTCTGAGGCCGGCAGTGTGGATTTTGACATGATTTCCATGATGCCGGAAAACGCGGTGTGCGGCCTGTTCCGCCGTGATCTGGCGGAGCTGTTAAAGGAACTGCAGCCGGGATTCCTGCGTTTCCCCGGCGGCTGTATCGTGGAAGGCAATACGCTGGACAACCGGTACCGCTGGAAGGAAAGCGTGGGGCCCATGGAAGAGCGCCGGGTGAACTGGAGCCGCTGGTCCGTCCATGACACCAAGGAAGAGTGCGGCTATAAAACGCCTTTTTCCCATTATAACCAGACGCTGGGCCTGGGATATTATGAATATTTTATCCTGTGCGAATATCTGGGGGCCTCACCGGTTCCCGTGATGAATGTGGGCCTGGCCTGCCAGTATCAGTCCACCCAGAAGGTGGCCTCGGACAGTGTGGAATTTAAGGAGTTTGTACAGGACGCCCTGGATCTGATTGAATTTGCAAATGGGGATGTTTCCACAAAATGGGGGGCGCTGCGCGCTGCCTGCGGACATCCGGAGCCTTTCGGGCTTCGTATGCTGGGCATCGGGAACGAGCAGTGGGAAACCGAAGAGGTGGATTTCTTCCATAGATATGAGCTGTTCGAACAGGCGATTCATGAAAAATATCCGGAAATCCGGCTGCTTGGTTCCGCCGGGCCCAATGTGAATTCCAAAGAATATGAAGCGGCCTGGAACTGGATCCGTCCGGCGGCAGAGAAAAAAGAAAATTTTGTCTATGCGGTGGATGAGCATTATTATGTGCCGCCGAAGTGGTGCTTCGACAACACGGGCTTTTATGACAATTATCCCCGCAATGTAAAGGTGTTTGCAGGGGAATATGCGGCGCATCCCCAGGGTATAGAAGACATCGCCCTGCGCAATAATATGGAGGCGGCGCTTGCGGAGGCGGCTCTGCTTACAGGAATCGAACGGAATGCGGATGTAGTGGTGCTGGCCTGTTATGCGCCGTTATTTGCAAGAATCGGGTATACCCAGTG
Organism: Eisenbergiella massiliensis; assembly: GCF_003435485.1. NCBI lineage: Bacteria > Bacillati > Bacillota > Clostridia > Lachnospirales > Lachnospiraceae > Eisenbergiella > Eisenbergiella massiliensis. The sequence continues at coordinate 3,450 of NZ_QVLV01000048.1, forward strand.
GTCGCCGGATCTGATTTGGTTTGACGATGTCCATGCCTATGGAACGCCCAGCTATTATGTGCAGAAGCTTTACAGTGTACATACGGGGCAGGAGGAACTGGAAATTAAACCTGCGCTGGGAGAAGGGCTGTATACGGCGGTTAGCTATGATCGGGAACAGGGTGAAGTGATTGTAAAGCTGATAAATGCCGGAGAGAAAGCTGAAACGGTGAGCCTTGGGCTGGAGGAATGGAGCTGTTCGGGTAAGCTTACACGAATCGAGCTGTGTGCGGACAGCCTGCAGCAGGTGAATTCCATTGCTGCCCCGGACAGGATTACAGATCGGCAGACCCGGGAAAGCTTTGCAGGAAATGAAGTGAGCACGGAAATAAAGCCGTACTCCGTAACCGTACTGCGGATTGCCGCAGAATAAGGAAAGTCAGGTGCTGCTGCGGGCTGTGGACAAAACACCGGTAGGCGCCTGGGGACTGGAGCTGGAATGATAAAAGTACTTTGTCTGGATTATGATAATACGGTGTTTGACCACCGCCTCGGTAACATCCCGGAAAGCGCCAGGGAGGCGCTGGAGGCCGTGAGGGGAAAGTGCAGGCTGGTGCTTGCCAGCGGGCGTTTTTTCAACGATGCGTGGAACGCGCCTATTAAAGAGCTGGTAAAGCCTGACGGCATCATCCATTCCAACGGCTCCCTGGTGGAAGCGGAGGGAACCGTGCTGAAGGAAACCTACCTGGATCCGAAGCTGCAGAAGGAGGTGCTGGACTTTGCCTACGCCAATGATTTATGCCTGGGCGGCCAGCATGAGGGAAAATGGTATACCACCAACCCGGAAAAGCAGGCGGCCCGGTGGAAGGGCAAGGAGCACCTGTTCCTCCGGGAAATGTACGATGCCAGGGAGCTTTATGAAATCCCCATGCACGCGCTCTATCTGGATGACTCTGTGGAAGCGGCCAGGCTGGTGGAACAGACCTTCCCGGCCCTGCGCACTCCCATAATGAGCGAAATTACAGGAGGCGCGGATGTCATCCCGGCACATCTCTCCAAAGCTTATGGGCTGGAGCTTCTTCTGGAGCATTGGGGCATACGCCGGGAGGAATCGGCGGCAATCGGCGACAGCATGAATGACTTTGAAATGATTCAGGCCGCCGGGATCGGAATTGCCATGGGCAATGGGATACCGGCTTTGAAGGAGGCCGCGGATTATGTGACGTCGGATATCAGCGAGGATGGCCTGAAGAATGCATTTCATTATCTGGGGCTGCTATAGGAATCCGGGGCTGTTATAGAAAACGAAGGAAAAAATAAAAGTCGGAGGAAGCAGCAGCTTCCTCCGTTCCTTTGTTTGCGCGCCATGGGCGCGCTCTAACGGGTGTAAGTCCCGAACACACC
>NZ_QVLV01000049.1:0-2716 GCF_003435485.1 Eisenbergiella massiliensis
CGTGCGACTTGTTCGCCGCTGAAAAGGCGGCGCACAGCGCTGTTTTAATCAGTTCTGTGAACTGATAATTCGAGAGGTGGAATGATAGGGTAACGCCTTGAAACGCCTCCCCTGATACTCCGGCATGCTTCATCATTCTGTGATGAGGTGTGAAGCCCGGTAAAGTCGGCAGAAAGGTGCCGTAACAGATAACGCTGACGAAACCTGTCCAGAGGTGGACAGCGCACCCCATATGCCGGGGGTCTATAAAATACCTATGGTGAGAATGGCAGCAATGCCTGACGAAACTCCCGAATGTAAAGGTCTAAAAGTGCCACATACAGAAATGTATGTGTGGGTTCATGCCCAGACAGTGCGGTTTAGTAGGAATGGTTGTTACGAACCACCGTGATGTGTTACAGGCACATGCAAGCTGTCAGGCTTAGAGGGAACACCTAAGGGTATATATGCACAGATAGAATTATCGGAACAAGGAAAGGCAGAGAATCCTATGGATAATCCGGCGAAGAACAATAAGCGGATGAATCTCTGCTGAAAGGTCGTGGTCGAACTGTCGATGTTGCCTGCGAAAAAGAGGGCGACGGAGGAATGGCCACAAGTCAGGCAGAAAATCAGCAGTACACACTCTCTAATCATGCAGTCGAGTAAGAATAAGAAATTGTCACTCGAATCAATGAAACGGGGTGATGTACATGACACAAAAAGCTAGAAAAAGAAGTAAACTGCGCCATGCGGAATACTATGACATGCAGAACATCTTTGATGAACTGTATGCAAAAAGCAGAGATGGAGAGATATTTAATAATCTCGTAGAAATCATTGTGGCACCAAATAACATCATGCTTGCTTTCAGAAATATTAAAAGCAATGATGGGAGCCATACCGCCGGCACAGATGGGAGAACGATAGAATCACTGGCAGATATGCCGGAAGAAGATTTTGTCTCCCTTATTCAAAAACAGTTTACAAGGTATGTGCCAAAAACAGTAAGGAGGATAGAGATTCCCAAACCAAATGGGAAATTAAGACCGTTAGGCATACCGTGTATCATAGACCGGATTGTACAACAATGCATATTACAGGTCATGGAGCCGATCTGTGAAGCAAAGTTTTATGAACATTCATACGGCTTCAGACCTTGCAGGAGCGCTGAAAACGCTGTCTCCTACGCTTACGGACTGGCTCAAAGGAACAAACTCCACTATGTAGTAGAGGTGGATATAAAGGGTTTCTTTGACAACGTAAATCATAGAAAGCTGTTACAGCAGATATGGACGTTGGGTATACGGGATACCAAGTTGATTCAGATAATCAAAGCAATGCTGAAAGCGCCAATTCAAATGCCAGATGGAGAAATCTTATATCCAGACAGGGGAACCCCTCAGGGCGGCATACTTTCCCCGCTGTTAGCCAACATTGTCCTGAACGAACTGGACTGGTGGATAGCGTCACAGTGGGAGGGTATGGCAGACCATATGAAGTCTCCTTGTAAGGTCACATATTATCCGAACGGGGCAGAGAAAAAGTGCAACAGCTACACGGCGCTCAAAAAGAGCAAACTCAAGGAAATGCGTATAGTCCGGTATGCAGATGATTTTAAAATCTTTTGCAGAAACCGTAAGGACGCTGGCAGAGCATACCATGCGGTTAAGGACTGGCTGCTAAAGCGGCTCAAACTGGAAATTTCTGATGAAAAATCAAAGGTCACAAATCTCAGGAAAAGAGACAGTGAGTTTCTGGGGTTCCGTATAAAGCTGATAAGGAAACGCAGGACATGGGTAATCAGTTCAAATGTCTGTGACAAGGCAATGTCGCATATGCAGAAAGAACTCTCAAAAGCAATTATAGAGATTCAAAACAGCAAGACAGCAAGTAACATAAAGAGCAACATTCACGAATACAACGCCAAAGTCATAGGTATGCAGAACTATTATTGCATTGCTACGAGGATAAACCTGAATTTCAGCCGAATGGCTCATGTGAATAACGGTCGCTTTCTCCATCGGATAGATGGATATAAAAAGCAGGGCGAACTAAACAACAAATATTTAAAAAAACGGTATGGAAAATCGAAGCAAATGCGCTGGATTGGAGATACACCAGTAGTACCTCTGGCATATGTGCAGTTTAAAATACCAATGCGCAAGAGCAGGAAAATCAATCCATATACTCCGGACGGAAGAATGGAAATCCACAGCAATCTGAAACTGAACGTTGAAGATATGCTCTGGCTCATGCGCCACCCGGTAACAGGAGAAACGGTACAGTTCAATGATAACCGAATCTCTCTCTATGCCGGACAGGAAGGTAAATGTGCAATCACCGGGGAACATCTGGAAGTGATTCACTGTATTTGTTACAGAAAATCGAATGAGTGTAAAAACGGCAGAGACAGTTACCGTAATCTGCTGCTTCTATCACCCGCCGGATATGAATTTATCTCAACAACAGACAGCATAAAGTTCGCTACACTGACAAAGAAGTATGATTTGAATAAGGCACAAATTACTAAAGTGAACAAACTGCGTGTTGCCGCAGGATTGGCAGAAACGTCAATGTAAATCGTAACAAACTGATTTAGCTAATGTGAAAGAGTGAGTGTGTATTACTGTTGAAACTATGCTTGATGGGGCGCCGGATGCGGTGAAAGTCGCATGTCCGGTGCTAACCGGGGGAAAAGCCGGAGATAACATCAAAGGCTTACCTATCGGAACCG
>NZ_QVLV01000005.1:0-136137 GCF_003435485.1 Eisenbergiella massiliensis
AACCGGCACCTGCAAAACACCCACCCGCCCCGCCGCCTCCCGGAGAACACAGCGGACCCCGAACACCAGCCGGAAGCACCTGGAGCTACGTAGTGGTAGTCGTTCAGGTAAAAAGGACGATTAAATAGAGGGATAATTTGTAAGCGCTAATTGGGGAGGGTGAAATTTGTATTCCGGGTAGGGGGAGGGTTGGGGATTGTATGGGGATAAATTTGACGGATGGGGGTTTTGTGCTGTATTCTGTTTGAATGGTTTGTTGTTATGCGCGGGAGGTTGTATAATTGTAGTTGGTATGGAGGACAGGGGGTGGCGGGCGGGGATAGGAGGAGTAAATGCGGGATTTTGGTTAAATGTGGTATGTATGGTTTGTTTTGGGCAGCGTGATATGGATAGGGAGAATGAGGAGGACATTATGAACTGGCTTAGGGCTTATGCGGAAAAGATATACAGGAATCTGGGGCAGTATTTTCGGTGGCTTTTGTTTGGGGTTGTTACGGGGGTGGCCGTGGGGTTGTTTGCTTCGCTTTTTTCCTGGTGCCTGATACAGGTTACGTCTTTCAGGATGGGGCATCGTTATATGTTTCTGACGCTGCCGCTGGGCGGGCTGCTTATTGTTTTTACGTATAAGGCGTTTCATTTTGAAAATAACGGCGGGACGGATTCGGTGATTGAGAGCATTCACAGTGAGATCACGATTCCGTTCCGGATGGCGCTGCTGATTTTCAGTTCCACCATTATTACGATCCTGTGCGGCGGCTCCGTGGGGCGCGAAGGGGCGGCGCTGCAGATTGGGGGAAGCATCGGCAAAAAGCTGGGGGATATCTTCCATTTTAATGTAAAGGATAAAAAAATCATTTTGATGAGCGGCATGGCGGCGGCTTTTGCGGCGCTTTTCGGGACGCCGATGGCAGCGGCTTTTTTTGCCATGGAGGTTTCCAGTGTGGGGATTATGTATTATGCGGCGCTGGTGCCCTGTATCTGTGCGGCGCTCATTGCCCATAAAATTGCATTTTCCCTGGGCGTACAGACCGAAAATTTCCATGTGATGAATGATTTGGAACTGTCCCTGATCCCCGGGCTGAAGGTGGTGCTGCTGGCCATATGCTGTGCGATTCTCAGCATCCTTTTCTGCATGATGCTGCAGATGGGGGAGGCCCTGTTTAAAAAATATTTTTCCAACCTTTATATCCGAATCGCTGCCGGCGGCCTGCTCCTGATACTCCTCACCCTCATCTGCGGCAGCCAGGACTACCTTGGCACAGGCATGCCCGTCATCGAGCACGCCCTCTCCGGGACAGCGATCCCCTGGGCCTTTTTCTTTAAAATGCTCTTTACGGTCATCACCATATCCGCCGGCTACAAAGGCGGGGAAATCGTGCCCTCCCTCTTCATTGGCGCCACCTTCGGCTGCACCCTGGGCGCCCTCCTTGGGCTTCCCGCCTCCCTCGGCGCCGCCGTTGGCATGATAGCTGTTTTCTGCGGCGTAACCAACTGCCCCGTAACCTCCATCCTCATAGCCTTCGAACTCTTCGGCTTCGACGACGCCTACTACTTCCTCATAGCCGTAGCCACCAGCTACATGCTCTCCGGCTACTACAGCCTCTACCACAGCCAGACCATCGTCTACTCCAAGTTCGAAAACAAATACGTCAACCAACCCACCAGCCACCGCTTTTAAGTCCTTTTTCTTTTCCTCCTGAATTCTTCCATCACCTGCCTGCTCACCAGCCGCCCGTGGAGGAAACCGGTGTGCCGGCGTGGGCTATGTTCTCCAGGGGAGCGGCGGTGCAGGTGTGTTTTTTGCGGGTGCCTTTTATGCCATGGAGATGAGCCCAGGACTAAAACCGGCAGACGCCCCTGCCGGTTTTAGTCCTGGGCTCATCGGAATGCCCGGCATAACCGGCACCCGCAAAAAATACACCCGCACCGCCGCTCCCCTGGAGAACATAGCCCGCCGCCGGCACACCGGTTTCCTCCACGGGCGGCCCCCCCCCTCGCGAAAAAATCTTGCTTTCTTGGGTAATTACGCGTATGATATGTGTAATTTAATACATTCCTATACAGGCAGGGGACAGCCCTTCATCCGCCGTCCCGTGTCTGAACCCATAATGCTGAAAGCGGAGGAGAAACCATGAAAACGCGGAATCTTACCCTCATGACCGATCTTTACGAACTGACGATGATGCAGGGCTACTTTAAGAACATGGACCGTAATGAAACGGTAATTTTTGACGCCTTTTACCGGAATAACCCGATGGAATCCGGCTACGCCATCTGCGCAGGGCTTGCGCAGGTTATCGAATATGTGGAAAACCTGCATTTCGATAATGATGAAATTACCTATCTGAAAGGTCTGGGAATTTTTGAGGACGACTTCCTTGAATATCTGCAAAATTTCAAATTTTCCGGAAGCATCTATGCAATTCCGGAAGGAAGCATCATGTTCCCCAGGGAACCAATGATTAAAGTCATCGCTCCTATTATGGAAGCGCAGCTGATTGAAACCGCTATTCTGAATATTATCAACCACCAGAGCCTCATCGCCACCAAGACGTCCAGGGTATGCTATGCGGCCCGCGGCGACGGAATCATGGAATTCGGCCTCCGCCGCGCGCAGGGGCCTGACGCCGGCATTTACGGCGCAAGGGCCGCTATGATCGGCGGCTGCATCGGCACCAGTAACGTGCTTGCCGGACAGATGTTTGATGTACCCGTGAAGGGCACGCATGCCCACAGCTGGATCATGAGCTTCCCGGATGAATACACCGCCTTCAAGGTATATGCGGACATGTATCCCGGCGCCTGCATCCTGCTGGTAGATACCTATGATACCCTGAAATCCGGCGTTCCCAATGCCATCCGCGTATTTACGGAAATGCGTGAGGCGGGCATTCCGCTGACCTTCTACGGAATCCGCCTGGACAGCGGCGACCTGGCGTATCTTTCCAAGAAAGCAAGGAAGATGCTGGATGAGGCAGGCTTCCCGGATGCCGTTATCTCCGCCTCCAACGATCTGGATGAATACCTGATCGACAGCCTGAAGGCACAGGGCTGCAAGGTTACCTCCTGGGGCGTGGGCACCCATATGATCACCTCCAAGAACTGGCCTTCCTTCGGCGGCGTGTACAAGCTTGCCGCCATTATGGACGAGAACGGGAACTTCATCCCCAAAATAAAGCTTTCTGAAAATTCAGAAAAAATCACCAATCCGGGCAATAAAGTAATTCACCGCATCTATGAAAAGGAATCAGGAAAAATCAAGGCGGATCTCATCGCCTTGGAGGATGAGGTTTTTGACGAGAATGAGCCTCTTCTCCTCTTCGATCCCCTGGAGCCGTGGAAAAAGACGCTGCTGGAGCCCGGTACCTATACCATGCGTGAACTGATGGTTCCCGTTTTCCTGGATGGGAAATGTGTCTACACCTCTCCCAGTGTTATGGAAATCAGGGAATACTGTCAGAAGGAGCTGGACACGCTCTGGGATGAAACGAGACGTCTTGTCAACCCTCACCAGGTATATGTGGATCTTTCCTCCAAGCTGTATCATATCAAAATCCAGCTGCTGGATCAGATGGGACAGGTTCACTGACCAATATAAAAACAACAAGGAGACTTTATGCTTAAAATAATCACGGACTCCGCCTCTGACCTGACGGAGGAAGTCATCCGCCGCTATCAGCTTCATGTCATACCCACTCCGGTGGTCATTGATGAAGTGGATTATCTTGACGGCCAGACCATCCATTCCAGGGAATTTTACAATATACTGGACGATACCAGCCGCGATGTGAAAACCTACCACATCAACCCGGCCATGTTTGAGGAAGCCTTTACCCCCTATGCCAAAAACGGGGACAGTGTGATATATCTCTGCTTTTCCACCGGAATCGCGGGCACCTTTAATGCCGCCAATCTGGCAAAGGCCAATGTACTGGAGGAATACCCCGATTTTGATCTGACCATTATCGATTCCCTCTGCGCCTCCGCAGGCTTCGGCCTTCTGGTGGTCAAGCTGCTGACCATGCTTGAGAACGGCGCCTCCAAGGAGACGCTGCTGGAAGCCGCCGAATTCTACCGCAGGCACATCCGGCATGTGTTTACGGTAAATACGCTTGCCTATCTGATTAAAGGCGGCAGGCTTTCCAAATGGAAGGGTAATCTGGCGGAAGCGCTGGATATGAAGCCGGTGCTGATTGTGGACGAAGCAGGGAGCCTGCAGGTCCTGAAAACGGTGCGCGGGCACAAGAAATCCCTGAAAAGCCTGGTGGAATATGCCCAGGAAAACGGCGTTGAAATCGAAAAACAGCTGTTTTCCGTCTGCCACGGCGAGGATGAGGAGGCCATGGATTTCGTCCTGGACCTGCTCCGGGAAAAACTGCATCCCGCAGATATTATGGTATCGGTTGTAGGCTGTGCCATCGGCGCCCATACGGGACGCGGACTCGTGGGTGTCTGTTTCCTGGATGCTTCAGAGGAGCCGTACCGGAAGTATCTGTAACCGTTTAATCCTCTGAACGCTGCAATCTCCACAGAAGAAATCATATCAGTATAAAAAACGCCTGTCATCCGGAAGAATCAGCTCCCGGATGACAGGCATTTTTTTGTATATTGCAATTGTTCTTTTTTCTCGCAGCTACTGTTTATTTTCCTTTCCATACAAAAACGGCCGCGCGACGTGAATATTAAAAAAGTCTATCAGCGGTCCCATAAAGAACGCCGTCACTACCGTTCCCACCCCCACTACCGCTCCCAGGGCAAATCCCACAATGACGCAGATTACATCCGTGGTAATCCGCAGATACCGGAATTTTCCCAGCTTCCGTTCCGTCAGGATCAGGGACACGGCATCATAGGTGGATACTCCCAGATCCGCCGTAAAGTACATGGCCGATGCAAAGCAGAGGATTACCAGTCCTGCTGCCAGCAGCGCAATCCGCACCGGCATGGACGGGCTGTCCCCCACCAGGCCTGCCACCACGTCGTCCGAAAACTGTACCACGTATCCCAGCAGGAAAATGTTCACAAAAGTGGATATCCCGATATGATGTTTATTCAGGAGAAAAATAAGCAGCAGCATCAACAGGTTTATCAGCATATACAGCGTCCCGAAGTCTATAAATGTAACCTTGTTGCTGATTCCATTCACAAACACCTGAAATGGATCCGTCCCAAACCGGGCGTTCCGGAATAATCCCACCGCCAGTCCGCTGACGATGACGCCGATAAAGGCCATCAATATTCTTTTTTTTATTTTTTTATCATTCATAATATTCTCTTTCCATTTTCCTGGCCGCCCTTACCGCCTCGCCAGCAGTTTTTCCTCCAGATCCCTGCGGTTACGGATGCGGATCGTATGGTCGAAGGCAGTATAATCAGTGAAATATACCGTAACAGCTCCCGGGGTCTTGGTTTCACTGTCCTCCTTCCCCTCTGTAAAACGATGCTCTCCAAATCCCGGCCCGATTAACAGGCTGTCCTTTTCATTGTAGGCCTCCAGCTCCGGATCCTTGATTACCAACACCTCACTGCCGTTCACCGGAAGCATCACATGCTCGCTTGCCATATAATCAATGCCGGAAAAGGCCAGCTCCACTCTCCAGGGCGCTCCCTGCACTCCCTCTGTTACCACACGCACGTCTATGCCGCCCTCCGCAGGCTCCACATACACATCAATCTCCATATCCGGTCCCAGCTTCTTCTTCCTCTTGCTCTGATCCATCTTCCACCAGTCGCTGGTTTCCGGCTTTTCTTCAAAAGGCAGGTAGTACCAGCCCCTCATGGTCTGATGGAGATGGGCCGTGCCGCCAGGCAGGATTTCCATCGTTTCCGCCTTAAACGCCCTGTGCTCGCAGAAGCTTCCCGCCACCTTCATCTCCAGCTTGCTGGTTCCGTTATGGAAATAGAGGAAATTGGACTTCTCCCGCATCACCGTGTAGCTGTAGTGCCCCTTCCTGGCCCGCAGTATTCCGGAATCCTCATAAAACCGGACGAAATCCGGCTGTTCATAGCGTCCCGCATACTCAAAGCTTCGGTATTCGGGGTGCAGCATCAGATAAATCAGGCATTCCGGCGAGGAAATCTTTTTTTCCTCAATGATGTCAAAAATAGTATTGCACATCCCGAGGAATTCCGGAATGTCATATTTCATGCCCATGGCCAGATACTCTATGTAATAGCTCAATGGATATACCAGCCTGTCTTTGTCGAAACGGGTGGAATTGGCAGTGAAAATACTTCCGTCCGGCTCCCAGTAGGTAAGCATCATATGAAGGTTGCGGATGGTATGCTGCTCGTATTGGGCGTCTCCAGTAGCGTCGGAAAGCATCAGCATGGCATCGTTATTAACGCTGTTATAATTACCGGCGGATTTCTCTGCGAACTCACCGTCGGCATTGCAGTCAATCCCCTCTATCAGGTAAATACCTGCGCTTTCCGACAGCTTTTTATCATTGAAAAGAACCCCGCATTTCGCCAGTGAAGAAGCAATTGCCCAACGGTGGTTGGGCGTATGGAAGCCGCCCTCCAGCAGGCCGTATGCGCCGTCATGTACAATTTCCCCCACCTTCTGTAGAAAAATCTCTTCCTGTTCGGTGCGATTCCCAAGCTTTTGCAGATACTCATACACCGGGATAAAGAAACCAATGCAGAAAGCCGTATCCGGCGCTGAGAAGAAGTTACAGGTAACATAGTCAAAAAGTCCGTTTTCGTGCTGCACGCTGCGGATATAGGAAAGCCCCAGTTCTGCCCGCTGCGCCAGCAGGGAATTGCGGTAATAACGGCTGTCCGGATTACAATACAGCGTGATCATGGGCTCCACGCAGATAATCGTATATTTGGCCTGGACCATCCGATCCCTGTCATAAAAGCCTCCGTAACAGGGGCTTTTTTCATCCAGCTCCTGCGACCGCAGACGGCTGAATACCCGTTCCTCGGTATCCCTTAAAATTATTTCATAATGTTTTTCCATTCTCGTTCATTCCTTTCCCTTTGCTCAGGTACAAAGAAGTGTGGCTTAAGCATATTATTTTATCCCCGGAGCCGCTCATGGCACAGGAAATCAATTGATTACCTGAGAAAAAGCCTGCTACCGGAGTAACAGGCTTATTCTGCTTATCAATAACTATAAATTTCGGTGCATCCAGCCTTCGCCTTCCATATTAACGCACTCTAGTTCTGGCTGTCAAAGTATTCTGCTCTTCCGTCCAGGATTTTCTGCAATCCTGCATTTACCAGCTCGTTACGGCCTGACTCATAGGTAGCCTCAAACTGATCTGCGGGCGCTACGATACAGCGATATACAAACTCAATCATACGGGTCTTAACATCCGTGCCGTAGGTCTGCTCATCCTCTGCTATGTAGGAGAATACAGGGAAACGGAACTTTCCTACTTCCTTCACTGTCTGGATACTCTGATACCATTCAAGGCTTGCCCACTGGGTGGCCTGGTTGTTGAAGGAAGTCTGCGCCAGCACCTCGGGATCATTGGCCCACTCAAAGTTCAGGTTCATGATGCACCAGTCATCACAGGTGCCAGGATAACCTTTCTCGTTCTTTTCAGCCTCGGCAGGCTCTACTGCCACGCCAAGATCATCTGTCTTGTAATCCGGTGTATAACGTATTTTGACAGCCACTTCAGGGTCAGCCATCCAGTTCAGATACTTCATGCAGGCTTCCACCTTCTCATCACTTGTGGTGGTGGGAATCATTACAAACATGGCATAACGGTACTCAAAAGGATTTCTGTAGCTTCCATCCGGCAGATCAAAGCACTGAATGGGTACGAAGGTCTCATGACCCAATGCATTGTTCAGAATTTCAAAGCTTGCATGAGGATGATAAGGGTCGTCCAGGACGAAGCCCACGCTGCCGTTGGAAATTGCCGCCATATATACATCTTCAGCCGTATCGGTAGGGAAATCTTTGGTGATCAGGCCGTCATTGTACCATTGGTTCAGCTGCTTCAGGCCTTCCTCCGCACCGGGAGCCACCGACATATACCATTCATTATAGATATAGGCTGTACGGTCATCCGGCAGATCCACATAGGAACCAAGGAAATTCAGGTACATCTTCTCGGTATCATTCCGGCCGCTCATAGCCCAGGGGATAGTGGTGTCGCCTCCCAGATTTTTTTCTTTTACAGCATAGAGATATTTGCCAAGTTCCTCTTTCGTAGTGGGCATTTCCATGCCAAGCTCGTCCAGCCAGTCTTTTCTGATGTATGCCATGTGGCGGGGTTCCTCAGTACCTCTCTGCTTCATCACGGCATATTTCTTATTCTCCATTACACTGATATCCTGGGCTTCAGCGCAGAACTTCTGGATATTGGATCCATACTGATTATAAACGTCAGTCAGTTCATGAAGCGCGCCGCTGTTGGCATAGCTGTAGAACAGGGTCTGATCATAGGTAAATACAATATCCGGGGCAGTTCCGCCGGACATCATGATATTCAGCTTGTCATCGGATTCCGAACGGGGAACGGAAACATATTCCACATTAATATTATACAGTTCCTTTACCTGCTCCTGGATCCACTGAGTCAGAGCGTTATTCTCTGTGGTTGTTCCGGGCGCCGCATTTCCTCTGTCCCAAGCCATCACGCGGATGGTAACCTCTTTCCCTTTTTCCGCAGTATCTGTTCCGGCTGCCGCCTCTGTGCCGGAAGCGGCTGTCTGGGCGCTGCCTCCGTCCGCCGTGCCGGCTCCTGTCTCTTTTCCGCCGCAGCCTGCCATTGCCAAAGTCATTGCAGCGGCAAGGGCAACTGCCAGTGTCTTCTTAAAAATACCTTTTCTCTTCATAGCTGTTCCTCCATTTAAAATTTTTCGTGCTTCTATATTTCTTAAAAATATCCGGATTTTCCGCCGGATATAGTTTAACAAAACCATATCACCTCTCCGGAGCTGTACATCGGTTTTTCCGAACCTTACCGGTTACCCCTTTACAGCCCCGATCATGATGCCTTTAGTGAAGAATTTCTGTACAAACGGATATACCACCAACATGGGAAGCATGGAAATCACAATACTTGCCGCCTTGATATTTTCCGCTATCAGGTTTGTAGTCATACCTTCCTCTACGGATACGTTCACCGCTTCCACAAACTGCTTCAATACCATCTGAACGGTATAAAGCGAAGAAGAGTTTATGTAGTACAATACATCACTGATCCCGTTCCACCGGCCCACCGCATAGAACAGGCCCAGGGTCGCCATTGTGGGGTATACCAGCGGAAGCGCCACTTTTGTCAGCGTGGTAAGCTGGCTGCAGCCGTCTATCTTTGCCGCGTCATAGATGGCGGAATCAATCCCGCGGAAGGAATTGCACATGATAATCATGTTGTAGGCACTCAGCGCTCCCGGAATTATCAAAGCCCATACCGTATCGATCATGCCAAAGCTTCTTACATTCAAATATTCAGGGATGATGCCCGGATTCAGATACATGGTCAGTACAAACAGGGTCATGATGAGGCCGCCGCCCTTTAAGCCTTTCTTGGAGAGCGGATATGCCGCCAGCACGGTCATCAGAAGGTTCACTGCCGTAGAACCCAGCATCAGTACGATGGAATAGCCAAATGCACGTACGAAGCTTCCGCTCTGCAGCGCCTTGGTATAGGCTTCCGTATTAAAGCCTACCGGGAATACAAAAACCCTGCCTGCCGTAATCGCATCCTTGGAGCTGAAGGATACAGAGATAACCCGCAGAATTGGAATCATTGCGATTACCGTTATCAGGATAAAAAATGCCGTCCAGAAGAACTGGAATAATTTTTCTGTTCTGCTGTTAATTCCGCTGTTCATTACACAATCCCCTCCTGTCCCATCTTCTTAATCACCCAGTTGGCCGACAGTACCAGCACGACTCCTACCACCGTCTGGAAAAGTCCCACCGCCGTAGCAAAGTCAAACCGCCCTGACGCCAGACCAATGGAATATACATAAGTGCTGATTACACTGGATGCATCACGCACCATGGTATTTCCCATCAGATAAGGCCTGTCAAAGCTGATGGACACCAGCTTGCCAATCTGCATAATCAGCAGGACGGTTATCGTGGAAGAAATCTGCGGCAGCGTCACATACCAGATACGCTGCAGGCGTGTAGCGCCGTCTATGTAAGCAGCCTCTCCCAGGGAAGCATCCGTAGCCATCAAGGCCGCCAGGTAAACGATAAGAGAATAGCCTGCGCCCTGCCATACGCCGGAAAACCAGTACACAAACCGCCATATTCCGCTGTTGCTCAAAAACGGGATACTTTCAGCGCCCAGGGCGTTTGCGATGTTGTTCACCATACCGGTATTGGCAAACAGCTGGGTAACAATACCTGAAATAATAACCCAGGACAGGAAATTTGGCAGATACAGCAATGTCTGCGTCACCTTACGCACCCTGCCGCTGCGCAGCTCATTCAGGAAAACTGCCAGAAATATAGGGATGGGAAAGCCGATAATCAAATCTCCCATATTCAGTATCAGGGTGTTTTTCAAGGCATCCCAGAAATCACGGGAAGTAAAGGCTTCCTTAAAATGTGCCAGTCCAATCCACGGACTGTTCCAGATACCCTGGAAAATATTGAACTTTTTAAACGCTACGACCACGCCCAACATGGGTTTGTACTTAAACAAAATCATGTAGATGACGGGAATCAGCAGCATGGCATACAGCTGCCAGTTATTTCTCAGGTAGAGTTTTGCATTTGTTTTTTTCCTGTCCGCCCGGGACGGTGTGTTCTTCCCTTTCATATGTCCTCCTGTTGTTTTGATAAATCCGGTAACTATTCAGTCACTTCGTCATCTGCTCTTAATTTTTTCCATTCCACCAGGAATAAAATAGCCAGCGCCTGTCCGTAAGGCATGGGCTTCAACGGAATTTCCTTGTAGAAATCCCTGTTTTCCCTTCCCATAGGTGTTCCATAGGATACCTGTCCCAGAACTCCCTCCTCCGATATCAGGGACAAAACAGGCTTCAGCGCCCGTTCCGCCGTTCCCAGCCACTTTTCCTCCAGAAGCCCGCAGTGCACTCCCCGCAGGATTCCATAGGCAAAGCCACAGGTTGCGCTGGCCTCCTCGTAGGATTCCGGATCATCCAGCAGCGTGTGCCACATACCGCTGTCCGACTGATACCCCGCCAGAGCTTCCACCTGATTTCTGAGGGTCTCCTGTAAAATACGCGCCACAGGCTCGGAACAGGCTATGCTGTCAAGCAGCTCCGGAATTGCAATTGTAATCCAGCAGTTCCCCCGCCCCCAGAAAGCCCCTGCAAAATGGTTTCTTTCCAGAAAGGTCCAGCCATGGTACCAGAAGCCGCTGACCGGATCCTGCAGGTATTTCATATGCAGCAGAAACTGATATTGAGCCTCGTTCCTGTAGTCCTCCCGATCCAGGATCCTTCCCATATTGGCCAGGAAAAGTACGGTCATCACCAGGGTATCGTCCCAAAGCTCCTGCTCATTGACATCATCGGAGGTCATATGCTGTATCCCGCCTTCCGAGGTTCTGGGCATTTCGTACATAATCCATTCCGCGGCTTCCCGGCAGGGCTGCAGGTAAGTCTCACTCTGCAGGTATTCCGCCAGATAGGAGAGGGTCAGATAAGGAGCGGCCGTATTCACATTGCACTGCGGAAAGCCTACCTGCAGCTGTCTGTCATAATACCGGGTCAGCATTTCCAGATATTTTTTCTCGCCGGAAGCGGCAAACAATTTCCAGATGCCGTAAAGTCCTACTCCCTGTGTCCATTCCCAGTGCGCGTATTTTTGCAGTTCTTCCTCAGGAAGGTTCTTTTTCCGGCGCATATTCTCCATGAATATTTCATCATCCTCATATAAGATCTCCGAAAAGGCTCCTATCAGCTGCTGAAGCTTTCTGTCAACTTCCTGTAACATTCCTTTATCCTCCTGCCTTTATCTGTTACTGTTCACTCCGTGACCAGTAACTGCATAAATCCATTAAAAATCGCCTGCGGCGATGGGATTTATGCACTCTTGAATCACTTTCTTACGTACTGTGCAGTAAATGCACAGTACTGAGTGAACAGTAACCTTTGTCTGAACAATAACCTGCTGTATTTTTCATATTACTTGCCATTTGGCATTTGCCCTGCTATAATATAATTGTGAAAGAATTGGCTAAATGCCGGCACGGCAGAAAGAAGGTACGTTATCCATGCCTCAGGCAATTGAATATGAAGAAAAACATTTTATCATTGTCAACGATATTGAAAATTCTCTATTTTATTTTTTTGATTTTGACGTCCGTTCTACGGAAAAGAACATGGAATTTGAGCATCTTCATTCCTATTACGAAATCCATATACTGTTAAGCCCAATGGCCACACATTTCATCGAGGGTATCCCCTACAGAATCCGAACCAATGATTTCGTTCTGCTGGAGCCTTCCCGCCTGCATAAATCCTTTTATCCCAGTGAAACGCCCTCCAAGAGACTGGTCATCACCTTTATGTACCGCGACGATGGCTATGGTTTCAAAGACACCTATGAAAATCTTTTAACGCCTTTTCATGAGCCCGTACCTATCTTCCGTTTTCCGGATGCCCAACAGGAGGTTCTGGTTCGGATTCTGAATGAAATCGTAGCGTTGTCCCACCAGGCCGGCTCCCAGGAAATGACCGGCGCCTATGAGCTCATGGTACACAGCCTTTTTACCCAGTTTCTGTATTACCTGAAGGACTTCCAGGACTGCAATATCTACAAGACAGAGAACCCGGAGGATCGTCTGTCCGAACGAATATATACCGTAGCCAATTATATCCATACCCATTACATGGACAACCTCACCCTGGAGGAACTTGCCAAAAGCATCTACATGGATCCCTTTTATCTGTCCCATCAATTTAAGGAAGTCACCGGCTATACCATTACCCAATACATCCACCTGGTACGCATCCGCAACTGTCAGTTCCTGCTGCTCAATACGGAAGACAAGATTACAGATATTTCTTCCGCCTGCGGCTTCACCAGCTTTTCACAGTTCAACCGGGTCTTCCATAAGTTCTGCAACGAGTCTCCTTCGGAATACCGTAAAAGCCAGTCAACCGGCCGGCTTCTTAGAGAACGGCCTAAGATTTTACATAACTGATCGTTTCTTTACTTTTCTGAGTATAACGTAATTAAATCGCATAGTCTATGTATTAATTGTGTTTTAGGAAGTAAAAACATTGCATATTTTGCGTTCAGTTGATGGCCGCCAGACCGATTGGTTCATAGACAGCTGTAAAAAACGCCGCCTGGTATTCCTCTTTAACTCCATGGCGGCGTTCTCTTTTGCTAGTGGCTTTCTCTTTTGCCGGTGACGTTCTCTTTTGCCGGCGGCTTTCTCTTTTGCCGTAAGCACCTCTCTTTTCCTCCCGCTGCTCACAGAAAATACATTGCGGCTGCAATCAGATATACCGCCGAATAATACAGCGTCAGAAGCACCCCGCTCAAAACACGGGATTTCGTTTCGTGCAGCAGGCGGAAGCCCAGAATATTATCGGATATATAAAAACAGATTCCTCCTGCCGCCGTCAGATACCCGGCCGGGCTGCCCAGCTGAACCGCCGCCGTCACAGCCATCGCCGACATGGCGGAAAGAAGCGCCGCATAACCTATCATAAGTATCATCTGCCAGCCGGGCTGCGGCAGAAATTTCCCATGAAGCAAAAGCATGAGCAAAAAGAACAGCAGAAATACCAGCACCGTGTATCCGCGAAACTGTGTCAGATGCATATAAGCCGCGATAAAACAGACATGCCCCAGCCCAAAGGAGACAACTCCCGAAAGGAAATAAAGCTCCAACAGCACATCCGCCGTCATGCACAGGAAAGCCCCTGCCAAAATCATCAGGGAAAGCGTCCTGTGCACCTCCTGCGCTGTCAGGGCATACAAAAATGCCAGCATAACCGGCATGGCCGTAGCCAGCGCCTTGAATACCAGCACCTGTTTTTCTTTTTTTGTATTATTCCGAAAATAATGCTGACCGAAAGCAGCCGTCAGCACCGCCGCTGCTGCAAGCAACAAGAACTTCTGTAAATTCATAGGCAGCCACCATCTATTCCGGAGCACCGGCCGCGGTCCGTCCCTCCTCCGCAGCTTAAGCTCCTCTTTTTATCATCATACCTCATATGAATGTATATTTCTATCCCGGGAACAAATTCTGATAAATTTAATAGGGTGTGGCCTAAAAGCCGCTATTCATTCCATGCGCAGTAACAACGGTGGAGCTGCCGCTGAATTATCGCAATACTGGAGATTTAGGAATACGCAATATAGTGGCTTCTGCAATATGGCAATACAGCAGCTTACATAATACGGCAGATGTCAATAATACGGCAGATTGACAGCAGGAAAAAAGTACGCGTATACTGAATATACTTTATTCAAAAAGAATAAGCCGTTCCTGCCCTGTGCGGAACGAAAAATCAAACGGAAAGCAATAGCAAACAGCAATTTAACGGGCCGAAAGGGAAATGCCTTGATCCACCCGCTTTATAAGCCCGCCGGATCAGGCAGATGGGAGTAAAATGAAGAAAAAACACTTATATGCCCTGACCGTACTATTGATAATCCTGGCCGCCGGAGCCCTGTTCTTTGGCATGTCCCGCCAGCGTGGCAGCGTCCTGGTCCGCGCATCCCATGCCGCAGGTTCTTCCGATATCATCTGTTATCTGCAAAGCGATCCTGCCTGGGCGGAGGATTTTCTCGGCTCATCCTCCTATACCATGAAGTCCTCCGGCTGCCTCACCACCTGCCTTGCAGCAGCGCTGCAGTATGAGGGAATCACGCCTGAAACAATAACAGGCGCCGCGGACAGTATCGATCCGGGCGCCTTAAATATGTTCTTATCCAAAGAGCATGTGTATGATAATGAAGGCAATATCCAATGGAAGCCGCTGGAAAACGCCCTGAACGTCACAGCCGTAAGGCAGGGCGCAGACGGCATCACCGGAAAAACGCTGGAAAAGCTTCTGGCAAAACGCATATTCCCCATCGTACGGGTCCGCGTAAACGGTTCCGGCAGCTTTCATTATGTACTTATCGTAAACAGTGACGGAAAAGAATTCCGGTGCATGGATCCCATGAACCCTTCGGACTCGCTTGTACCGTTATCTGACTTTGGCAACCGCATCTATGCGGTCAGATATGTTTACCTGGAATGATGTGAAGCTTTGTGGATTATTATCAGGATTACATTCATCCAAATATTTTTTACCTAACGGGCTGTTGCAAACTAAATTGCAGCAGCTTTTTTATAGGAAAATGAGCCTAAATCTAAATAAAGCGGTCTGTTGAAATGTCCTTCTAATTCATAAAAGAACAAAATTACCTATGTTCCAAAAAGTACATATTGTGTAGTAAAAAATACATGTCGTATAATTAACTTATGCAAAAAAGGAAGGGAGAAACCGCATTGAAACCAAATTTTTTAATATTTGTTACTGACCAGCATCGTGCAGACTGGTTATCCTGTATGGGGAACGACATCCTGCAAACACCCCATATTGATAAAATCGCACATAGAGGCGTTTTATTTGAAAATACATATTGTAATACGCCTCTATGTATGCCTTCCAGAGCAACCATGTGGACAGGTCTGCCCTCCAGTGTCCACAGTGCACGAACCAATGGTGTTGACTTGGATAATAAATATCCGGTGCTTCCACAGATTCTTCAGGATAATGGATACAAAACAATATCCGTAGGAAAGATACATCTAAAAGCCTGGCATATGTCAAAGGAAAGGGGAAACAAAAATATCACTGAATATGACCCTGCTCTGCTTCCGGAATGTGAAACAGTATGGAATGAAAACAAGTGTAACAAGCTTCCTGATAATTATTTCGGATTGGAAGTGACACATTTTCTTGGAGGCCACGGCAGCTATTGCTTCGGCGAATATGTTCAATGGCTGCAAAGCGTACGTCCGGATATTTATGAAGCCTTAAAAAACCAGAATTCCGCAAAAGAAACTACCGGCAAAAAAGATAATTATTATTCGGAAGTCCCTAAGGAATATCATTACAATGAATGGATTAAAAGACATACCATGGAAGAACTGGATAAATGTGAGTCGGATAAGCCTTTCTTCCTGTGGTGCTCCTTCCCGGATCCTCATTTTCCATTCGGTCCTCCGGCTCCTTACTACGACGCTTATAAGAAAGAACAGATGCCGGATCCAATTGCCTGGGATGACAGCAGAGATAATATGAATGAATGGTATCATGCTTCCTGTTATAAGGCACGCGGCGAAGAGTCTATTGACGGTGGTCCAAGCCCCTATACTTTGGAACAGATAAAGGAGACAAAAGCTCTTGCATGGGGAATGGTGAAGCATATAGATGACTGCATCGGCGAAATTATGAAGCACCTGGAGGAGACAGGGAAAAAAGAAAATACAGTAGTTATATTTCTTGCGGATCACGGAGAATTAATGGGCGATCATGGAATGTATTGCAAGGGACCATTCCATTATGAAGGTTTATTACGGGTTCCCTTCCTGATTTCCTGGCCGGGACACCTTCCTGAAAATACAAGAGAAAGTTCTCTGGTATCCTTGTTGGATTTCATGCCTACAATTTTGGATCTGGCCCATATTGATTATCCTGAGGGACCGATAAAGGCCTGGGAAGGTCCTTTTGAAGGGAAGCCGCTTTATACTTCCGATCCACTGCCAGGCCATTCTCTTGTTCCCCTGATGGAGAAGAAGGCAGAAAAGGTGCAGGAGGATATTCTGGTTGAAGATGATGATGATATCAGGCATGTCAATCTGCGAACACTGATAACAGAACGTTATAAAATTACAGTATATTCACATCAGTCATATGGGGAACTGTTCGACCTGCAAAAAGATCCTCAGGAAAGAGAGAACCTGTGGGAATGTTACGAATATAAAGAAATAAAGTACCATATGCTCGAAAGGCTGATGCAGAAAATGTTAGAGCAGCAGGATAGAACAACAAGAAGAATCGGAATCGCTTAATCTAATAACACCTTCCTGTCATGGAAATGCTTTCGTGGCAGGAAGGTGTTTTACAGTAGACAAAAAAAGGAACTGCAGAGCCACATTATGAGGAAATAATATGAAAAAAGGAAAATGGTGGAGAAAATTTTTCTTATCCTATGTTTTTGTTGCATTGATACCGGTCATTGTTATGGCCTGTTTTTTCTATTATGGAAACAGACTTTCATGGTATGAAGAAATTGAAAATAAAAATTATACAGCAATGGGGCAGGTAATCAATAAGCTGGACTATATTAAAGAAAAAATGGATGGCATGGCATATCATATATCCGGCTATGATTTCGGGGAGAGCTTTGAAACAAATGACAGAATACTCAAGGAAGAGTTGGAGGTAAAGCTGACTCAACAGTTAAAAACCTATACGGAAAATATAGAAGGCATAAAAGCGTATACCGTTTTTTATGTCAGAGGAGATAAATACATATATACAGAAGCAGGGAAATTATCATATTTAGAATTTGAAAAAACCATTGATGAATATGGGATTCTGGACAGGAGCTCCTTTTTTTCAAATATCAACGCACTGCGTTATAATACCTCTGTAAAAATACACCAAAATGCTGAAAATCAGACAAAAAACAGTATGACCTTTTATCTGTACCCGGTTCCCTATATGAGCAGCTTGCCAATGGCTACCTTAGGAATTGGTTTCGGTAATGAAGATATCTTCGAATTGGTAAAAAATTACGTCGGGAGCATGAAAGCCAATATTTATATTACTAATGAACATTTTCAGAATATCTTTTCCTCCGAAAAAGGGGATTTCAGTGAAAATGAAAATCAAAGGTTAGAGAGTCTAAGCAAAACCCTAAAGGGAACAGGCGTATTTAAAGAGACAATTGACGGACAAGACTATGTTGTAATGAGAGCAGTTTCCCCCAATTCCGGTTTTACCATAATCATGGTCAGCTCAGAAAAAAATTTCTATAACAGAGATGACAAATTTGAAAAGGTTTTTATACTTCTTAGTTTTCTAATGCTTCTGACCGGGCTGGGGCTTGCTTTCTATTTATCAAGAATTAATTATGTTCCCATTCAGAATTTACTCAGAAAAATTCAGATAAATAATGAGGAAACACCACCAATTTCCCATATGAATGAATTTGAACTCATACAGGGATATTGGGAAGACATACAGAACCGCAGCCAGGAATTATACAGCCTGCTCTGCCGACAGCGCCCTCTGGTCGTGGCTTCCTGCCTGAAAAGCCTGCTGAAAGGCCGTACCAATGGGAAGAAGGAACTTATTACCATGCTGCAGTCGGCCAACATCAATTTCGTTTTTCCTTATTTCTTTGCCATCCTGATCCCCTTACCATCCAGCCTGAATAAAGAGGAGGATCATTCCCAGGAGATATTATTTCATGTACACAACGCTGCAAACGCGTATGGACATTTATACGGTGTGGATTTACTGCGTGATAACGGGATTGCGGTGATTGTAAACTGCAGGGAAAAAGAAGAAAACGGCGTGGATATCAGGCTGATTATCGGCAGGCACATCATTAATGAAATCAACCAATGTGATAATATACATATTCAGCTTTATGCCGGAAGGATTTATGAAACTATAGAAGAAATCTCCACATCTTTTATGGAAGCTTCCGCAGCTGCTTCGGAATATAGCTTCGGAAAAGAAAACACTATTATTTTATTTGAACAAATAGCGGAAAAAGAGGAAAATACGGAATTTCCCATTTTAGAACAAGCGCTGTATATTCAGTGTATTAAGCAAGCGAATACGGGAGAAGCGCTCAAGGCATTGGAAAAAATGGTGGACGACATAAGAGCGCTTAATTCTTTTTTGATTTCACAATGTCTCTGCTACGATATTATCAATCTTCTGATAAAAACAGTAAATCAGATTAACGGCCTGGAAAGCCAATCTCTGGATTTGAAAGAACTCTGCACATTTCATGATGTTGAAGAATTTTATGAAAAAAGCAAAAAGGCTACCATCTCAATCTGTGAACAGTACGGAAGCTACAGGACATTGAAAAACAAAGAGCAAAAATCGGAAATGCTACGTTATGTAAATGACCATTATTCGCAGCAAACTATATCACTGGATGTTTTGGCCGGACAATTCAATCTCTCTGCGAATTATGTAAGCCGCTTTTTCAAGCAGGAAACCGGATGCTCATTCATCCAGTATATTACCATGCTGCGTATGGATAAAGCCAGGGAGCTGCTGCTCAATACAGACCTGCCCATAAAGGACATCGTAGTACAGATTGGATATATCGATGTTGCCAACTTTGTACGTAAATTTAAGGCATATGAAGGTGTCACCCCAGGTCAATACAGGGAAAAAATGAGAAAAGAAACCAATACAGCATATTAATATTTTTTTACATATCAGAAAAGTATATTTTCACATATCCATAAGAGAACCACAGATTGTCCCCTCACAGAAATCAGTAGTAAAGTAGCCACAGGAGCAAAAATCCAAACACATCTATTGATAAAAGGAGGGGAAAGTTATGACGAATGTCAAAAAACAAAAATGGCAGATAGGCCAAGAAACATTTTTTGTCCGATGGAAAAGAAACATGAAGAGATACAAATATATTTATCTCATGCTGCTTCCGGTTATTCTGTATTATGCTATATTCTGCTATGGTCCTATGGGCGGTACCATAATTGCTTTTAAGAATTACAAACCTGCCCTGGGAATTACGGGAAGCAAATGGGTGGGGATGAAATATTTTAAGGACTTTTTATTTGGCCCATATGCTTGGAGAGTGATTAGAAATACGCTGATTATCAATGTTCTTCAGATTCTTTTCGCTTTTCCGATTCCCATATTCCTCGCGCTTCTGATTAACGAAATTAAATGCAGACCATATAAAAAGGTAGTACAGACAATCAGTTATATGCCACATTTCATTTCTCTGGTTGTCATCTGCGGATTATTGGCAACCTTCTGCAGGACTGATGGGCTGTTCAACGATTTTTTAGCTCTTTTAGGAATGGAAAGAAGAAGTCTGTTGGCCGAACCTGATTTATTCAGGACTATTTATGTAGGAAGCGGAATCTGGCAGGAAGCGGGCTGGGGAAGTATTATTTATTTGGCAACGCTGTCAACCGTGGATCCCGGACTGCATGAGGCTGCAGCAATAGACGGCGCCAACCGGTTCCAGAGAATGCTTCATGTCTCCCTTCCCTGTTTAGTGCCAATCATCATTGTACAATTTATTATGAGAATGGGAAACATATTAACACAAGGATTTGAAAAGGTCTTTCTGCTTTACAGTCCGCTTACCTATGATAAGGCTGATATCATTTCCACCTACATATATCGCCAGGGATTGGAACTGACAAATTACAGTTACGGAACGGCAGTTGGTTTATTTAATTCAGCAGTAAACCTTTTGATACTTGTCTTTGTTAATTATACAAGTAAAAGGATTACTCAGGAAAGTCTGTGGTAACAGGAGGGGAAATTATGATCGAAAACAGGAGTCCTGGGGACAGGATTTTTATTGGCACCGTTTATATCATAACCGGATTAATGGCCCTTATGTGCCTCTATCCTATGCTGCATGTACTGTTTGCATCCATAAGTGACCCCATACGGCTGATGCAGCATACGGGAGTTATCCTGAAACCGCTTGGATTTTCCCTTGAAGGTTATAAAATTGTACTGAAAAATCCAAACATCCCGGTAAGTTATCTGAACACGATTATTTATGTGGCGGTTGGAACCTCCATTAATATCCTGATGACAACGCTGGGAGCTTATGCGCTCTCAAGGAAGGGTTATATGTTCAAAAAAACGATAACCTTGCTTATTGTTTTCACTATGTACTTTAACGGCGGACTGATTCCCAATTTCCTGCTGGTTAAGGCCTTGGGAATGTATAATACAATTTGGGCCCTCGTTGTACCAGGAGCGATTTCTACCTGGAACCTGATTGTAATGAAAACCTGTTTTCAGGCAATTCCGGTAAGTTTGGAAGAATCGGCCAGACTGGACGGAGCAAATGACTTTGTTATATTGTTGAAAGTTTTCTTACCACTTTCCAAAGCGACGATGGCTGTCATGCTTCTTTTTTATGCAGTGACTCAGTGGAGCTCTTGGTTTAACGCAATGATATATCTGAGCGACAGAAAAAAATTTCCACTGCAGCTGATAATGAGAGAAATTCTAATAGCAAATAGTACAAGCGGAAATACGATGGATTCAGATGTAATGTTTTTGGAAGAGGTAGTAAAATATGCGACAATAATTGTATCCACAGTCCCGGTTCTTTGTATTTATCCGTTTGTACAGAAATATTTTATGACCGGAGTAATGATGGGATCTGTAAAAGAATGATGTGTAAAAATTAGATAGACAAGGAGCAAAGATATGAAGATTAAAAAATGGATTGCGGCAGGATTAGCAACAATAATGATGACCGGAATGCTTACCGGATGCGGTAAAAATATAGATGTGACAAAAGAAGATGGCACTGTACAAAGCGATACTGCTACCCAGGCCGAAGACGGAGAAATCACCACATTAACCTGGTGGGTGCCTCTGGAAGGAAGTGCTTCTAAATTCATTCAAAGCTATAATGAAAATACGGCATACCAGGAAGCAATGAAAAGATTGGGCATTCAAATCGAATTCATTCATCCCGCTGTGGGGCAGGAAAAGGAGGAGTTTAACCTGCTGTTTTTAGGAGACAAGCTTCCCGATATCATCAGCTATGCCCAATTTTATACCGGCGGCGAATTTCAGGGAATGCGTGATGGCGTATTCTTGGATATTACCGACCAACTTCCCGAGTATGCGCCTGATTATTATAAAACACTGACTGAGGATGAAGAATTTTACAGGGAAGCGACCGATGAAAACGGGAGAGTGACTGCATTTTACGGATATAAGCCCGTTGGAGATCCTCCATTTCGCAGATGGATACTAAACGAAAACTTATTGGCGGAATTAGAATGTGAAATACCTGAAACAGTAAACGATTTAGAAGCCATGTTTGACAAAATGCTCGCAAAAGGAATTACACCTTATATGCCTGAACCGGGAGATCGTCCCGGCTATGAACAACAACTGATGGGAATGTGGGACATATTAAGGGATTTTTACGTAGACAATGGGAAGATTAAATTTGGCCAGATGGAGCCTGGTTTTAAATCTTATCTTGAACTGATGAATAAATGGTATGAAAAAGGCTACATTTCCAAAGACTTTACCAGCATCGAAGCAACCGAAGTAAATACCCTTTTCGATACCGGAAAAATCGGAACCTTTTTAGGTCCTATTGTAGCAAATTACAACCGCTGTGAAGCATTAGGTATTCCTGTTACAGCAGCGCCCTACACCAGATTGGAACCTGGACAGAAATTACACTGGAACGATTGCGATATCTGGCCTAAAATGAACTATAATGCCAGTGTAGCCGTCATAAGCAAGGACTGCAGCAATGTTCAGGCTGCCCTTACCTTTTTAAACTATGGATATACCCAGGAAGGCGCGGAACTTTATAATTGGGGGGTAGAAGGCCTGAACTGGGACTGGCAGGGTGATAAACGGGTATACAATGATACAATGCTGGAAAATGAATTCGGCACAGAAGAAGCCAGCTATATCTATAAGGTCCATTTTGGTCCTCTTCTGACCTGGCCTGATATAGAATGTCATGCAAACCTTCTTAAAAGCGAAGGTGCCCTAAACAGCAGACTTCAATGGGCTGACGACCCAGATGTGGATAGCGCCCTCCAGCTTCCTCCTTTTCAGTTAAATGATGAGGAACAGCAGAGACTGGGTGAGATAGAAAATGAAGTCTTTACTTACTGCGATGAGATGGTTCTGAAATTCATCACAGGCGCAGAGCCTCTTGAAAATTTTGATCAATATGTGGAAACAATCAAATCCCTGGGGATAGAAGAAGCAATCGCACTGGAACAAAAAGGCTATGACACCTATATGTCTAAAAAAGTGATTGGAGAATAATATTACAGTTCTCCTGGTATATCTCTAAAACAGAGAACCGTTGTATTCTGATAAGATGAATACAACGGTTCTTTTTATTCCGCTGCTATCAAATCCTCCAGCAGCTTCTTCCCCATCAAAATATCCTTCTTCTGTTCCTCACCGGATATTTCCCGTTCTATCGTGATATCGCCTTCATAGCCGATTTCCTTCAGCTTTCTGATAAAGGCCGGGTAATTCACCCTTCCCTGGCCCAAGGGCATCTCCGCCCCCAGCTCATGGCCGTCCGTGGGATAGCAGCCGTCCTTGCCGTGGATACCAAGGACATACTCTCCGAACACATCCAGCGCATCTACCGGATTTCCTTTACCGTACATGAGCAGATTGGCCGGATCCAGATTCACGCCCACGTTATCAAGGCCGATATCCTGAATTGCCCTTTTCAGCGTGACAGGAGTTTCCTGGCCGGTTTCAAACAGAAAATTCTGTCCGTTTTCCCTGCATTTTGCAGCAAGCTCTTTCAGACATATGATCACGCCCTGATAATTCGGATCATATGGATTTTCCGGCATATATCCCACATGTGTTACCAGATTCTTCACACCGATCAGCTTTGCAAAATCAGAACCCTCCATCAGCATCTGCAGCCTCTGGAACCGGAATGCCGCAGGCACCAGGCCGAGCGTTTCCTGCCCTTCATAAAAATTCCAGGTCCTGGGGCCTTCCCAGCCGCACCAGAAAGCTGTGATGTCAATCTTTTCTTCCTCAACCGCCTGTTTTACAAGGGCTGCCGTCTCCTCATTCAGAAGCGTCCTGTCCCAGCACACAAGCTGGCAGCTTTCCATTCCCATTTCCCGCAGTTCGCTGAACTTTTCCTTTAAATCCGTATCCTTATGTAAACCTACCACCACGCCTACACGCATTTGCCTATGCCCTCCTTCTGTTTTCCTCCAGATATTTTTTAGCCGCCTTCAGCTCCTCCAGCCCCAGCAGCACAGATTTTATGCCCTCCGAAAGCGGCGCCCTTTCGATCTCTTTTCCCTGCTTCAGGCAGTCATAAAAGTATTTAATTTCCGTATAGTAAGGCCCCAAGTCAGATATATTGATTCCAGCTGAGGTATCATGCATGGTAAACTCAGGCGCAAGCTGCGGGTGGCTGACCTCCCCGCCTTTGTGCCAGACCGTCAGGGAAGGATTGCTCCTGCCCTGGAATATTACCGTTGCTTCTTCAAAGCAGGCACGGAAGGACGGATCGAAGGGAAGCTGTGTGCACACATCCCATATACCCTCCGCCGTGGCAAAAACATCCCCGAACTGGTAGGAAACAAGCACCTGGTTTACCATGTCGCTGTCAAAAGCAGTTGCCTTTACCTCAAAGGAATCCGGCTCTCCCAGCATATACCGCAGGAAATCCAGATCATGGATATGCAGATCCAGTATCACGCTACCGCTCTTTTTCTCATCATGGAACCAGTCTTCAAAGCCCCACTTCGTATCGCCGCTGATACGTTGCATTACGATGGACTTTAATTTCCCGTAGGTTTTGTTATCATATACATCCTTCAGATAACGGTATTCATCAAAGGAGCGCACTACCTGCCCTACCATCACGCTGACACCGGTTTTCTTCTGCACCTCAAGCAGCCGCCTGCCCTCCTCCGCCGTAAGACAGACCGGTTTTTCGCAAAAAACATGCATACCCTTTTCCATGGCTAAAACGGCATGTTCTGCATGAAGATAGCTGGGAAGACATATATGTACCGCATCCAGTTCTTCATTTTCCAGCAGCTCCCTGCCTGTGACATAGGTCTTTGCCTGCGGCCACTGCTTTGCGGCCCGCTCCAGAAATTCCTGCCTGCAGTCGGCAAGCGCCGTTACCTCCACATCCATTTTCCCGGATAATGCTTTCAGGGACAGATTATGTGTGGTTCCCATGCCCCCGCAACCAATTAATCCAATTTTCATGACTCCTCCTGTCTGCCCGAATTAATGCCCCTGCCTGTTACACAGACTGGCAGTATGCTTCTTCCGGCTTCTCTTTTTTCCCTTCCCTGTTTTGCAGCCTTAATTAGTAATATCATCTTACAAATTCAAGATAGCATTCTACAATGTACTTGTCAATCCCTTTTGCATGCCTAAATTTTTCTCTCCACTACAATTAAAACAGTTCTGACAATTAAACTGCTGCAGGCATCCAGCCATTTAAAATCACTGCGTAATGAGAACGTATCCGTTGCCTTTCTTTGTTGTCTGTGTTAAAATTCCAATTGTAATATGAGATAACAATTATGCTTATCCATAAACAATTATATGCTTTGTGTCATCACAGCTACTGCTATAATACACTGCCCGCCATGCCGGCATGGCCGCAATTCACCAAAGAGGTGCCCATGAAATTAGTCAATCAGCAGCTCATTAAAAATACCAACCTGAAGCTGCTCTACAACTCCATTTTTGAAAACCGCGGAATCTCCAGGGCCGCCCTTGCAAAGAAAACAGGATTGAGCCGCACTGCCGTTTCAGCGCTTATCGATGAGCTGACGGAAAGCGGCTTCCTGTATGATTCCGGCACCGGAGACAGCGCCGGCGTGGGCAGAAAGCCCAACTGCCTGGAGCTTTGCTCCGGGAACCACTATATCGCTGTTTTTGGCTGGGAGGAAAAAAGGGTGCACGCCCAGCTCATTGATATCTGTGGTTCCACCCTCCTGCAGCAGGAGCTTTACAGAACGCCCGGGGACTCCTATACGGAGCTTTGCCATGCCTTTTTGGAGGAAAGGATATTGAAGCTCATCCGCAGTACGCAGCTTCTCGGGATTTGCTTCGTGCTGCCCGCCATGATTGATCCGGAAAAAGAAACGGTTTTCTCCACTACCATTTCTTTGGCGCAGGATCAGGGGGAGACCGGCGTGATTCCTCTTCTTCGGGAAACCTTTTCCTCCTATGCAGCAGCGGTTTTCAACGACACCGCCTGCGCCGCTTATGCGGAAAAGATTTACACCGCAATCCTGGAAAAGGACTATGCCTTCATCCGCTTCAGCCGCGGAATCGGTGCGGCGCTCTTTATCCAGGACAGGCTTCTGGGAAGGGCCTGCGCCTCCTATACACAATTCGGCCATTTCAGCATCTCCCCACAGGGTCCGCCCTGCCCCTGTGGGAATAACGGCTGCCTGGAGCTGGTTCTCTCGGAAGAAGCCCTGCCCGGACGGCTTCATGCCGAAGGAACCTCCTCCTCCCTTCTTTCCCTGCCCTCCATCGGCTATGCCGACCTGGGGAGAGCCGCCCTTTATGGGGACCAGACAGCGATTCAGGTAATACGGAAAATGGCCCGGGAATTTTCCTTTGCCCTGTCCAACCTGATTTGCCTCGTCCATCCTCGCCTGATTGTCCTTGGCGGCAACGCCTGTACCCTCGGCCCCGTTTTTTTAGAGGAAATCCGTCTGTCCCTGCAGGAAACCGGATTTCGCCGCATGACGGAAAACGTGCGCATACGCTACAGCGGGCTGGATGCCTACGCCTGCTATAACGGCGCCATGAAGTACTTTTTTGACATCCACTATCAGTTTACGGGATCAATGAAAGGCAGCTTTTTTATCGGATAAGTTAGGAGAACTGCCGGCCCGGCCGCAGGCCGGAAGCCCTTCCATCCAAAAGCAAAAAAATAAAGGCGGGAACGCATCTGCAACCGCCTCATTAAAACACGTGCTTCGCCACGCAGACAGGAGTCCTTATGAAAAAACTTCGAATTGCCTTGATAGGCTGCGGAAGAATTTCCGCCTGCTATGCAAACGCATTTCCGAAATTATCGGATATCGCAGAATTCGTCTGTGCCATAGACACAGATATTGAAAAGGCTCGGGCCTTTGCCGCTCCCTTCGGCGCCGCTTACGGAACCGGCTTCGAGGATCTGCAGGAAAAAGGAATTGATGTGGTCCACCTTTGCCTGCCCCATTACCTGCATGCCCCCATGGCAGTCCGCGCCCTGCAGGCAGGAATGCATGTCCTTACGGAAAAACCGGTGGCCATCACGCTTCAGGACGCGGATCTTATGAAAGCTGCCGAAGCCGCTTCCGGTAAAAAACTGGGCGTCATTTTTCAGACCCGTTATGAAAAAGGCGTACAGCAGCTCCGCCAGATGATAGGGGAAGGCCGCTTCGGCCGTATCCTCAGCGCCCGCTCCTATCTCACCTGGTCACGCCCCTATTCCTATTATGAAGGAAGCGACTGGAAAGGAACCTGGGACAAGGAAGGCGGCGGCGTGCTCATCGACCAGGCAATCCACAGCATTGACCGCATCAGGTATATGCTGGACAGCGACGTAGAGTGGATAGATGGCAGCGTGCATAACCATTATCACGACAAAATTTTTGTAGAGGATACCGCGGAAGCGGCCATCCAGTTTAAGAACGGCTGCATTTACAGCCTCTATGCCTGCAATTCCTATGCAGCGGACGCCCCCATTTACCTGGAATTCCAGGGGGAAAAAGGGCGCTGCGGCCTGAAGCAGGACACCGGTTTCTATGAAACAGACGGGGTTTACCAGGAAATCCTTCCCACTGCCGATGCCGACGGCAATATTCCTGCCTACTGGGGAAGCGGCCACCTGTCCCAGATCCGTGATTTCTATCTTTCCATAATCAACGACGAGCCTGTCAGGGTGGATGTCACCGAGGGCCGGAAAACGCTGGAAATCGTAAAAGGAATTTATCTTTCCTCCCTGCAGGGAAAACGCATTTATCTCCCCTTTGAGGACAGGATGTATATCGGTGTGGACAAAGCGGCCCCCGGCTGCCCTGATGCCTGTTAGAGCGATTTTGAAAATTATTCCGGCTTCCATATAAAAAAATAAAAGCGGCGCAGGTTTTTCCGATATTTGGAGCATGTCACTTCTCTCCCGGAAACCCTGCAGCCGCTTTTTGCCTGCCTTGTTGTTTTTTTCAGCTTTCTTTTTTCTACTGCTCCATCTGCCTGCCGAGAAAACCGGCTGCGGACAGAATCAGCTTCTGCTCCACTTCTCCCATTTTTAACTTGGGATCGTTATTCAGAAGAAGCACCGCGCCGATTACATCGCCTTCACAGATAATAGGGCTGATGGCTTCATGTATAAATTCCGGTTCTCCTTCCTCAGCTACCTGAATAAAATTCTTATCACCCTTTGCAGCGAGAATGCTTTCCCTGTTCTCAATGGATTCCTCCAGCGCTTTGCTGATGGATTTTCCCATAAGCGCCTTGCAGCCGCCTGCTGCCGCTATAAACTGGTCACGATCCGCAATCAGCGTCATCTGCCCGGATACCTGTGCCAGACTTTCCGCATACTGTTTTGCAAATGTACTCATCTCTCCGATAGGGGAATATTTTTTCAGTATAATCTCTCCCTCCCTGTCGGTAAAAATTTCAAGGGGATCACTTTCCCGGATCCTCAATGTTCTCCTGATTTCCTTGGGGATGACAATTCTACCCAGATCATCTATTCTCCGCACAATTCCTGTTGCTTTCATATTTCCTCCTTCTGCAGGGTCTTTGGCTGTGCGCCTCTTAACCTCTTTTTACATTTATTTTATTCCCGCAGGCAACGGCCGGCCGGACATACCCGCATGTCCATCCTGTGACTGCCGCGAGGCCAGATACCCCGGAACTTGTCCGCCGCGCTTGCTGTAAGGTATTTGACTTCATTGGTTTGGTAAATGTAGTATTTGTAAAATTGAGGAAAATATTCACTGTTTTTATTACTTAAAAATCATTAACAGGATTCATGCTTTTTTATGAATATCACACGCCTATAACCGTAACTGTTCAGCCTCCTCACAGTTACTGCCGAAAGTTGACTCATTTTACAGCTTATAAACTAAAAAGAGGCTTCCCTTACGGAAACCTCACATTTTACTCAGGGTATTTACTCCATGCCTGAACGAAGCAGGAACTAAATCAAAAACAAAGAAAATACAACGGTAAGTATCCCGCAGATACCGATGGCCAGCCCGCTCATGGCCCCTTCCGTCTCCCCCAGCTCAATTGCCTTGGAGGTTCCCACCGCATGGCTGCACGCGCCGATAGAAAGGCCTGCCGTCATGGAATCCTTCACCCGGAAGATACGTATCAGCCACGGCGCCAGAATGCTTCCCATAATGCCCGTGATAATAACCGCTACCACCGTTACCGGCACAAGACCGCCGTGGCTCTCG
The DNA here is from genome assembly GCF_003435485.1 of Eisenbergiella massiliensis. Classification (NCBI taxonomy): domain Bacteria; kingdom Bacillati; phylum Bacillota; class Clostridia; order Lachnospirales; family Lachnospiraceae; genus Eisenbergiella; species Eisenbergiella massiliensis. The sequence continues at coordinate 29,136 of NZ_QVLV01000005.1, forward strand.
GAAATTCCCACCGCAATAGGCGTGGTAACGGACTTGGGGAGCAAGGAATTCGTCATCGCTTCATCCAGGCCGAACAGCCTGCACAGCAGGAAAACACTCCCCATGGAGGTGAGCGAACCCACAGTACAGCCCACCAGAATAGGAAGCCAGTTCTTCTTCAGAAGCTCCACCCTTGTATAGATAGAAACCGCCAGACAGCTGGTGGCCGGAGCAAGGAACATATTAATAATGCTTCCGCCCTCATTGTAAGCCTCATAAGGGATATGAAACAGCAGCAGCACCCCGATAACCAGCACAATGGCAATAATCAGGGGATTGCAGACCACAAGCCCTGTTTTCTTCTGAATCCATACCCCGATGGAAAAGGCAATAATGCTCAGGGCAATGCCGAAAAAGGGAGAAGATGTCAGCTCAGCCATTTTCCTGCCCTCCCTTTCTGCGGTTCATCAGCTTCAGCGTCAGCCGTATGCTCCCTGCCGTAGCCGCAAAGGTAAGCACGGTAGTGAACAGGCATATCAGAAGAAGCTGTACCACGCTGCTCTTTAAAACATCAAAATAATTGATAATGCTCACTCCCGCAGGCACAAAAAAGAAAGCCATATTTGCCAGCAGGAAATCCGACTTTTCCCGGATATGCTCCACCTTCAGCCCCCGGAATACGAGCAGGGCAAACAACAGAATCATCCCGATAACGCTGGCGGGAAAGTCAATGGGAAGCAGAGCCTCCACAATCTGGCTCACCCAGCACAGGGAAAAAATGATACCTATCTGATATATGATTTTCATGCCTGTTCCTGCCCTTCCATGGCTATCTGGCACATTTTCATGGTGAGCAGGGCCGCCTCATGACTCTTTGGCGTCACTCCCGCACAGCATGCAGGATCCACTGCGATCCGGTTGTCCGGCATAAAGCTCTTAAGAAGAAGCGCGTTGGACACCACACAAATATCGGTGCACAGCCCCACCAGTTCAATTTCCAGCGTTTCTTTTTTATTTTCCTCAAAAAGAAGCTCTGCCAGCGCCGTGGAACCGAAGGTGGGCTTATCCACAATGACCGCATCCGGCATGGCCCTGGCAATTTCAGGACGGATCTGCCAGCCGTCGGTGCCGCGCACACAATGAACCACCGGAAGGCTCTTTCCTTCCGGCGTTTCCAGATAATTCTCACCGTGCGTATCCCTGGTGGCGTAAATCCGGTCCGCAGGATAGGCCTTTATTTTCTCAAGCACTTTTCCCACAATGGCCTGCGCCTCCGCAGTTCCCAAAGAACCGTCAATAAAATCATTCTGCATGTCAATCACTACAAGAACCTTTTTCATTTGTTTACCTCCTGTCTATCGCAGGCCCGCCTGCGATACCGCATCAATCAGCAATTTGAAAGGAACCTTCCGGCTGTTACCGCCCCTTTTTTACAGGGAGCAATTCAGGCAATCGGGCCGCCGTTCTTATTCCCCGGGTATTGCCGCATACACATTCTTCACTTCCTTCAGCGCAAAATGCGTCCTGGTGGCCGAAACTCCGGGAATGGATTTGATTTTCCTGTGGATTTGCTCCAGCTCATCCGAGGACGCGCAGGTCACCTTCAGGTTAAAGTCAAAATCCCCCGTCAGATAATAACAGTCCACAACAGCGTCAATCCCCCTCACCGTCTCCGTAAATTCATCATAAAAACGGGGATGCTCCAGGCTGACCTCCATCAGGGCGATCACATCATTGCCCAGCTTTGACGAATCCACCAGAATCGTATAGCTTTTTATCACACCGGAATCCTCCAGCTTTTTTATCCGGTCCAGTACTGCCGACACGGACAGATGAATTTCCTTTCCGATATCAGAGGCGGACTCCCGGCCGTTTTCCTTCAATATCCGTAAAATCCTGTAGTCTGTTTTATCCATTGCTGTCTCCTATCCTTACGGCAAAAACGCCGTCCTAATTCCCCGCCAGTATCTCTTTCATGTCGGCAAGCAGTCCCTCCGTCAGACGGATCAGGTTTTCCGCATCCTTTTCCACAACGCCGCATTTCTTATAACGGTAAAAAAATACCGGCGTCCCCCTGGCGCTGAAGGTCAGCTTGTTTTTATGCTTCCCTAAAATTACAGGGAGGTTTTCCCCCTTCAAATTGGCATCCGGCCGCATGGTGATTTTCAGTTCCCCGTTCCGCCCCTTCACTTCCGTAATATACAGCTCATGCGCCAATACACGGATCAGCGCAATCCGGAGCAGGTTATCCACAGATTTCGGAACCTCCCCGAACCGGTCAAGCAGCTCCTCCTTCATATCCTCGCTTTCCGCATGGGTTTCCACCCCGGCAATGCGCTTGTAAATATCCAGCTTCTGCTGCTCGTTGACGATATAAGAGGGCGGGATAAACGCATCCGCCTCCAGCTCCACCGTGGTGGTGAAATCCACAATCGTAAGCTCGCCCTTCAGATTCTTCACCGCTTCATTGAGCATTTTGCAATAAAGATCGTAGCCTACCGCCTCCATATGACCATGCTGCTTCCGTCCTAAAAGATTGCCTGCCCCCCTGATTTCCAGATCCCGCATGGCAATTTTAAACCCGCTTCCAAGATCCGTAAATTCCCGGATGGCGGAAAGACGTTTTTCCGCGATTTCCTTAAGCATCTTATCCCGTTTATACATCAGGAAGGCATAGGCGGTCCGGTTGGAACGCCCCACTCGCCCGCGCAGCTGATAGAGCTGGGAAAGCCCCAGCTGATCGGAGTCATGAATGATCATGGTGTTCACATTGGAAATATCCAGCCCGGTTTCAATAATCGTGGTTGCAACCAGAACGTCTATTTCCCCGTTAATGAAATCATACATAATCCGCTCCAGCTCATGCTCCTTCATCTGCCCGTGGGCAAAGGCCACGACAGCCTCCGGCACCAGCTGCTGCAGCGCGGCCGCCACATCAGCTATATTGTTGACCCGGTTATACACATAATAAACCTGGCCGCCCCTGGTCAGCTCCCTGACAATGGCCTCCCGCACCATCTCCTCATTATACTCACATACAAACGTCTGGATCGGCAGCCTGTCGTTGGGCGGCTCCTCCAGCACGCTCATATCCCGGATGCCCACCAGCGACATATGGAGGGTTCTGGGGATAGGCGTCGCCGTCAGCGTCAGCACATCCACATTGTCCTTGATTTTCTTGATTTTTTCCTTGTGGGTCACCCCGAAACGCTGTTCCTCGTCGATGATCAGAAGCCCCAGATCCTTGAACTGGATATCCGAAGAAAGGATGCGGTGCGTCCCGATGACAATATCCACCTGTCCTTTTCTCAGATCCTCCACCGTTTTTTTCTGCTCCGACGGCGTCCGGAAACGGGACATCAGATCAATCCGCACCGGGAAATCCTTCATTCTCTGGACAAAGGTATTATAATGCTGCTGGGCAAGGATCGTGGTAGGCACTAAAAACGCCACCTGTTTTCCATCCTGAATGGCCTTGAACGCGGCCCGGATGGCGATTTCCGTCTTACCGTAGCCCACGTCGCCGCATATCAGGCGGTCCATAATCCGGTAGCTTTCCATATCCTCCTTGGTAGCTGCAATCGCCGCCAGCTGATCCTCCGTCTCCTCAAACGGGAAGCACTCCTCAAACTCCTTCTGCCATACCGTATCCCTGGAATAAGGATACCCCTCCTTCTGCTGTCTGACGGCATAAAGCTCCACCAAATCCTTTGCCACCTCATCCACAGCGCTGCGCACCTTGGATTTGGTCCGGCTCCATTCCTGGGTACCCAGCTTGTTAAGCTTGGGCGTTTTGGCCGCATCGGAGGACGCGTACTTCTGAATCACATCCAGCCCCGTGGCAAGCACATACAGATTTCCCCCGTCCCGGTAGGAAATCTTGATGTAATCCTTTACAACCTTATCCACCTCAACCTTTTCAATCCCCTGATAGATGCCCAGACCATGACTCTCATGCACCACATAATCGCCGATCTTCAGTTCGGCAAAATCATTGATTTTCTGGCCTTCAAACTTCTTTTTCTTCTTCTTTTTCTTCTGCTGCGAACCGAAAATATCACTCTCCGTAATCACCACGAATTTCAGCAGCGGATACTCAAACCCCCGCTTCACATGCCCGTAATACAGCATGACCTCTCCGGATTTTACCTCACGATCCCCATCCTCGCTGTAAAAGCTTGACAGCCCCTGCTCCTGCAGATCCTCCGCAAGCCGCTTCGCCCTGGTCCGCGAGCCTGAAAGCAGAAGCACCCGGAAGCCGTTTTTCTTGTACCGCTTCAAATCCGAAACCAGCGCTTCAAAGCTGCTGTTATAGGAGGACATGCCTTTTACATTCACATCAAACTTCTTCTGCGGCTTCAGCAGCGCATTTTTACTGTCCATGGAAGAAAGCAGCACACACCTTAAATTCTGCAGAAACCCGGCTGTTTCCTCAAAGCCATACAACAGATCCGCCTGTCCCGGCAAAATATAGCCCTTCTCCAGCCTGTGCCCCATGCTCTCCCTGAATTCCATCTCGACCGCTGAAGCATGCTCCTTTACCCGCAGCGCCTCATCAATAAAAACACAGGTCTCCCCCACCGGGAAAAACTTCAGGAACGAAACCGTCTCCTCATAAAAATACCGGATATAGCTTTCCAGGTTCGTAATCTGGGAAAACTCCTGCACCTGCTCCCGCAGCTCTTTCACCTGCGTCCTGACCCGGTGCGCCTCCTCCGTCTGGAACGACTCCTGCAGCTTCCCGGCAAAAGCCTTCGCTTCCTTCTCAATTTTCCGAAGCCCTTCCTCCTTCTGCTGCCCGGAAAGCATCATTTCCGTCGCCGGATAAATATCCACGTTAGCCAGCTTCTCCACACTGCGCTGGCTGAGCAGGTCAAAGCTGCGGATGGACTCCACTTCCTCCCCCCACAGCTCGATACGGTATGGATTTTCCTCCGTCAGATCAAAAATATCAATGATCCCGCCCCGGATGGAAAACTGCCCCGGCGCGTCCACCTGATAATTTTTTTCATATCCCATCTGCGTCAGGCTGCGGGCGAGACTGCCCTCGTCCAGCCTGCTGTCGCCGTCAATATGGATGACCGACGCAGCGATTTCCTCCAAAGGCACCTGGGGGGACATCAACGCCGCAAAGGTGGTGATCACCGTCAGCGGCTTCCCCTCAATAATTTTACGCAGCGCCTTCATCCGATCCGTCACCAGCTGGTTCCCATGGATATCCGCCTGGTAAAAAATCAGATCCTTCGCAGGATACAGGGTCACATCCCTGTCATAAAACTGATAATCCTCATAAATTTCCCGCGCCTTCAAATCACTGAAAGTAACGATGATTTTATACCGGAAACCATCGCTGAGTCCATACGCCATATGAAGCTTCTGGGAATCCACACATCCGGTAAAGCCGATACAGGCCCTCTCCTTTTTCAGAAGCGCCTGACCCTCTTCAAATTCCGCCAGTTCCCGTAACGGTGCTGTTATCGCATTCATTTACCTTCCCCGCCTGCCCGCTTTCCATTGAATCTGTTCATGGCCTCGTCCGGCCCCTTCTCCAGCATGGTCACGGCAGCATCCACCGCATACCCAATGCTTTCATCCATGATTTTGCGCTCCGCGCCGGTAAAATGTCCGAGCACATAATCCGCCAGATCATATCCCTCCGGCTTGTTGCCCACGCCCATTTTAATCCGCGCAAAGCCATCCGTCCCCAACTGGGCAATAATATTTTTCAATCCGTTATGCCCACCTGCGCTTCCTTTTTTCCGGATACGCAGCTGTCCCAGCTCCAGGCTGATATCATCGCACACCACCACCAGCTCTGACTGAGGATCTACCTTATAATAGTCTATGATTTCCCGGATGCTTTCACCACTCAGATTCATAAAAGTCTGCGGTTTTGCAAGCACCACCTTCATCCCGTCAATATAGCCCCTGCCCACAAGGGCCTTGTGCTTCCTCTCAATCACCCTGATTCCATATTTGGAAGCAATGGCATCTATCACATCAAATCCCACATTATGCCGGGTATTCTCATACTCCCGCTTCGGATTACCAAGCCCAGCTATCACGTACATCTCAATCCATTTCCTTTCCTGTTTCTAACGTTTCAGCCACCCGAACCGCTGTTCCTCATTCTTTAGTTTAATGCCTGATCCTCCCTCTGTCAAATAGCGCTCTCATCCGCCCTCCTCGCAATTCCAGGTGCAGGCCGGCAAAGAGGCCGGTGAGCAGACCGTTACAGCAGAAAGCCAAAGGGGATACGGACCGCACCTAATCCTTCTTTTTTACAAACACCAGCTGACTTTCCGAGGAATACTCCTCCCTGAATTCATATCCCAGCCTGTTAAAGCCCCTCAGCTCCCTCCAGTCCCTGATATCCTGCTGCGCCGCGAACCGTACCATTTCCCCTCTCGCCATCTTCGCCTGCGTCCCCTTCTGCACCACCGGCGGCCACCCCTTTTTCCCCGGTACGCTCTTATCATCTCTTATCTTTTCTTCCCCAAAAACACAGCTTATATACCTCACATCCGCCGTCAGCCAATCCTCCACGCACCGCGAATACTCCTTGGAAGCCAGATTCACAATACAATCCGTCTCCTCACGCAGCTTCCCATAAATGGCATCCTTCCAGAAATCATACAAATTTCCCTTTCCCTCCGGATTCCCCTTCGCCTGCATCTCCAGCCGATACGGCACCACCCCGTCAAGCGGCCGCAGTATCCCATAAAACCCCGATAAAATCCTCACATACTCCTCCACATACTCCCACTCGCCCGCCTCAAACACCCGGGGCGCCATATACTGATACTGAATCCCCTCATAAGCCAGCACCGCCGGAGTCACCCCCTTCTCCAAATCCATCCCCCGCAGCCTCTCATAATTCAACTCCGCAATTTTTTCATTACACCCCCAAAGCCTCTGCAGCTCCTCCTTAGACTGCCCCTGCAGCCATCCCTTAAGCACCTCCGCCCTCTCCAAAAAAACCGGCCTCCCAACAGCCTCCATCGTATCCCCGTCCACATTCATCTTTTTAGCCGGTGAAATAATAAATCTCATCCCTTCATCCTCCATTGGTTTCCCGTCCGTGCGGGGAGCAAAGATTTGGGGCCGCTTCCGGGGAATGGGGGCGGTTCTGCTTTCAGGTGTCCCTGGGGCGGGGCCGGTGGGGGTATTTTCCTTGCCAACCTCAAAAATGGGGGATTTCTAACTGTTCCCTGCGGCCGGTCCCCGGCTAACACGGCTGAACTCCTCGCTTGTAACGTTTTCTTGTTAATTCCATTTGTTGCCTGCGCTCGTCAAACAAGCCGTTAAGAGCAGCCGGGAACCGGCCGCAGGGAGCAGTAAGAAATACCTCCATTTTCTCCCATGGCATGGAAAATACCCCCACCGGCCCCCACCCCAGGGACACCCGAAAGCAGAACCGCCCCCATCCCCCGGAAACAGCCCCAAATCTTTGCTCCCCACACTCACTTTATCTCTGTCTCTTCTGCACAAAATATGCTATACTAACCACCAACACTAACTCCGCCCAACATTTACACAATAAACTGCCAAAGTATACAACACTCATACCAATTCAAAAAAATACAAAAACGTATTCCCTCAGTTCATTACCTACAGGAACAAAACGCCCTTACAACCTGCGCGCAGTTCCGGGGAAGCCGGACGGCTTTATGCTTTGCCGTTGTCCTGTCCCGTCCCCGCCGGGGTGTCCCTGCTGTGCCTGTCCGGGGGAGCGGGTGTTTTCAGATGCCTTTGAAGATTTGGAGCCGTTTCTTAAAGCGGAAGGAAACCGCTTATCCCGCCAATGCAGCATTGTCTGAGGAGCCTGCGACGAGTTCATGCTGCAATCAGGGACGTCCAAGCGGTTTCCTTCCGCTTTTAGAAACGGCCCAAATCTGAAAGGCAGCAGAAAACACCCGCCCCCCGGACAGACACAGCAGGGACGCCCCGGCGGGGACGGGACAGGACAACGACGAAGCCATAAAGCCGTCCGGCTTCCCCGGAACTGCCCACTACCTAAATTTTTAACATTTTTTTTAATGAAACGCAAACTTTTTTGTTCCCCGGGCAGTCTAACAGATGTAAAGGGACGAAAACAAGACTTTTAGAAAGAAGGTGGGGCACATGAGCCAACATTTAAGCAAGAAACAATTCGCACAGCATATGGAAAACAACAAGGCAAAATTTTACCGTCTCGCTTTCTGTTATGTCAAAAACGAGCACGATGCCCTGGAAATTATATCAGAGGCTACCTACAAAGGCTTTATAAATCTGGGAAAACTGGAAAATCCTGAATTTTTTGATACCTGGATGAGCCGTATCATCATCAATTGTGCTTATGATCTTTTGAAAAAACAGAAAAAATACGAATTCATCGTACCGGATGATACCCTTCCTGCCCGGGAAGAGGATTTATCCGTTGACGACCGCCTTGATCTTTACCAGGCGCTGAACACTTTGCAGCCAGATGAAAGAACGCTGATTATCCTGAAGTACTTCGAAGACCGGAGCTTCCGTGAAATCGCCGAAACCCTGAAGCTGCCTGAAAGCACCGTGAAAACACGTCTGTACCGCATCATCGGCAAGCTGAAAAGCGCCGTATCGGTCTGACTCATTTAAGAAAGGAGATGCTGTTATGAATAAAGGAAAAGAAAGCTATAACAATATACCCCTTCCCGATTCCCTTTCCGCTTCCATTCAGAAGGGGCTGGACCGGGGAAAGAGATATACGGGAAAAAAATGGATTACAGGCTTCGGTTCTCTGGCGGCCGCCTGCCTGTGTATCGTGGTTCTCTTCCGCATACTTCCGTTTTCCGGAAGCAATAATACCCAGACACCCGACACGCCTATGGCCGCACGTTCCCAAGACACCCCGGTGACTCCCCAGGCCTTTTCCGATGAGAAACCCGTGGAGACCCAGGCAGCGGAAGTCTATCGGATTCCCTGCCGCCAGACAACAGACGCCGATACACAGGTTCCCGTCTATAAAATGGAAGAAAAGCTGGCCCCCCACCGTCTTGTTTTCACCCTGTATGATGTGCGTGATTTTGACTTTGATGCCCTCAGTGAAGAATTAATGGACTCCTCTCTGGTAAAAGATGTTTACCGCAGCATCCTGCTGGATGATTCCGCAGTCAGCTTTGTGGTGGAACTTTCCATTAATACGGCCTTTCAGCTGACGGAGCAAACGGCGGACGGCTATCTGGAGCTGAGCCTTTCTCCTGCAGATACTGCCGATGAAATCCGCGAGGTCTTCTATCTGTCCTCCGACGCGATGGACGGCGGAGAGGAAACCGCGCTGCTGCAGGAATCCCTCGGCACACTGGACAGCAGTCTGGTGAAGGCCCAGGACGGAAGCTTCTGTATTGTTTCCGGAGAATTTGAAACCAGTCAGGAGGCTGAAGAAATGCTTGAAAAGCTGGAAAAAGAAGGTCTGGAACCTGGTCTGCTCCATGTGGCGTCCGGAATGAGCGACGAATCTCCTGTTGGGAATGCCACCGGCGATACGTCCGCCCTGCCTGAAGCCACCATGCCTTCCTCCATCCAGGTATACGGCACAGTTACGGAAATCAACGGCAATCAGGTTATGCTGGAAAATGACAATCAGAATGATCCCTATTCCCGCATCGTCCTGAATATCAATGAGGATACCCTGATACTCACAGCCACAGACTGTATTCCTAAGAAGCTGAAGGATCTGAAGGTAGGCGAAACCCTTTACGCCTATGTCAGCCCTATGATGACAAGAAGCCTTCCTCCCATTTCCAATGCGGAGCTGGTTATCTGTCAGGTCCCTGAAGATATGGCTGCACCGACCTATGCCACCATCACCGAAATTACCTCCATGAATGACGGCACTCCCGCATATGTTACCGACCGGGACATCATCTACTTTATCGGTGAAAATACCGTCATTAAAACCCTGGACGGCAAAAAAGAACTGACAGCCGCCGACCTGACACCCGGCACCAAAGTCCTGGCCTGGTATCAGATAATGACCATGAGCATCCCTGCGCAGACCACACCGGATGAAATCCGGGTTCTGCCGTAATCATTTAAGCAAATACCCGGGGCATCTGCATCACCGCCCCGGGTATTTTTTCATTATATAAAGATTTTATTATTCTTCAGCCTCTTTTGCCGCCTTCCTTACAAAATCCTCCAGAGCGAAGCTTCCCAAATCCCCATCCTCTCTGCTTCTTACGGATACCGTCTGGCTCTCCTCCTCCTTCTGGCCGACAATCAGCATATAAGGCACCTTTTCCATCTGTGCGCTCCTGATTTTATAGCCGATTTTTTCATCCCTGTTATCCATCTCACAGCGGATTCCCGCTGCCTTGAGCGACTGCAGGATATCTCCCGCATAACCGAAGAATTTCTCGGAAATCGGCAGTACCTTCACCTGCACCGGCGCCAGCCATAACGGGAATTTACCCGCATAATGCTCGATCAGAATACCGATGAAACGTTCAATGGAGCCATACACTACCCTGTGAATCATGATAGGACGATGCTTTTCCCCGTCCGCCCCCATATACTCCGCCTCAAAACGCATAGGCAGCTGGAAATCAAGCTGAATCGTACCGCACTGCCAGGTTCTTCCCAGGGAATCCTCCAGATGGAAATCGATCTTGGGTCCGTAGAAAGCGCCGTCCCCCTCATTCACCACATATTCCATCCCGATTTCCTCCAGAGCCTTGCGCAGCCCTTGTGTTGCAAGCTCCCAGTCCTCGTCGCTGCCGATGCTGTTTTCCGGACGTGTGGAAAGCTCTACGTGATAGATAAAGCCGAATTTACTGTATACCTCATTGATCAGCCGCATAACGCCCTTGATTTCATCCGTAATCTGCTCCTGCGTCATAAAAATATGGGCATCATCCTGCGTAAAGCAGCGGACACGCATCAGGCCATGGAGCTGCCCTGATTTTTCATGCCTGTGCACAAGCCCCAGCTCGCCGATTCGCAGAGGCAAATCCCGATAGGATCTGGGCTGGGACTTGTATACCAGCATACCGCCCGGACAATTCATGGGCTTTACCGCAAACTCTTCCTCATCTATCTCGGTTGTATACATATTTTCCCGATAATGATCCCAATGCCCGGAAGTCTCCCAAAGCTTCTTATTCAAAAGAATGGGCGTGGATATCTCCTGATATCCTTCTCTTTCATGCAGCTTTCGCCAGTAATCAATCAGCGTATTCTTCAAAATCATGCCCTTGGGCAGGAAAAACGGGAAGCCCGGGCCTTCTTCCATTAAAGTGAAGAGTCCCAGCTCTTTTCCCAGCTTCCTGTGATCCCTCTTCTTTGCTTCCTCAATTCTTGCCAGATGCGCTTCCAGCTGCTCCTTATCCGGGAAAGAGGTTCCATAAATACGCGTAAGCATCTTATTTTTCTCATTGCCTCTCCAGTAAGCGCCCGCCAGGCTGGTCAGCCGGAAGGCCTTCACATAGCCGGTATTGGAAAGATGAGGCCCTGCGCACAGATCCACAAAATCACCCTGCCTGAAAAAGCTGATGACCGCATCCTCCGGCAGATCCTCAATCAGCTCCACCTTGTAGCTTTCATTTCTCTCCTTCATCAGCGCAATCGCCTCTTCCCTGGGAAGGGTAAAACGTTCCATTGGCAGCCGTTCCTTCACAATCTTCTTCATTTCCTTTTCAATTGCCTTGAAATCGTCACTGGAAATAGGGCTGCTGAATTCAAAATCATAATAAAATCCGTCATCAATCGCAGGTCCGATTGCCAGCTTTGCATCCGGATACAGCTTCTTTACGGCCTGCGCCAATATGTGAGAAGTCGTATGACGGAAGGTCCTTGCCCCATCCCTGTCTTCAAAGCTCTGTTCGCCTAAGCTTCCATCCTTTAAAATAACATCCATTTTTCTCTTCTCCTTTTCTTTTATCTGCATTAAAAAACACCCTCAGAAAAAACAGCCATCGCTGCTTTTCCTAAGGGTGCAATAATTTTTCTTTTCCTAACGGCCACGGCCCGCACATCCTGAAGCACTTACTGAATATGCCTCCGCCGGTTCCGTTTCCCACTATCCTGCACGGTTCCACCTTAATTTTTCACTTCAGATTCTTTCAAACCTTAATCCTTAACGCGGATATACGTCCATATTTATCTCTGACCGGCATCTGCCCGGACAGCCTTCACATGGCGGCTCCGGAATGGTCTTCACCTTCTTCATTCGCAAAAGGGCTTTCAGCTGATGCCCTTCTCTCTGGTTACGCTGATGCAAGGCTACTCTTTCCTTCATTGCTTTTGTCTGTTTACCTGTATCTTAGCATTGTGTTTTTTCAAAGTCAACCACTTTTTTGGGCCGTTTTCAGCCATTCATCAAAATAATCCCGTATAATGGTAAACGGCGCCGGTCCCATATCCAGTATAAAGGTATGGAATTCCTTCTCATCAAATGCGGCTCCCAGCTTCTCCTCCGCCTCCGCGCGCATCCTCTCTATTTCCAGGCATCCCGCATAATACTGCAGATAATTGCCGGGATTGGCAATCAGGGCATCGTAGATTTCATTGACCGTATCCTCGTCCAGATTATAAATCTGCTGCAGAAAAGAAGCCGTTTCTTCCCGGTTCCAGCCTTCATAGTTGACTCTGATATCCAGCAGCGCATAAACCGCCTTTGTAACGGAGGAATCCCGCCTCATAAGCTCTCCCATCACATTCCCCAGGCCATTGTCTTCAAACAGATAGGAGCGGTTTTCCACATAAGTGGCCCAGCCCTCAGAATATGCCGTAAAATTAAGTGCATGCCTTACCTCCGGAACTTCTCTGCCCAGGTAATAAACGTTCTGATACAAATGCCCCGGATAGCCCTCATGGGCCAGCACCGTCAGCACATCATAGCTGCCGCTCCCTCTGTTGATATAAATCACATTGTTCTGCGGCATATCCATGGGCGGTGTCAGGTAAAAGGCCGGGCTCATGCTGGCTTCCAGGCTCTCCGGCACATACTTGATCTGGTAGCCGTTTTCCGGCAGCGCAGGATATGCCTTTTCCACTTCTTTTTTCAAATACGTCAGCACTGTTTCCGGGTCATCGCTGAAAAAGCTTTCCTCCCACATCTCCTCCAGTCCGTCCGGATTATTATCCAACACTTCCACAATAGCATCCCAGTCCTTTTCCAGCTGCTCCTCTATCGCCTTGCGCAGATCGTTAACTGAGGAAAAAGAGGTATAAATGCTGCAGTCCACCAGATATTCATAGTACCTTCGTCCCTCTGGCAAATAATAAATACCCAGCTCGTTGGTTCCGCTGCCCCTGAGCTGTTTGAGTCCGGCATACAGCTCCTCATAGGCAGGCACAAAATGTGTTTCCAGCACTTCCAGATTCTTTTTTATATAATCCTCTTTCTCTTCCGGCGTCAGTTCAGGCATTTCCTCCAGCCGCTCCCGGAAGGACTGATCCATCAGACCGCCCTCCGGCGCCTCCATGTAAGGCTCGCAGGAGGCAAGCACCTGATCCGCCATGCGCGTCCCCATAAAAAGCCCTGCCTTCGCCTTTTCCTGCTCAAATTCGAGAATCTGCCGGTAATACTCGTCGATTTGCCCCAGAAGCTTCAGATAAGTATCCACGCTCTCTTTTCTGTAAAAATGATACTCCGCCAACAGTACGGGAAGCTCCGTCTGCATCCCGATAGTGGGGCTCAGCGGCTCAGCATACAGCTCCAGCCCTTTCCCCGCCTGTTCTTTTTCCAGAACCTCCTTCAGGATCTTATAGGTAAGAAGCCGTTCCCCGGTCAGATCCTTTTCCCGGATTCCCTTCAGCGCTTCCAGCAGCTGTTCGTCCAGCTCCTCTTCCGCCTTCTGATTTTCCAGTGAATAACTGCCGAAAACCGATTTTGCTTCCGTAATCCCATAGGCCGAAGGATCCGCCAGCGTATAATTCAGCGTAAGCTCGTCCTGGGAAGCCAAATCAATAAACAGATCCCGTGTAAAGCTGTCAAATACGGCCGCCGTATCAGAACCGGCATCCCCGCCAATACCCACCGCCAGCGTATCGCACCCCGGCACCAGACATAAAATTAATAATACAAGGGAGAGAAACAAGGCTATATGCCTGTTTCCAAAATCTCTGTTTCCCTTTTGCCTCTCTCTTTGCATCTGCCTACTCCTTTTCAAGCTTTCCTTCCGATGAGCTTTTATACACAGCCATTCAGGCCCTTCCTGGCCGCCTTCCTCTTCTGCAGCAGCTGTTCAGTCCCCTCACTGCTCCCTTCTGTATTACTATACCGCCTTCTCTATGAAATGTATACCGCCAGGTAAAAAAGAATCTCGCTTGCATGATTCTCCGCCTGCGGCGGGTCGCTTTAGCGGCATGATTCCTTTCCGCCGCAGTGCGATCCTCGCGGAACGTTTTTTATTCCATAGGAGTACTTTCCTATGGAATAAAAAAACGGGAATGCCTTCCGCATTCCCGCCTTAGTAAGAATCAAATTCCATCATCCGGTTCCAGCAGCGCCGCTTCATATCTTTCCAGGATAATCCTCTGGATATTCTCTCTCGTAGCCTGGTTAATCGGATGCGCAATGTCCCGGTACTCTCCATCAGTAGCCTTCTTGCTGGGCATCGCTATAAACAACCCCTTCTCTCCTTCAATTACTTTTATATCGTGAACGACAAACTCATCATCAATTGTAATAGATACGATGGCTTTCATCTTTCCCTCTTTAGTGATTTTCCGCACACGCACGTCTGTAATCTTCATTTGAGATTCCCCCTTTTATCTTTAGATGACATACCTCTCGTTCTTCTCAACCACAATCTTAATTCCGTCTTCTCCTTTGTAGAAGGTATTTGCACGGATCGTATCCCTGCTCTCTACGATGCAGTTCTCAATGTGTGTGTTGTCTCCTATATAAACGTCATTTAAGATAATGGAGTTCTTAATATAGCAGTTATTGCCCACAAAGGACTTCTTGAATATCACAGAATCCTCCACCGTACCATTTACGATACAGCCGCTGGAAATCAGGCTGTTGCTGACCTTGGCGCCCACATTGTACTTTGCGGGAGGCAGGTCGTCCACCTTGGAATAAACATCAGGATACTGCTTGAAGAAGTAATCCCTGATTTCCGGCTTCAGGAAATCCATATTCGTGGAAAAATAATCTTCTACGGACGCAATATTGCGCCAGTATTCCTTGATCTTATAACCGTAAATTCTCTTCTGGTTCTTATAACGGATCAGGATGTCCTTCACGAAATCGTATCTGTCTTCCATGGCGCAGCGCTCAATCATTTCAATGAGCAGGCGGCGCCTGATTACATAGATGCCGCAGGAAATTGTGTTGGATTTCGCCACAATGGGCTTTTCCTCGAATTCCTCAATCCTGCTGTCCTCGTTCATCTTGATGGTGCCGTAACGTTCCACATTCGCGCCGATTGGCATGTCCTTGCACACCACCGTGATGTCGGCCTTCTTCTCAATATGGTATTCCAGTACCTTATTATAATCCATTTTATAAACACAGTCACCGGATGCAATCACTACATAAGGCTCATGGCTGCTCTTCAGGAAGGAAAGATTCTGATAAATGGCATCCGCAGTCCCTCTGTACCAGTAGCTGTTGTCCGCAGTTACCGTAGGAGTGAACACGAACAGCCCTCCCTGCTTACGGCCGAAATCCCACCATTTGGAGGAATTCAGATGCTCATTCAGACTTCTGGCATTATACTGGGTAAAAACGCCTATTTTCTGGATGTGGGAATTGGACATATTGCTGAGGGCGAAGTCGATGCTTCTGTAGCTGCCTGCGATAGGCATTGCCCCGATAGCTCTCTTTTGGGATAATTCCTTCATCCTGTGGTTATTGCCGCCTGCTAAAATAATTCCTATCGCTCTCACTGTTCGTCACCTGCCTTAATCAAAGATTTCCCGCTTGCAAGAGTGCCGCCTTCATAGTCCTCAGCCGCCGTCTCACCGAACACAACCGTATTCTTTCCGATAGTAATTCCCTTTGGTATCGTACTCTTTTCTCCAATGGTAACAATACCGCTGTTATAGATGTGGGGAGCGATATCATTCTCAGCTTCCTCTCCCACGCCCATCTTCACGCCTTCTCCTACCTGTACATTTTCGGCAATAATCGCCTTGTTCAGCTCACAGCCGCTTCCGATAACCGTATTATTCATGATGATGGAATCGCGCACTACCGAATCCTTGCCGATGGTAACGCCGCAGCCGATAACGGAATTGTATACCTTTCCGTAAATCTCTGAGCCTTCGCCGATAATACTTCTCTCAATAACCCCCTCCGGAGCAATATACTGCGGCGGAAGAATCTCGCTCTTTGTATAGATTTTCCAATATTCCTCATACAGATTGAATTCGGGAACGATATCAATCAGTTCCATATTCGCTTCCCAGTATGAGTTCAGGGTTCCTACGTCCTTCCAGTAACCATTGAATTCATAGGCATACATCGGAGCGCCTTTTTCATGACAATAAGGAATGACATGTTTTCCGAAATCCAGATTGGGCTGATCGGATCTGGCAATGAGAGCTTCCTTCAGAGTTTTCCAGTTAAATATGTAGATTCCCATAGAGGCCAGGTTGCTTCTGGGATTCTCGGGTTTTTCTTCAAAGTCTGTTATCTTGCTGTTTTCGTCCGTGATGACAATACCAAAGCGCTTCGCTTCGTCGATCGGTACAGGCATTACCGCAATCGTGCACTCTGCGCCGTTCTGCTTATGGAAATCAAGCATTACCTCATAATCCATTTTATAAATATGATCCCCTGACAGGATCAATACATAGTCCGGATTATAACTGTCCATGTAATCAATGTTCTGATAGATGGCATTGGCCGTTCCGGTATACCACTCGCTGTTCTCACTCTTTTCATAAGGAGGAAGAACCGTTACGCCGCCTATATTTCTGTCCAAATCCCACGGAATACCGATCCCGATATGGGTATTCAATCTAAGTGGCTGATACTGTGTCAGTACACCTACCGTATCCACGCCTGAATTAATACAGTTGCTTAATGGGAAATCAATAATCCGGTACTTGCCGCCGAAGGACACGGCAGGTTTCGCCACTTTGGAGGTCAGCACACCCAGCCTGCTTCCCTGACCGCCAGCAAGCAGCATAGCAATCATTTCTTTCTTAATCATGTCATCACCTCATGTTTCTGCATCCATATTCTGCATAGATTTACGTATATAACGTAATAAGATTATACCACATGCTTGTACAAAAGTGAATAATCTTTTACAATTTCTTTCTGTTGTATTTTTTTAAATTTTGTGTATATTTTACATATTTCAAACCTTTCATTTTGCAGTATTATGTATTTTACATAAGATATTACCCCTCCCAGTTATGCATCTTTCTTCTATTTTCCACAAAATATGCGCTTTTTCGCGCAAAAATCCTTTTCCGGTCTTTTCTTTTTGTAATTGCCTATTGGTTTTTTTTTCATGAATGCGTATAATACATATCAGAATGAACAAAGACTGCTTACTTTGCGTACACTGTCAGTGGAGGGTATCAATGGCTGACGGATAATTGCGGCTTTTTACCTTCATAGTTCCTGCCAGGCTTTGTCCAAATAAAAAACAGGAAGGGTATCCTTATGTATCAAGTAGATTTTAATCATCCGGTTCACGTTTACTTCATCGGCATAGGCGGCATCAGCATGAGCGGCCTGGCAGAGATTCTTCTCTCCGAAGGCTTCCGTGTATCCGGCTCCGACATGAAAAAATCGTCACTTACCGAACTTCTGGAGAAAGAAGGCGCCGTCATCCACTACGGGCAGCGTCGTGAAAATATAACCGATGATATCGATCTGGTGGTATATACCGCCGCTATCCACAAAGACAACCCGGAATACGCAGCCATGGAAGAGCTGGGGCTTCCCAGCCTGACCCGCGCACAGCTTCTGGGACAGATGATGCGCAACTACAAAACCCCCGTGGCGGTCAGCGGAACTCACGGTAAAACCACCACCACCTCCATGATTACGGAAATACTTCTGGAGGCCAAAGCAGATCCCACCATTTCCGTTGGCGGAATCCTGAAGGCTATCCATGGAAATATCAGGGTTGGCAAGTCCGACCTTTTCGTTACGGAGGCCTGCGAATATACTAACAGCTTCCTCAGCTTCTATCCCCGTATCGGGATTATACTTAATATAGAAGAGGATCATCTGGACTTCTTCCGGGATCTGGCGGATATCCGTTCCTCCTTCCGCAGATTCGCCCAGCTTCTTCCGGAAGACGGGGTTCTGATTATCAATGGCGATATTCCAGACTACCGTGAAATTACAGAGGGCCTGGCCTGTTCCGTAATCACCTTTGGCTCTTTGGAGACCTGCGATTATTACCCGACCGATATCAGCCATGATGAGCTTGCCCATGCCGGATTTACGCTCAACCGAAGGAACGGCTCACCCGTTCCCGTATCTCTGGGAGTGCCCGGGGAACATAATATCCTGAATGCCCTGGCGGCGCTCGCGCTTGCAGATTATCTGCAGCTTGACATGGGAACCGCTTCCCGCGCCCTGAAGAATTTTACGGGCACGGATCGCCGCTTTGAGTATAAAGGCAGCCTGGACGGCATCACCATAGTAGATGATTATGCGCATCATCCCACAGAAATTACAGCAACTCTCAAGGCTGCTGTGAATTATCCCCATAAAACCCTCTGGTGCGTATTCCAGCCCCATACCTATACCAGGACAAAAGCCTTCCTTTCTGATTTTGCAGACGCGCTGTCCCTGGCGGATAAGGTCATTCTCGCCGATATTTATGCCGCCCGCGAAACGGATACCCTGGGAATCAGCTCCCGCGATCTGCAAGAAGAAATCGGTAAAAAAGGTACGGAATGCCATTATTTCCCATCCTTTGAAGAAATACAAAACTTTATTTTAGAAAATTGCACTGCCGGTGACCTGTTGATAACTATGGGGGCCGGAGACGTTGTAAATATCGGAGAAAACCTTCTGAAACGATAGTTATCCACAATATCCACATTTTTCATGTGTATGAAAAGTGTGGATATTTTACTTTCTCCTTCCTTGATTTTGCGTCATATTCACAGGTTCATCCACACTTTCCACATTATCCACAATTTCCGCAAACCCAGTATTTACAAGGTTTTTCGGCAATTTGACTGTTTCTTTTTCCACATTCGTATGATATAATGCATTTGCTTAAAATATGAAATGCACAAAGCCGCCCGGCTTTTGTGCGGTTTGATGTAGCTGTGAAGGTATTGAGCGGTTACGTCTTGGTTAATAATAGAAGAAATAGGTGAGATTATGAGTTGTCTGAGGATTTACCAGGATAACTATATTGACGCGACCATCGTATCCAATCGCTTTATTGATGAATATATGGCGGACGCCAATGATGCGCAGCTGAAGATCTATCTTTTTATCCTGCGCATGATGAATGCAGGGCGTGCTTTCAGTATTTCTGAAATTGCCGACACCTTCAACCACACGGAAAAGGATGTCATGCGCGCTCTCAAATACTGGGAGAAATGCAGGGTTTTTTCCCTGGAATACGACAGTAACAGGAATTTAAGCGGCATTCATCTCCTTGCGCTGGAAGCCAGGGAAGCCGCAGAAGCTCCCAAGGCTCCTGTTGTTTCTCTCGTATCCAGGCAGGACGATAAGGCAGAGCCGCAGCCGTCCGTGCAGAAGCCTGTCCAGGCCGAAGCCATGAAAACACCGGCGCCGGTTCCCTCTGCAAAGAATGCGCCTGCTTCTGAAGAGGACAAGCCCGCTGCAGCCGCTTCCTCCGCTTTCGTCAAACCCGCCTATTCGCTGGACGAGCTGAAGGCCTTTCAGGAAAAAGATTCCACGGCACAGCTCCTTTTTATTGCGGAACAGTACCTGGGAAGAACGCTGAGCCCCGCCGATATGAAATCCATTCTTTTCTTTTCGGACGGCCTGCATTTTTCAGACGATCTGATTGATTATCTTCTGCAGTACTGCGTGGAACGCGGCAAGAAGGATTTCCGTTATATCGAAAAGGTGGCAATCAGCTGGGCTGAAGCCCATGTATCCACTCCTGTTGAAGCGGAAGGCCATGCCAGCCGTTACGATAAATGTGTTTATACCATCATGAACGCCCTGGGCAAGACAAATGCCCCCACCAGGCGTGAAGCGGAATATATCCGCCGCTGGCGCGAGGAATATACCTTCGAAACAGATATTATTATAGAGGCCTGTGAAAGAACCGTACTGGCTACCGACAGGCACCGTTTTGAGTATGCGGATAAGATTTTACTTTCATGGAAAGAGGCTGGCGTGCGGCATCTGGCCGACATTGCCAAGCTGGATGAAGGCTTCCAGAAGACCAAGCCTGCAAAACAGACGTCCGACCGTTCCATAGATAAGTACAATCGTTTTATGCAGAACAATTATGATTACGACGCCCTGGAGCAGGAGCTTCTGCGCAACTGAGTCCGACCGTCAGTATCCGTGATTTGAAGGAGAACAGCCGTGGCTTTAACCAATACCCAATACAATTCCATTATGAGGCTGTATGAGCAGAGACAGACCAAAAACCGCCATCTGCGTGACGAACGGATTCATTATGTCTATACCCATGTAAGCGGGTATCAGAAACTGGACGAATCCGTGGCAACCCTCTCCGTTGCCCAGGGAAAGAAGATGCTTAATGGTGATCCCAACGCCCTGTCCGAGCTGAAAGAATGCCTGCATAAACTGACCAAGGACAAACAGCGGCTGCTGAATGCTGCGGGCCTTCCCGCCGATTTTCTGGAGCCGGTTTTTGACTGCCCTGACTGCCGGGATACCGGATATGTGGATGGGAAGAAATGCCACTGCTTCCGCCAGGCGGAAATAGAGCTTCTTTATCAGCAGTCCAAATTAAAGGATGTGCTGGAAAAAGAAAATTTTGACACCCTTTCCTACGATTTTTTTGAAGGGGAACAGCTGGCCGCATTTCAGACGGCCGTCAATAAATGCCGGGATTTTGCCCGCAGCTTTTCCCGTCTGGGAAGCAATCTTTTCTTTTACGGGACCGTAGGAACCGGAAAGACATTTTTAAGTAACTGTATTGCAAGGGAAAGCATAGAAAGCGGACATTCTGTTATTTATTTCAGCGCTTCCAGCCTTTTTGACACCCTTTCCCGCAACGCTTTTGATTATAAGAACCAGGAATCCCTGGATTACTTATATAATGACTTGTATAACTGTGATCTGCTGGTCATCGACGACCTTGGGACGGAGCAAAGCACGCCTTTTACCCTGTCTCATCTTTTTACATGCCTGAACGAACGGCTGATCCGCAGAAAGTCCATGATTATTTCCACCAACCTTTCCCTTCCTGAGCTGAAGGAACGTTATCAGGACCGTATTTTTTCAAGAATCACAAGCAATTTTGAATTCTGCAAGCTCACAGGACCGGATATACGAATGTGTAAAAAAAGACTAACGAACAGAAAGTGAGGACTCATTCCATGGCGGAAGAAAAAAGAAACCTAGAAACAATCCCTGCAGGCTCTCTTGGTATTATCACTCTGGCCGGCTGCCAGACGCTGGGAGAACAGGTAGACCATTACCTGGTTAAATGGCGTCAGGAAAGAGAAAGCGAGCACAAAAACAGCCTTGCTTTTTCCGGCTATCAGCGCGATTCCTACATCCTGAAAAGCAAAGTGCCGCGTTTCGGCACCGGTGAAGGAAAGGGTGTCATTCTGGAGTCCGTGCGCGGTATGGACCTTTATCTTCTTGTGGATGTGGTTAACTACAGTCTGACCTATTCTTTATGCGGGCATGAAAATCATATGTCCCCTGATGATCATTTCCAGGATCTGAAAAGAATCATTTCCGCCGTAGGCGGCAAAGCCAGAAGAATCAATGTAATTATGCCCTTCCTCTATGAAAGCAGGCAGCACAAACGCTCCAGCCGTGAATCCCTGGACTGCGCCATTGCACTGCAGGAGCTTGTAAAAATGGGCGTGGACAACATCATCACCTTTGACGCACACGATCCGAGGGTACAGAATGCCATCCCCCTGCACGGCTTTGAAACCGTACAGCCTGCATACCAGTTCATTAAGAACCTGCTGCGCGATCAGAAGGATCTGCAGATTGATTCCGATCATATGATGGTAATCAGCCCCGATGAAGGCGGTATGGGACGCGCAATCTATATTGCCAACGTACTCGGCCTGGATATGGGTATGTTCTACAAGCGCAGGGACTATACGCGCGTTGTAAACGGCCGCAATCCTATTGTTGCCCATGAATTCCTGGGTTCTGATGTGGACGGCAAGGATGTGATCGTAATTGACGATATGATATCTTCCGGTGAAAGCGTTCTGGAAGTGGCAGCCGCCCTGAAGAAAAGAAAAGCCCGCAAGATTTTCATCTGCTCTACCTTCGGTCTTTTCACCAACGGCCTGGAAGGCTTCGATAAAGCCTATGAGGAGGGAAACATCGACCGTGTCCTGACCACCAACCTGATTTACCAGACACCCGAGCTGCTGGAACGGGAATGGTATATCAACTGCAATATGAGCAAATATGTCGCCTACTTAATCGACACGCTGAATCACGATACCTCCATCAGCGATTTGCTGGATCCCAATGAAAAGATTCAGAAGCTGCTTGCAAAATATCGTGCAAATCAGCTGTAATATGTATTTTTATAACTGGCCGATTTCATAATAAAACAGACCCGCATGCCTCTGCAGTGTGCGGGCCTGTTTTTGTTTGTAACGTAATCAGGCGTTCCTTCCGGAGAGTTTTCTTTCCGGGTTTTCTTTCCGGGTTCTCTTTCAGGTTCTTCTTTCAGGGGTTTCCTTATCAGAAAATTAATTACACTTTATGAAAGTAATCTGCTATAATAGCTTTATGTGTAATGGCTGAACTAAATTATGGGCATCATTTAGCTGAGAAAGAAAGCGGGCGGGGGAAAAATGAAGCGTTATTTCAAAGGCGGGCTGGTGGTCTTATTTTTGTTATTTGTTTTATTGGGTACAGTTACGATTCACACTATAATCCAGGCGCAGTCTTACGGAAAGCTTGTCAACTATGTGGGTATCGTGCGGGGCGCCTCGCAAAAGCTGGTTAAGCTGGAACTGGCGCACGAGCCAAACGACGAACTCATAAACTATCTTGACGAAATTCTTGAGGAACTTCTGACCGGAAACGGTCCTTATGATCTTCCTTTGGTTAAAGACGGCGATTACCGGCTGGATCTGGAAAACCTGAACGATATGTGGACGCGTATGAAGGAATCCATCATGGAGTTCAGGCAGGGAACCATTGACGGAAATGAATTGCTTGAATTGAGCGAGGATTATTTCACCCAGGCCAACGAGACCGTTTTTAGCGCTGACCGTTATTCCTCTGCCCAGATTCATATGCTCTCTTCCATCTGTATTGGCATGTTTGCAACAATGCTTCTTGTATGGGGGCTCCTCTTTTTGGCCCTTTCCAGAAAAGTCACTTTCCTGGAAAGCGAAAACAAGCAGCTGAGTGACTTGACCCACCGTGATCCGCTTACTGGGATTTATCAGTACGAAAGCTTTAAAGAAAAAGCCCAGCTTTTACTGGATAATGCCGGAAACAAAAAATATGCTGTGGTCTATACGGATTTTACAGATTTCAAATATATCAATGATGTATTTGGGTACGCCTATGGGGACAGTATCCTTTCCCGTTACGGAGAAATTCTGCGCACCGGCCTGCAGGAGGACGAGATCTGCGGCAGGGTTACCGCCGATAATTTTGTGCTTCTCCTCCATTACAGTGATAAAGAAGAGGTAGCCTCAAGACAGCGACGGGCGGACAAGCAGATTACCGAATATATGCACAGTTCTCCTTCCAGCCAGTCCATTGCCACAAACTGCGGAATCTGCTGCCTGGAGGATGTGGTCGAAGACCTGAAAATAGAAGGTTATCTGGATCGGGCCAATTTCGCCAGAAAAACGGTGAAAAACGGCTCCAATCATAATTATGTATTCTATAACGAAAGCATCCGCCGCCATCTCTGGGAAGAGAAAAATGTGGAGGGCCAGATGCACGACGCTTTGAAGAATCACGAGTTCCTTGTTTACTACCAGCCAAAGGTGGAACTGAAGACCGGCAGAATCGGCTGTTCAGAGGCACTTGTACGCTGGCAGACTTCAGATGGCACAATTATTCCGCCAGATCGGTTTATCCCCGTTTTTGAACGCAATTTTATGATACACAGGCTGGATCAGTATGTTTTTGAAGAGGTCTGCCGCTGGCTCCGCCATATGCTTGATGAAGGGAAAACCGCCCTTCCTGTTTCCGTCAATGTTTCCCGGCTGCAGTTTTATGATCCCGATTTCGTCAAACGCTATGTGGAAATAAGGGATAAATATCATATTCCCCCTCAGCTCCTTGAAATCGAATTTACGGAATCCATCGTATTTGACAATACCGGCTTTCTCCTTGCGATCGTAAAAAGCCTGAAGGCGAATGGCTTCTCCTGCTCTATTGATGATTTCGGAAAGGGCTATTCCTCCCTGAGCCTGCTTAAGGAGCTCCCTGTTGACGTTCTGAAAATAGACAGCTACTTCTTTTTGGAAAGCAATGATCATTCCAGAGACCTGGATCTCGTACGGAGTATTATTGAGCTGGTGCATAAGTTTAATATCCGTACGGTCGCAGAAGGAATTGAAGTTCCTGAACAGGTGGAGTACCTGAAAAAATTCGAATGTGATTATGTGCAGGGCTATGTATTCTACCGCCCCATGCCGCAGGCGAAATACGAAGCTTTGCTGGATGAGCAGTCTGTTTAATATAATGTATCAGTCCAGGACGGCGGGAATATTGGAAAAATATCTTTTTAAAAATTAAGGCTGTCCTGCCAAGCTTTATAACATTTGTAATTTTACAAAGCTTCGTCAAATAGCTTATTTTTCTACATCATTACGCTTGTTTTCAACATATTTCTCTACTATAATGATTACGGTGCTACCCTACACGGTAGGCGGTTGCTCTTCTTCATTGGAGGGCGTGCCCTCCAATTACAAGAAAGCAATGCTTTCCGGAAAGGAGGGATGGCCATGGTTACATATGATGAATTGTTTCAATTTGGATTATTAATCGTTGCTATTGTTGGTCTTGTTTACAAGATTTCACACAAAAAATAACCGCCCTAGCCTGAGAAACTAAGCGGTTATTTTTGTTTAATTTCAAGGGCAACCGTCTATCGGCAGCACCTTCTATGTCATTATAATAGCACTCCCTGCGTCAGATTGCAACATTTCCAAGAAATAAATCCTCCATCAAAAACATCTCCGTTATTGTTCCTCAAAAATAAGTCAAAAGGAAAAAAATAGGCCAGCCCTTGACATTCCCATTTTTCCTGCTATACTAAAAAAGCCGTAAAATCTTATAAACAAAGCCTTTTCAAGCAATGTTTCAAGGATTTATGGCAAATAACCGGTCAGTTCGAGACCTTCCTGACCTCAGTGTGCAAATAAATTTGCACGCTGTCGCAGCGCTCGTCGAATTTTCGCTCATGCAAACATGACGAAAGATTTCCTCACAGCCTGCGCAAAAACAAAACTAAAGGAGAACAGAATAATGCAAAAGAAGAACATTCACTTCCTGACCCAGGCGGCAATGATTGCCGCTCTCTACGTTGTGCTTACCTTTATAGCCAACGCCTTCGGCCTTGCCAACTATGCAGTGCAGGTCCGCTTTTCAGAGGCACTTACCATTCTGCCGATTTTCACCACAGCGGGTATTCCCGGCTTATTTATTGGCTGTATTATCAGCAACGTGCTCACAGGCTGCGCCCTGCCGGATATCATTTTCGGTTCCATTGCCACACTCATCGGCGCGTTTGGCACTTATAAGCTGAAATCCAATCGCTTCCTGGCTGTGCTCCCTCCCATTATTGCCAACGCTGTTATTGTACCTCTGGTACTGAAATACGCTTACGGAATCGAACCTCTCTGGTTCTCATTCGTAACTGTTACAGCCGGCGAGATAATTTCCTGTGGGGTGCTTGGCCTCATACTTGCCGCGGTGCTGAATAAATATAAAACGCAGATTTTCGGCACAGTATAATAAGGGAATGCAGTATCGGCGATTTATATCAGATATATTCCAAAAGCTATAAACAAAGGGGCAATAACCCCGAAGGCGCTGCCGAATGAACACACTTCTCGCTCAGCTTTGTGTGTCGCGGCAGCGCCTTTGTGTTACATTCATTTTATAGATTTCTGCTGCAGATCCCTATTCCAGGAACTTTCGTATTTCGCTGACTATTTCTTCCGCCTTAAAATGATGGATATAATGGCCGCAGGGAAGCTCGATCAGCTCTGCCTGCAGCTTCTGAGCGCATTCCCGCTGAAGCTCCACCCAGAAATCAGCCACTTCCTTCCCATCGGAGCAAAACAGTAAAAAAGGGACCTCCGGCAATCCGCTTTTTCCAACCAAGACAGCATTCTCATATACAATATCCGTTTCCGCCGCTATGCACCTGTTCATGAAATTCCGTTTTGCCAGCAGCTTTGCCTGCGCGTATTCTTCTTCCGTCAGTCCATCGTCAGCTGCCAACGAGAAAAGCGGCAGCCTGTGCAATCCTAACATCGCTGCCAGTCTCAGCAGACCGATCCCCTTCCCTGCATTTTCCGCTTTTTCGTACGCCTCCGGAAATGCCATATCCAACCCGATAATCGCCTTGATCTCCTGCGGATACTTCTGCGCCCAATATATGGCTTCCAGTCCGGACATGGAATGCGGCAAAAGCACATAAGGCCCTCTTTCCCCCGCAAGGATCAGCGCCCGGCGCGTTTCCTCCAGCATGACATCCAGCCTTCGGCTTTTTGCCGAGATTTCCGAATATCCATACCCTGCCTTTTCCACCACAACACATCTGTAATAAGGCGAAAGCCGTCTGTACAAAGGCCTGAAATCATAGACCGGCGCAATCGTCCCTCCACCGGATAAAAATACACATGTCACCTTCGTCCGCGCGCCTTCCCCATATACATGCATTTTATGGCCGTTCACCTCAATTATTTTCCCGAGAGGTGTCAAATGTCTTTCCTCTTGCCGGGCAAGCGCTTTATTCACCGCTGCTGCCACTGCCATGCCCCCTGCTATACATCCCGCAATACCGGCCGCCCCTGAAATTAGTTTTTTCACCTTCATCTCTTCTCCTTCTCTTTTACCCATTTACCGTTTCAATCCGGCCGGATACGGAAGCTTACCCGGCCATGCCCTTCCTCCGTGTTTGACAGCCGCACGCTTCCTCCATGAAGCCTGGCCGTCTCCTGGGCAAAAGCAAGGCCAATGCCCATATGTCCGTTCTGGGGACGGCTCTCCGCCTCTGTGTACATTGGCTCCAGGCCATGCCGCAGCGCCTTTTTGGTAAATCCCGGCCCTCCGTCAGTGACCAGTATTTCCAGCCAGGGCACCGTCCATATAAACTGCAGGTATATTTGCCCGCCCCGGGGCGTATGCTCCGCCGCGTTGCGGACAATGTTCAGCACGGCCCTTTTTATATCCTGCCAAACCGCCTCCAGCTCCGGCAGCTCTGTCTTATCTCCCTTCACAGTAAGCCCATATACCCTGCAAAGCTCTTCAGCTTCCCGAATCAGTTCTGCCTGTACATGCTCCCCGGACATTGCTGTCTTCCTCGCTGCGCCCTCTGCCGGACTGCGGGCAATTTTTTTCAGCCGTTCCAGGTATTCCCCCGCTGCCGCCGTATTTTTCAGAACAGCATCCACGTATTCCCGCTGCTCCGCTGTCAGCTCAGTCTCCGCCAAAAGCTGGGTGTTTCCGTCAATCACTGTCAGAGGTGTTTTCAAATCATGGATCAGGGCGCTTGTCTGCGCGATTCTGCTGTGTTCCATTTTCCACTGCTCCTGCAGAGACTGGCGCAGTGCCGCCTGCAGCTGTTCCATGGCCCTCATCACCTCGTTATATTCCCGGATCCCCGGATTCCCAAGCGGACGCTCCAGTTCTCCTCTGGCCAGGCTGACCGCAGCCTCCTGCAGCACCCTCAGCCTGGCCTTAATCACCTTTACATAATGAAATGTAAGCAGTACCAGGGAGCCGATAAAAAACGTGCCCCAGAAAGTCATATAAAGCCCTTCAAAGCCTGGTATCCGTTTTCTCCATGCCGGATCGGCAAGCTGCATATGGAAGGTATACTGCAGCACCGCCTCTTTCTCCCCATTTTTGACCGAAATATGAAACCGGCCGGATGCGTTTTTTCCGTTTTCCCGATAGTTCCCGGCAGCACGCAGCGCTTTGCCGTTCAGGTCAGTATCCACAAGGCTCCCCTTTTCCCATATCACATATCCACATAAATCCGGCACAAGCTCCTTTGTTATCCCCTCCTGTTCCATCCGCGCCGCGGCCTCCTGAGCCATACGCTCCCCGGCGTTGGCGGCGTACAGCGCACCGGAACCCAGCAGAAGGCTCATCCCCGCCCAGAAGCCCAGGAAAGCAGCGCCTGCCGCCAGGATGCACAGAATCATATATTTTACAAGAATCCAAATTAAACTTATGCTTTTTCGCTGTTCCATCGGTATCCCATTCCCCAGACTGTTTCTATCGGTGCGCTGCCGCAGGAGGCCAGCTTCCCGCGCAGGTTCTTAATATGCTCCGTCACCGCCGCCTCCCCGGAATCACTGTCAAATCCGAAGACCTCTTCCAGCAGCTGCTCCCGCGTATATACCAGCCCCGGATGCCTGGCCAGCGTCTCGCAGAGCATATATTCGCTTCTGGTCAGACTCAGCTCCTGCTCTCCGGCATATACCTTTTTCGCCTGCAGGTCAAAGCGCAGGCCGCCGGAAACAAACCGGTAAGAGGGCACCCGGCGTTCCCGGCGCAGATGCGCCTCCACCCTTGCCCGAAGCTGTAAAACGCTGAAGGGCTTGGTCAGATAATCATCCCCGCCCGCACCCAGCCCGTTCAGCACATCCTCATCCTCTCCCCTGGCCGTAAGAAACAGAATCGGACAGTCTGTAAATGCGCGTATCCGCCCGCAGGCAGCCACGCCGTCCTCTCCCGGCATCATCACGTCGAGCAAAATCAGATCCGCCGCTTTGCACAGCTTCTCATCCAGCTCCTGCGTATCAGGCAGCGCCGTTACAGAATGTCCATCCTTTTCCAGGGCTCTTTTTAATAAACGGCAGATATCCTCCGAATCATCCACCACAATTATTCTTGCCATCGCTTTTCACTCCTGCTGCCATTAGAAAATCTGCATCACCCAGGATATCCCGTACAGTACATATACATGGGCCGGATAAAACCAGTAAAACAGCTTTTTATTTCCTCTTCCCCGCTTTCCATTATACAGATACATCGGTATGGCGGCAAAACCGCTCATCCATCCATACATCTGCGTAAAAAGCATCCGGAATTCCGCTCCCGGAGTAAGCAGGAAGGGCGCCAGCCCCTCCAGCAGCAGCGCCGCCGCAAAAAAACCGGCAGCCTGCAGAGCCCTGTTTTTCCTCAATCCGTAAAGAAGAAGGCCTTCCAGGATAAAATATGTTCCGCCATCCATAATTGCAGTGTGCATGGGGAGGACCGTATAGTGCAGAATCAGCACCACAGGCGTGGAAGCGGGAACCTGATATATAAGCCCCATTCCAAGCACCGGCCACAACAATGGCAGCAATACCGCGCACAGACCCTTCAGCCATTGTCTTTGTCTGCACCATTCAATCCCCTGCAGGATGACCAGCAGAATGGAAAAGGTAGCCAGCATCTGATTCTGCGGCACAAACCCATCCGGCCGTCTCACAAAGCTGAGAAATACATATTGCAGCGCTCCCATGCCCACGGCAATGGCATAAATCCGCAGAAAATATTTTTTCCGGTTCCGCGTATGAGCAAAGCCTTCCAGCAGACAGAACAAAAACAGCGGCGCCGACAACCTGCCCAGCATGGAAAACCATTCCGGGACCTTTCCCGTAAACTCAAAAAAATAGTGTATATGGTCAAATACCATCAATACCAATGCCAGCCACTTCAGCTGAAAATCCGTGAAACCCTTCCATTGCTTTCTTTTTTCCATCATACCTGCCTCCTGAATCCGGGAAATGTAAACTCTCCGTCATACATTCCCCTTATTTTTTCAATTCAAAGGATAGCAGGAAATTCTAAGGATTTTATAAGGAAGAATCCTCTTCTTTATAATTTTCCCCCTGGTTATCTTCTTTCGTCCTTTCTTTCTTCAGTCTTCTGAAATAATCCGCAACGGCATAGTACACCGGTATTGCCAGAAATACCAGCCATCCCGGATGCCACAGCCCCTTGAAGATGCCAAGGAGCAGAAAAATAAGGAAGGTCAGCAAAGGAAAGGCAAACCTCATCATATCCCTTTTCCGGAAAGCTTCCAGACAGGTATGCCACAGAGGAATCGTAAGGAGGATTACCCAGGCCGGATGCCACGCCCCGGTAAGGACGCCAATAACGATAAAGGCTGCAATTACCAGAACCGCAAAGGGGAACTCCGGCCTGGCCAGCTCCCAGAGATATCTGCCGTCATATTTTTCACCATTGACATAGACGCCGTTGGAATCCACGTGCACCTCATCCTCCGTATCCACCACATGGATCCCCTTCCAGCCCACATGCACCTCGCTGTCCTTATCCTTACAGTGGATTCCGTCCAGGCCGATATGTACATATTCCGGTGTGTTCCACCGTCCATCCGCCGCTGTCTCTGCAGCGTCTCCCGAAAAAGGGCCGCCGTCCCCAGCCGGTGCTGGCGCTGCTTCCTCAATCTCCGGCATCTCTGCATTTTCCGGCATGGGGATCTCATCCTCCGTCCGCAGCAGCTCATCCATGGAAATTCCGTAAATCCGTGAAAGCAGAATCAGGTTATCCGTATCCGGCGATGCTTCAGCTCTTTCCCATTTACTTACCGCCTGACGGCTGATGCCCAGCTTTTCCGCCAGCGCCTCCTGGGACAGACTGTTCTGTTTCCTTAAATTTACAAGCCTGTTGGCGATCTCAATATTCATAACATAACCTCCTGCTGTGTTAAAAAATTTATCGTTTCTGTTGGCTTGCATTATAAGGGATTTAGCCAAAGTTGCACTACCAATTCTGCTTTTCATCACCGCAACTATCGGTTGCATTGCCCGGAAACAGCCATTTTATGCGTATTCCCGGAATATACCTGCAGCCGGCTTCCCACAGGTCAGTCTGGTCCGTACACCCTTAATCTTAAGAAAATAATCTAAAGAAAAAAGTGCACGGACCGGGCCGCCCGCAGGCGCCGGCTGTTATTTTTTCACATAGGATATAAAGTGGCAGCCATTTTCCGTAAACCAGTCTGCCGCATCGTTCATGCCCATTTTGTATACCTTATCCGTCTCCGGATTCATCAGCACCACATTCTTTTCATTGAAACCGATGATCAGCACTGCATTGCCGTCGCCCAGCATGGCCAGTACGGGAATCTCTCTGTCCGGATAATAAAGCACGCTGTCCAGGGTGCAGCCGGACAGATCCAGCACCTGCACGTTCTCCAGGTTTTCCTGAAGCACCTCCTGCACCGTCTTGCCCTGGGTAAGCATATATTCCGAGTTTCTCATAATACCTTCATATGCCAGAATCGTATCCAGACAGACTGCCAGGCTGTTTTTGTCCTCCGTTACCGGCGAAGCTTCAATGGCCATAATCTGGTTCTTGGTATTGATTTTGTCCTTCCGCCATACATAAGCGCCGCTTTCCCCGGTGACTGTGCCGCTGATTTCATAGGCAAGGCTGATGGCTTCTCCCGCAGTGGAAAGGATGGTCACCTCCCCGTCAGGCCCATATACATAATAGCTTTCCATAGGCTGCTCCGCCTGCGGCAGCTGAATCTCCCTGCTGCCCTCGTACAGAACCTCCTTAGGCGTAAGCCGCTTCAGCTTCTTGCTGTCAGGAGCCGATTTCATCTGTATCTCGGTTATGGTTTCAAAATCATCCACCGGAATGGTGATAACCTTATTGCTCTTGACTACCTCTGCCGCCCCGCTCACAATCTGATCATTGGGCGCGGCCGCATAATTACCTTCCCCATCTTTTTCCACACGGCTCAGGTTAATCTGATTTCCGTTAATACTGCAGTCCGTGGTATAAAAGCCGTCTTTTTCGTAGGTTTTCAGCACTTTTCCGTTCTCATCCTGTATTCTTACCTGGAACATGGGAAAAATCATGGTTCCCGTATCATCAAGAATCACGTCCGACTGCCTCGCCACGCCATATATCACATCCTCCCCCATAAAGCCAAGAGGCATGATATAATTGCCGCTTCCCGCTTCTATCTTCATCTGCTCCCCGCTGTTTAAGTTCATCAGGGTCAGGCTGCTGCTGGCATATTTTTTCCCCTCATTCTGCCACACGATCATACGGTTGCTGTCCGATACCTGGTAGGTATCCCCGCTCATATTCTCCGCGATCACATCCACCGTCTGCCGATCCAGATGCACACAGTTAATCTGGTTATTCATCAGCAGATACAATTCGTTCTTACCGTTGATATAGGCCAGGCGTTCCAGCTCCGCCTCAAAGATTTCCGGGGATTTGGCGCTGGGGATAAATGCCAGCTCCTCCACCGTGTTCAGGGAATTATTGTACAGATAGATTTCCGCGCCGGTATAACCTTCCCTGCGGCCCCGGCTGATATAGCCGTATACCATAAAAAATACATTTCCCGCTTCATCCACCTGAAGGATTTTAAAATCATGCCCGCTGTAGAAGGTTCTTTCATCCCTTCCCTCAGAATCGTAAAAAGAAAAAAGCTTGGAAAGCCTATTATCCGTCACATTCACGCTGTAAAGCACGCCGGCCTGGGCAAACGCAAGTATTTTGCCGCCGTCGCTCTCCATCATTTCCACATGCGGATCCGTAATGCCCAGCACGATCTTATCTCCCACAAAGGCAGAATTATCCTCCGCAAAAATTTCACTCATCTGCCGTTCATAATCCAGCAGATACATACGGTCCGTTCCCTGGCGGACACGGTAAACCTCTTCCACGGAGGCATAGGTTTCCCTGCCCTGCCGGATGTAGTTTACCAGATATTCCACCGTGATGGATGCGGTCTCCTCCGAAATCTCCCGGATGGTGAAAACCGGCTCCGTTATCTGCTCAACCTCCAGCCCGGCCCAGCCAATCTGGGACGCCGTGTTGTTTATCGTTACCCGGCTGAGCGTAGTATTATCGGCGTCGCTTTTCGGCTCCAGATTCTTGCCAAACTCGCCCGGCCATCCGTCACTGAAGGTTGCCTCATTAAAATTCCTCACAAATTCCAGCTTTTCCTCTACGCCGTAGCCGTCCGCCTGAATAATCCGCATATAATAACGGACGCACCTGCCATCCTCCAGATTCACGAGAAAGGTCAGCCCGTATTCCGTTTTTTCCTCAATGAGATCCTTCAGGACGATATCCGCCGTCAGCGTATCCCCCAACGTCCGGTAATTGGTGATTTCCGTATTTTCCACCAGACGGCTGCCGTCCACGCTGCGCACCTCAAAGGCGAGGGATTCCACGGACTGCCCGTACTTTTTTACGCTGAAGGACAGCCTTCTATCCGACTCAATGGGCATAACGCTTTCCTTCATATACTGTTCATCCATGGCGTTTAAAAAGCCGCGCATCATATTCACATGCTGCTCTCCCACGTTTACATAGACAAGAGGCAGCTCCGGCAGCTTCATTTCCGCTGTCATATCCGTATTTCCTCTGTTCAGAAACAGGCTGCTGACAATCAGCACCACGATAAATGTCGCCGCAAACACGCAGCCCTTAATAATTGTTTTCTTCATTCCGCTTCCTTTACTGCTTCAAAAGTTCCTGCAGGCAGGTATGTACGTGCAGGAAGTCCGTCATTTCCTGTATGCCGGTATCCGCCGGCTTTGTCCCCTTCCTTTTTACCGCCCTGATAAGAATATTCTTCGGCGTATGCTCCATATCAATGAACTCCAGCAGCTGCGTGTCATAGCCTGCCTCCTCCAGCAGGTTTCCGCGCAGCGCGTCCGTCAGAAGGGCCGACATCCGTTCTTTTACCAGTCCGTATTTGAGTGCGGGCTTAAGAATATCACATGCGATCTGCCTGTTCATCTCATGCTGACAGCAGGGAACGGACAGGATAACCTCCGCATTCCAGCGCACGGCCTTATACAAAGCATAATCAGTAGCCGTATCACAGGCATGCAGCGTGACCACCATATCCACCTTTTCTTCCCCGGAATAATCCGCAATATCACCCTGCAAAAATTCCAGGCCTTCATACCCGTATTTATCCGCCAGCTCCTGACAATGCCGGATGACCTCCTTTTTCAAATCCAGCCCCGTAACGCGGATATCCAGGCCGCAAAGCTCATGCAGATAATAATACATGGCAAAGGTCAGATAGCTTTTGCCGCAGCCGAAATCTATGATGCGCACACATCTGTCTTTAGGAAGTATAGGCATAATATCCGCAATAAATTCCAGAAATCTGTTAATCTGCCTGAATTTATCATAACGGCTCTTCACAATCCTGCCGTCCTGAGTCTGCACACCCAGATCCACAAGAAAAGGAACCTGCTTTCCTTCCTCCAGAATATATTTTTTTGCTCTGTTATGGGAAAGGGAAAGCTCCTTCGCTTTTTCCCCTCCGCTTTTTTTCTTCTTTATTGTTATTTTCCCTTTCTTACTGACAAGGGCCACCGCCTGGAAATCCATGGTTTCCACATCCAGCTGCCGGAAGCTGTCTTCCATGGCCTTTCCCATTTCCTCCATGGCTTCGGCAGCGCTTACATTGCGGTGGAACACCTGGTTACCCCGGTAACACTCCATCTGAAAGCACAGCTCGTCCTTTATCATGACAGGCCGCAGCTTCAGCCTGACGGCTCCGTCCTTTTTTCTGGGGCCTCCCGCCGTTATCTGATACAGCCTTTCATTCAGGCTCTCTTGCAAAAGCTTGTATAATTCTTCCATAACAATACCTGCTGTTTCTCCGTATTTTCCGCCATCATCCGCAGTGGCTTCACTCCGGCTGCGCCGCCGGCCTGCCCTGATACCACAGCAGGCCCGGCGCGCGGCGCCGTCAAAAGTCTGAATCTATTTTAATTCCTTTGTCTGAAATGCACAACTAGAATTTATAAAATCCGTTATTTCCTCCAAAAGCTGAAAAACCGCCATAGGATGCGCTCCTGATCCGGTTTCCTCTTCCGTGTCTTCTGCGGAATATTTCGTAAAAAAGGAGGACCTGA
This sequence comes from Eisenbergiella massiliensis, assembly GCF_003435485.1. Classification (NCBI taxonomy): domain Bacteria; kingdom Bacillati; phylum Bacillota; class Clostridia; order Lachnospirales; family Lachnospiraceae; genus Eisenbergiella; species Eisenbergiella massiliensis. The sequence goes on from NZ_QVLV01000005.1 coordinate 64,308, forward strand.
ATCAGATCTCTTCTATGATTCCATTCCTCTTCCCTGCGGGAAGTGATCTGCATCTGCTGCGGCCCCGGGATGACAGCCGCCGTTTCAGATACTGCCGCGGCCTCCTCCGGCGCAGCTTCCTCTCCGTCCGGCACACGTGCCTGGGTTTCCTCTCCGTCCTTTTTTCTTGCGGAAGCTCCGGCGGCAAGCTCTCTTTCCACCGCCGCCCGGCCCTCATCAGCCTGCTCCTCTTCCCTTCTTATCTTATCATAAATATCCTCTCCCAGACGGTAAAGCGCCATCCGGTCAGGATATTCATCATAAATCATGCTGCCGTTGTAATCCATGGTATCCAGGATATCACTGATTTTTTTCTGATAACGCTGGGCATCCTGGGGATAGAGCTGAAGAAAATATTCCAGATCACGAATTGCATCGTCCTCTTCCTCCCAGAACATGGGCATGGGATAGGTCATATAAAAAGGAAGGGGGGTCCCCGGTACGCCGCAGTTTCCATAAGGGCAGCCGTAATTCATATTCGCTCCCCCGTTCCTCCACTCCTCCGGAGCTCCCTCCATATTGTACTCTCTGTAATTTCGCTGGTTTCCTCTGTAACCGGGCATTCTCCGTCCTTCGCTTTCTTCGCGGTAGGGTTCTTCCGGAAATCGGCCCGGGAATTTTCTGATATCGTCCATTCCATTTTCCTTTCCGGACACTCCGCCCCTGAAGCCCGGTATCTTATCTCATTGATATTCGGCGCGGCAGGCTGCGCCGCAAGACGGAATATGAATGAGATAAGACACCGGCTCAGACGCTTCACATCCAATCAGCCTTTATCTTATGTTATGCGCCCGGAAAGGAAAGGGTTTATGCCATTTTTTTCTTTTCTGTAATTCTGTCTGCTGCCTGCCCTGCTCTTGCGGCCTCTTCCTTCGTGCAGCCGCCGCAGTATCTGGCCTTTTCATACAGCCCGAGCAGCTCCTGCGCCGCCTTCAGGTTTTCTGTTTCGGTAAAGCAGCCGGCCTCCAGGATTTCCCTGGCTGTCCGCGTGTGGATCCTGCCGTCCGTCATGCTTTCTTCCTCTTTTTTCCATGAACCCCGGCCGCGGCGTCCTGTCTCCGGTGCCTGCAGAAGCCCCAGCTTCTTAACGGTCTTAACAAAAATCTTCCTGATCTTCTCCTCCGGGCTTCTGGCCAGGAGAGGTAGAGCCTTTTCCCTGTCCCGTTTTCTTTTGTCCCGTTCCAGGGATTCCCGGATTTCCGTCGTCCTGCCTTCCTCCACCTCCACCGCATTCCCCTTTTCATAGAAACGCCGGATTGCGGCAAGGACCAGCTTATATACCAGGAAACAAAGCAGCGCCGCCACTGCTGCCGCCATCAGATATTCCGTGATTTTAATCAACAGTTCCAGCCAGGCTGGCTGGGCTGCCGCCTCGCCAACACCCATATCCATTTGCTGCTGCTGTACAATCTCCGTCACAGGCTCCTGCTCCTTGCCGGAAAAAAGCTGCAGTAAAAAGCTGACAGCTATGGCAATGGCCTTGGCAATATAATAGCCAAGCTTTTTTACCAGATCCATCATTCCCTGCACCAGCCGGTTGTTCGTGCCCGCACCCAGGATTATCACCGTGAACAGACCGAAAAGCCCCGCCATTGTCCCGCCTCTTACGAGCATTTTCTTCACCGGGATATGGGCATTGCTGCTGCGGTTAAACTGTACGAACCGATCCAGATGCTCCAGATAGGAGTATACGAAAAAGAGAAAGGTATACAGCAGCGCTGTATTAATAATCCGGCCGCAGCCGGCCTCCATCCCCATATAGGCGCATAGCAGGAAAGAAGCGCCGGCACCGATTCCCGCAGCCACCGCCCCCAGCTGTCCTTCCCCGATTCTCTGCTTTGAAATCCGGAGCATAAAGGAAAGCATCAGATAAATAGACACAAAAACCCCGAAGCAGACCCTCTGCGCCGTGCCCTGTCCCAGCAGAAGCACCGCCCCCGCGGCAACAGCGCCATGCAGCGCCACAAAGCTCATAAAATGGGCCGCCTTCGCCCGGATCAGCAAAAACAGAAACGGAACTGCCATAAGCAGGATCTGCCGGAACAGACCGGGAGCGCCAAACTGCCCGTTTTCAGCCTCCAATACCTTTTCCAAATTGGGAAATGAACCAAATATTACCGTCTCCAGGCAGAAAATCACAAGGTAATTCATCAAAACCTCAAGACACATCATGCAGCGATCAATCCATTTATTTTCCATTCAGCATTTCCTCCGCATTCAGCCTGATAAAATGCAGTTTTTCAGCGTCCTCCACCAGGCCCTCCATCCTTGGAAACAACGGGCACATCCAGCTAAAATCCGCGCCGCTTCCTGCAAAATGCCGTATAAGCTCCTGGAACGCCGCACTCCGGTCCACCGAAAGGAACAGTGTGGCAATATCCTTTCCCTCTTCCTCCAGCTCCCGTTCAAACACCTCGCTAAACGGGTACACTTCCTTCTCCAAATCCAGCCTGGCAAAAGCCCGGTTAATGCTTTCCATATGCCCCGGCGCCGCGCTTGGCTGCATTTTCATGGGTTCCCCGGTCAGCACATCCCTGCCGTTGGCATATACCGCCACGCGGATCCCCTGCCCCAGCAGCTCTCCTGCAAACCGGACCGCAATGGAAATACACAGCTCCACCAGCCTGTCGTTTTTCAGGATGCCGGAATCCTCCAGATTCAGGAAAATACGCACCGCCCGCAGGGAGGTGAAATTACGCATATTCACCATCAGCTCTCCCATCCGGGCCGTGGCCTTCCAGTTGATGGTCTTCATTTCATCAAAAGCCGCATATTCCCTGATTCCCCGGTATTCAAAGGGATCCTCCAGCATATGTCTCTTTGCCAGGATTTCCCCGTTCAGCTTCTGCAGCGCCGTATCCAGTTCCACCCCCGCCGCAGGTCTTGGGTAAACATACAGCGTGGTGTCCGCCTCCGCCTCGGCAATCATCTCCCTTGTCAGGAACAGATCCGCAGCCACCAGATCCAGCCCCCGGATACGGTAATAGCCCCTGGCTCCGCAGAGGAAGGGTATTTTCCTCGTCACACGCTGTCTGGGCCCCAATGACAGAATATCGTTCCTGTAATATTTATCGGTGACCGCGCCGTCCCCTTCGTCGGAAAACCGCAGGTTCCTGGAAACCTGGAATTTTACCTTCAGCATGGGAAGGGGAAGGAGCTTCCGGTTTTCCACCCGCTCCAGCAGAAGGCATTCCTCCCCTTCCACCGCACTCTCCCTGGAAAAAAGCAGTTCTGCGGACAAGCCCTTTTCCCAATAGTGGCTGTATATCCACGCCTGTGCCGCAAACAGCAGCACAGCGCCCAGTCCAATCCAAATAATCAGCATAATTTCTCCCCTGAAGCCGCCGCCGTATCCAGCTATCCTGCAAAAAAAGGCTGAAAACGGCAGCCTGCAAGCTATCTCCTGCTAAAATCCTCCACCGGCACCGGCACGCTTTTCAGAATTTCTTCCATCAGCTTCACCGCTTCCTCCTGCCGGCTCCTTCCGAAGGAAAACACCAGCCTGTGGGCCAATACCGCAGGAGCCAGCTTTTTCACATCATCAGGGGTCACATAATCCCTTCCCTCCATACAGGCCAGCGCCTTGCAGCACCGCATCAGGGCCAGTGTTCCTCTGGGGCTTACTCCCATTACCACCTTTTCCTGCTTTCTGGTGGCAAGGACAATATCCGCCAGATAACCGTTTATCAGCGGATGCACATATGTTTTCTCCGCCTGTCTCTTTACCGCAATCAGCTCTTCGCATGTCATGACGGCGTTAAGCTCCAGGAGAGGATCCTTTTCCCGGTAGGTTTCCAGAATCCGGATTTCCTCTTCCCTGTCCGGCAGCCCCATGGAAAGCTTCATCATAAAACGGTCCGTCTGTGCCTCAGGAAGAGGGAAGGTTCCCGCAGTTTCCACCGGATTCTGAGTGGCGATTACAAAAAAAGGCTCGGCCAGCTTCCGTGTCTCTCCGTCCACCGTCACCTGGCGCTCCTCCATACATTCCAGCAGTCCGGCCTGAGTCCTGGGCGTGGCCCTGTTGATTTCATCCGCCAGCAGGATATTGGTGAACACCGGCCCTTCCTTCCATTCAAACTGTTCCGTTTCCCTGCTGTAAATATGCATACCCGTGATATCCGCTGGCAGCATATCCGGCGTGAACTGGATTCTGCCGAAATCCACGCCCAGTGAGGCTGACAGGGCCTTTGCCAGCTTCGTCTTCCCTGTCCCCGGCACATCCTCAAGAAGCACATGCCCGTCCGCCAGCAGTCCGGCCAGCAGTTTTTCCAGCACATCCTTCTTTCCGATAATCACCTTTCCCACATTTTCCAATACCTTGTTAATATCTTCACGCATCGTCTTTCCTCCCGCCCCGGAACATTATGGCTGCAAACGGCCGCAGTACCGTAAACAGCAGCCCTGTTCCATGTAAGCTGTTATGTAATGTACGCCTACGGGCATACTTAAGAAAAAGCAGGCATATCCTTAAAGATTACACCTGCTTTCTCCTCCCTTTTATTTTAAAACGTTAATACGTGCCATGGCTCTGTCCAACGCAGTTTCCGCCCTTGCCAGATCCGTATTCGGTTCATGGCGCCTGATGCGTTCCTCTGCCCTTTCCAACGCTGCCTTTGCACGGTTTGCATCAATTTCCTCAGGCCATTCCACCACTTCGGCAAGCACGGTCACCTGTGTCTGCAGTATTTCCACAAATCCTGCATGCAGCGCCGCTTCTCTTTTGCCCTCATCCGTAGTAATGGTGAGAATGCCCGGTTTAATCATAACGGTCATGGGAATATGGCCCTTATAGATGCCAATTGCCCCTTCCGTTGTATTGAACTCCACCATAGACACCGGCCCTTCATAAAAAACCCGTTCCGGCGTGATGATTTTCAATGTAAAATTCCTGTCCTCTGCCATAAATGCACCTCTATTTCACACGGGCAAGCACATCGTCAATGCTTCCCGCGTTGAGGAAGTAGCTCTCCGGAATATCGTCATGCTCACCTTCCAGAATCTCGCGGAAGCTGCGGATGGTTTCGGAAATCGGAACATACTTTCCTTCCATTCCTGTAAACTGCCCTGCAACGAAGAAGGGCTGGGAAAGGAATCTCTGTACCTTTCTCGCACGGGATACCACCAGCTTATCCTCCTCGGAAAGCTCATCCATACCCAGGATAGCAATGATATCCTGCAGCTCGTTATAACGCTGCAGCAGCTCCTGCACACCTCTGGCCACACGGTAATGCTCCTCCCCTACAATTCTGGGATCCAGAATTCTGGAGGTGGACTCCAGCGGGTCAACCGCCGGATAAATACCCAGCTCTACGATGGAACGGGAAAGTACCGTTGTCGCATCCAGATGGGCAAAGGTTGTGGCCGGAGCGGGGTCCGTAAGGTCATCGGCAGGCACGTATACCGCCTGAACGGAAGTAATGGAACCGTTCTTGGTGGATGTGATACGCTCCTGCAGGGCGCCCATTTCCGTCTGCAGCGTGGGCTGATAGCCTACCGCAGAGGGCATACGTCCCAGAAGCGCGGACACCTCGGAACCTGCCTGGGTAAACCTGAAAATATTGTCAATGAACAGAAGCACGTCCTTACCGCCCTTGTCACGGAAATATTCCGCCATGGTCAGGCCGGAAAGTCCGACTCTCATTCTCGCTCCCGGAGGCTCGTTCATCTGACCGAATACCATGGTGGTCTTATCGATAACCCCGGATTCTTTCATTTCATAATAAAGGTCATTTCCTTCTCTCGTACGTTCGCCTACGCCGGTGAACACGGAATATCCGCCGTGCTCTGTGGCGATATTACGGATCAGCTCCTGGATCAGGACCGTCTTTCCTACGCCCGCGCCGCCGAACAGGCCGATCTTGCCGCCCTTCTGATAAGGACAGAGCAGATCGACTACCTTAATGCCTGTTTCCAGCAGCTCCGTTTCCGTTGACTGCTCCTCAAAATCCGGCGCCGGTCTGTGAATGGGCTCATAATCCACTCCGGTGGGTGCCGGAAGGTTATCTATCGGCTCTCCCAGAACGTTGAACATACGTCCCAGCGTTTTCTCCCCTACCGGGACACAGATGGGGGCGCCTGTGGCGATAACGTCCATTCCCCTCACCAGTCCGTCCGTGGAACCCATGGCAACACAGCGCACAATATCGTCACCCAGATGCTGGGCAACCTCTGCAACCAGCGTGCCGCCGCTTCTGGTAGGAATTTTCAGCGCTTCATTGATATCCGGCAGGCAGTTCTGTTCAAATTTCACGTCCAGAACCGCGCCGATTACCTGCGTGATTTTTCCGTTTTTATTCTCTGCCATTGTTGTTTCCTTTCCTGTTTCGTAAATACCCGCAGGCAGTTAACTGCCTGCAGCCAGTCACTGCGCCCGCAGCCATAAGCAGCTTACAGGCAATGATTAGCTGTCACTAGCTGAGCGCAGACAATCATTAACTGATTGCAGGCGATCACTAGCTGATCGCCTGGGCGCCTGCAATAATCTCCGTCAGCTCCTGCGTAATGGATCCCTGACGCGCCCTGTTGTACAGCAGCGTCAGATCCTCAATGATATCCTCCGCATTGCTCGTTGCGGAATCCATAGCCTGCATTCTCGCGCCGTTCTCACTGGCGGAAGCCTCCAGAAGGCCTCCGTAAATCATACTGGTAATATATTTGGGTATCAGCAGATCCAGCGCATCCACCTCTTCCATTTCAAAATTCATGGGCGCTGTGGGTCCCTGCTGTTCTTCCGGCGTTTCCGCCTCAGAGCCCGAAAGGCTCCCGCGGCAGTACTTTTCTCCGGCGAAGTCATCCGTACATACGGGGAGCAGCTTCACCAAAACCGGAATGTGCACCACTGTATTTTTGAAAATTGTATAGGCCAGGTAGATTTCTCCAATCTCACCCTTTTCAAAAGCCTCAAGAACACGCCTTCCGATATGCATGGCATCATGGTAGGAGGGTTCCTCCATCACCTCCGAATAATCGGCGGCGATATGGTAGCCGTTTCTTTCCAGCGTATCCCTGCCCTTCTTACCCACAGCATAGATTTCCAGGTCCTCCTTGGAAAAGTCCCCTTTGGTAATCAGCTTGGTAATATTGGAATTGTAGCCGCCGGCCAGCCCCCTGTTGGAGGTAATGACGATTACCCCTTTCTTACTGCCGGCTCCGCCGTCCAGATACGGATGGCTGATGTTCTCCGACATGCTCAGAATGGAACGGACCGTCTGGTACATGGTGTCAAAATAAGGCTTGGATTCCTCGGCTTTTGTCTTGGCCTTCTGCAGCTTGACGGTAGAGACCAGCTTCATGGCTTTCGTAATCTGCTGGGTACTTTGGATACTCCCCTTCCGCCTTTTTATATCTCTCATGGAAGCCATACAAATTCACCTGTTCTTTCTACCTGAATTGTGCCTTGCATTCCTCAATGGCCTTAATCAGCGTTTTTTCCGTCTCCTCGGAAATTACCTTTTCCTCACGGATTGCCGCCGGAACCTCCGGATACTTCACGTTCAGGAATTCAAACAGCTCGCTCTCAAATCTTGTAATATCGGTTACCGGAATATCCAGCAGATATTTGTTGGTAGCGGCATAAATGATAATAACCTGGTACTCTACAGCCATCGGCTTATACTGAGGCTGCTTCAGAACTTCCTTAATACGTTCGCCCTGTGCGAGCTTCTCCTTGGTATCCGCATCCAGATCGGATCCAAACTGTGAGAAAGCCGCCAGCTCCCTGTACTGTGCCAGCTCCACACGGATGGGAGCGGCAATTTTCTTCATGGCCTTAATCTGCGCTGCACCGCCTACACGGGAAACGCTCAGGCCCGCATTAACAGCAGGACGGAAGCCCGCATTGAACATTTCCGTCTCCAGATAAATCTGGCCGTCAGTAATGGAAATAACGTTGGTAGGGATATAAGCGGAAACATCGCCTGCCTGCGTTTCAATAATCGGAAGCGCAGTCAGGGAACCGCCGCCGTACTCCTCGCTCATTCTCGCCGCACGCTCCAACAGTCTGGAATGCAGATAGAATACGTCTCCGGGATATGCCTCACGTCCCGGCGGTCTCTTAAGAAGCAAAGACAGGGTACGGTAAGCCGCCGCATGCTTGGTCAGGTCATCATAAACCACCAGCACGTCGCCGCCGTTCTCCATCCATTCCTCGCCGATTGCACAGCCGGAATAAGGCGCTATATACTGCAGCGGTGCCAGCTCACTTGCGGTGGATGCAACCACCGTGGTATAAGCCATGGCGCCGAATTCTTCCAGGGTCTTTACTATCGTTGCAACCGTAGATGCCTTCTGGCCGATTGCCACATAGATACATTTAACATTCTGCCCCTTCTGATTGATAATGGTGTCAATTGCTATGGCAGTCTTTCCGGTCTGCCTGTCGCCTATGATCAGCTCACGCTGCCCTCTTCCGATGGGCACCATGGAGTCAATCGCCTTAATACCTGTCTGCAGGGGAGTATCTACAGATTTTCTTGTAATTACGCCGGACGCAACCCTTTCAATCTTGCGGTATTTGTCCGTCTGGATAGGCCCTTTGCCGTCGATCGGCTGTCCAAGGGCATTGACTACACGTCCTGTCATCGCATCGCCTACAGGAACCTCAACCACCCTGCCGGTGGTCTTTACGATATCGCCTTCGCGGATATTTCTCTGGCTGCCCAGAAGAACGGCACCCACATTATCCTCTTCCAGGTTCAGTACCATTCCGTACACTTCACCGGGAAATTCCAAAAGCTCGCCCTGCATTGCGTTTTCAAGTCCGTGGATACGTGCGATACCGTCCGCAACCTGGATGACCGTACCAACTTCCGCCACTTCCAGCTTGGAGGAGTATCGCTCTATCTGTTCTTTTATAACCGAGCTAATCTCTTCTGGTCTTAAATTCATGGACTTTCAACCTTCCTCATTTTCTTGTTGTTACGAAAGCTGTACCTTCATCAGCTGCCTCTGCAGCCCTTCCAGCTTTGTACGGATGCTTGAATCCACCACCCTGTCGCCAATCCGGATAACAAGCCCGCCAATCAGCTCCTCATCCAGGCTGAAATGCAGCTCCATTTTATCGAACTGCGTGGTCTCAAGCAGGCGCTTCTCAATCTTGGACTTCTGCGCCCCGGTCAGCTCCACCGCACTTGTGACAAAAGCCACCCCTATCCTGTGATAGGCCTTATATCTGTCCGTATAGTAAGTAAAAATATCTTCTGCAGCGCCGTAACGGCCCTTGTGAATCAGCACCTCCAGAAAACCGTACATGGTATCCGAAAGCTTCCCTTCAAAAACCTTCTGAAGGACCTCCAGCTTCTCGTCCCTGCCGATGTCCGGATGGTTCATCAGCCTGGAAAAGCCGGGGTTTTCTTCCAGTATTCCGCGGAGGGCATCGATCTCCTCCATAAGGCTGTCCACAATTCCCTTTTCCAGCCCCAGGCTAAACAGCGCTTCTCCGTAAGTTTCCGAAACTAGCTTAGCCATGTGCTATCACCTATTTCCTTCAGAGTCTCATCAATCAGGCCATCCTGTGCGGATGCATCGATTGTGGTGCCGATTACCTTGCCCGCAAGTACGGAAGCGAGGGAAACCATTTCCTTTTTCACCTCGTCCGCAACCTTCTTCTTCTCAAGCTCCGCCTCAATCTTGGCTCTCGCCACGATTCTGGCCGCTTCATCCCTGGCCTCCGTAATAATACGGGTTTCGTTGGCCATGGCTTTCTTTCTGGTTGCACTCAGGATATCATCGGCTTCCTTATTGATATTTGCCAGCTTGTCCTCATACTTCTTTTTCAAAGCGGCAGCTTCTTCCTGGCTGACTCTTGCTTCTTCCAGTTCATTCCGGATTTTGTCCTGTCTCTTCTTTAAGAACTCCCTTGCGGGATTAAACAGGAAATAGGACAGGGCCAGGAACAGAACGAATACTGCAATAATGGAAAGCACTGCGTCCGCCAGCAGCTGGAAATCCAGGTCAAACAGGCGGGGTGTCATTCCGTCAGCAGTCAAAAGCGCTGCCATCGCTAATTTTGTCGTCAAGATGCAAGCCTCCTTTCATTCTTTTTTCCGGTCGGGGCCGCACCTTAAATCAGCGGTTTAACGAACATGAGCAGCATGGCAACAAGAAGGCCGTACAGACCTGTTGTCTCGGCAACTGCCTGTCCAAGAAGCATGGTGGATGTGATATCGGATTTTGCGCCGGGGTTGCGTCCTACCGCTGCTGCAGCATGTCCTGCGGCAATACCCTGTCCTACACCAGGTCCGATACCTGCGATAACCGCAAGACCTGCACCGATTGCTGAACATCCCAGAATAAAGCTTTCATTGAACTCCATAATTTCCTCCATTCCTCCGCCTCCCGGCGGGTAAAAATAATTTCTTTTTTATGAACAATTGCGCCGGCTTGCCGGGCGCTGTTGTTTCCATGTTTAGTCATCACCGATGGCATCCGATATATATGTCATCGTAAGCATACAGAACACATAGGTCTGTATTGCGCCTGAGAAAAGGTCAAAATACACATGCAGCGCAGCCGGCCAGATCACCGCAAACCACTTCAGCAGTCCGTACACAAGCGCCATCATAACGGTACCTGAAAGCACGTTGGCAAACAAACGCAGCGACAATGAGATAGGCACTGCCACATCACCGATAATATTAATCGGCGCCCAGATAGGCCATGGCTCGCACAGTCCTTTTAATACGCCTGACAGCTTCTGGTGCTTCAGCTTGTTGTAATGGATCAGCGTAAACGTAAGCAGACCCAGGGGAAGCGTCACACCGTAGTCCGCCGTGGGCGGCCTCAGGCCGAACAGTCCGGAAATATTGCTTATCAGAATAAAAATAAATATCGTTCCGATATAGTTCGCAAACTTCACGGCATTCTTTCCCATTACATTGTGAATCATGCCGTCCAGCTTCTCGACAATCATCTCCACAACATTCTGGAAGCCTCCGGGCACTTCTGAGGCATGCTTCATCGCACGGTTGGCGGCAATGGCAAACCCGATAATCACAAGCATAACGATCAGCAGGCATACATGTGTCGTTGTAATCCACACCTCGTGTCCGAAGAAATTATAGGAAAAGATTCCATGTATCATGAAATCCACTCCCGAATCCGCGGACATCAGAATTCCAGTATTCATCCTAGGTTCACCTCCTTTTTTTCTTCATTTTCAGATCCCGTATGTGCGCCGCCGCACATACTCAAATCAGGCGGGGACGAAAGCAGGGAAGCATCAGCCTGCCCCTCCGTATCCGGATGCCGCCGCTTATGGATAAAGGGCTGCATGTAAGCCGCCGCCTTAAGTCCCATAATTCCCAGGAAAGCGGCCAGCGGATTGGCGGCGCCGGTCAGCATTACCACCGCAAATACCGCAACTATCACGGCATACCTGATGAAGGCATGCTTTCTGATAAAGCCCTGGGCGGCGCCCTCCCGGTCCAGGCCGCGGTCAAGGGACCACCACATATGAAAGGCCGCAGCTGACGCAAGGATCACTCCGATCCACAGGCCGAGGCTGTAGCCTCCCTTATCCTTTATAAACCATATGGGAATTAACTGACAGGCAGCACCCCATATCAGGATGCCTGTCCACAGTTCCAGAACTGTCTCATTTACTTTTTCCAGAAGATTTCTCATCACGGCAACCTTTACTCTTGTCCCTGGTTAATTTCTGTGCCAATACATATATGTTCCTGAAACCGGCAAGGGCTCCGATAAAGAACAGTATGACCATAAAAAAAGAAGTGCCAAGCTTTTTATCTAAAAACATGCCTGCAAAGGAGCATAAAAAGATCGGAACAAGCATATAGATGCCGAACTGCGTAATCAGCGTTAAATATCTGAAAACATTTTTATCCAGTTTCATCGGCTTCCCTTTCCCCGTCTGTTATCCTGCGGGACATCGCACATTTGAAAACTGCCTGCCCCGGCCATAACGGGTACAATTAATTTTCAGGCTTACCCTAAAACGCTCATTTATGATTATACCCATTTTCCCGTAATATGTCTACCAAAACAGTGGTTTTTTTCATTGACATTTTGTCCCGGTAAGTGTAGTATTTTGGACAAATACATACTTCGTTTTTAAATGCTGCGTTCCTTCACATTTACCTTCGTTTTCCTAATATTTGGCGCACCCTGCGCGGCAGGCCTTGCACTGCGTATTCCGGCCGGCAGGAGAGGGAGGCTCTTATGAAAGACCCCGTTCTGTACAGAAGACGTCTGATACCGGAAGAATGCATTCTTCTCAAAAACGACCGGATTCTTCTGAACGACGCCGGGATTCTGGTAACCGGCTGGCAGGCAATCAGACCAAGAAAGGATCTCCACCATGGCTTTTCCTGTTATTATTTCAGGGAGGGCTACAAAGTAAGCAAATTCTATGCGGCTGATCACAGGCTGCTCTACTACTACTGCGACATTATTTCCCACGACTTTGACGAACAAAAGAATACGCTTGTTGTCACCGATCTCCTTGCGGATGTAATCGTCTACCCGGACGGTTTTGTCAAGGTGGTGGACATCGGTGAAATGGCCCAGGCCCTGGAAGAAAACCTGATCACCGTGCCGCAGCTTAAATCGGCGCTGCATTCCCTGAACTCGCTTCTGGAACGCATATATGCCGGGGATATGCCCTCGCTCACGGCTCCCATCGACAGGTTCGACTTCCCCTGAACGCCAGGCCCATACGGAACCGGCGGCGCAGGCATAAGGCCGGCGGCCGCTGCTATTTGCAGGCCGGCCCTGTATTCAACAAAAGGCGGACCATTCTCCGGTCCGCTTTTTCTTTCTCTTTTCATGCCGTTATTTCCGGCGTATCCTAAATGAAATTAATAAAATACGTGTCCGCCGATATTAATTCCCTCCAGGCCCGGTATAGGCGTCCTGAAGTATACACAGTTCCCCACGTTTGTCACGCCGCTCATAGCCTCATCGGCTGCGCGGTAGCAGCTGGCCGTAGCACGGTTCTCCGCCAGCGCCAGTGCAAGACGCCCGGTGGATACCGGTTCAAACTGGCGGTTCTGATATATAACCCCGGAAAGCGTGCTGGGATACACGGAGCTGAGCACACGGTTGATTACCACGGCCCCCACAGCCACCTGTCCGTCATAAGGTTCGCCGCCCGCTTCACAGTAAATCAGGTTGGCAAGCAGATAACGGTCATCCTCCGTAAAGGATACCTCCGAGATATCACGCCAGCTGGAGTTTGCAGCCAGACGGGATTTGGCGATTTCCTCGGCCAGCTGCTTCTGCAGCGCCGAAATATTTTTATTCTGCTCCTCTATCTGGGCCTCCAGGGCCTCCACCTCAGCTTCCGCGCTGGCGATCTGACTGGAATAAGCGGATATATTCCCCTGGGTCCTGTTAATCAGGCCCGAGAACTTTTCATGCTCCGCTTCTGCAGAAGCCTTCATTTCATCCAGCTCAGCCTTCTCCGATTCAAGCTCAGCCTCTTTCTCTTCTATCTGCTTTCTTGTTTCCTTATACTTAGCCAGCATTTTCTGATCATAAGCCGCTATCTGTTCAAAGTATTCCGATTTATTCAGGAACTCCGCAAAGGAGGATGACGTAAACAGCGCTTCCAGATACATCTGGCTGCTCTGCTCATACATAAACTGTATCCTTTTTTTCATACAGGTATACTGCCATGCCTCCGATTCCTTCGCCTTCTCCAGTTCCTCCTGAGTCGCGGCGATTTCATCATTTTTAGCCATAATATTGTTTTCTATGGTTTCCAGGTTGTTGCTCACCTCGGTCAGCTGGGCCGTCAGATTATTCAGCTCACCCTTCAGCCCGGTCTGCACCTCTTCCATATTATCAATATTCGTTTCCGCGGCATTTTTCTGGTTTTCCGTCGCCTGCTTTTCCTGTTTTGCCTTTTCCAGCTTTTCCCTTGTGTCCGAGGTGGCGTTCGCGCCGATGGCGGGAACCGTCAGCATCAGCACTGCTGCCAGAAATCCCGCTGCCAGCCTCCGTCTCCCTGCTGCCTTCATCCAATATCTCCTTTATTCCCATGAACAACGAGCCAAAAGGACACGTCTGCAGAGAACCTCCGGTTCCCCTGTCCATATTGGCGACTGCCGCGAGGGTCAATTCCCCACGGACTTTGGTCCGCCGCGCCTGCTGCATTTCATGCTTATCCTTCAGCCTGCGGCGGGGTATCTGCCTACAAATCTATGGTTACACTGCGGCCAGCGGACTCGTATTTCCGATAAGTCACGCCCGCCGCATCCAGCATCCGCTTGGAAGCCCTCACAGCCGGGGTGTCCGCATATTTATCGCATTCGTAAATAATTTCCCGGATACCGCTCTGAATGATTGCCTTGGCACATTCGTTGCATGGAAAAAGAGAAACATAAAGCTTGGCTCCGGCAAGGCTGCCCCCGCGGTAATTGAGTATTGCATTCAATTCACTGTGGGTCACATAAGGGTACTTCGTATCCTCTTCCCCGCCGTTTTTATCCCAGGGGAATTCATCATCGGAACATCCTATCGGAAAGCCGTTATAGCCCATGGACAGGATTTTATTATCCTGGCTCACTATACATGCTCCCACCTGCGTGCTGGGGTCCTTTGACCGCATGCCCGACAGCTTGGCCACCCCCATAAAATATTCATCCCAGGTAATATAGTCAGTTCTTTTCATGTAACTCCCTCTTTTTCTCTTATTTTGTTCCGAAAATCCTGTCTCCCGCATCGCCCAGCCCGGGGACAATGTATCCGTGATCATTAAGCTTCTCATCCAGCGCACCCACATACAAATCCACATCCGGATGCTCCGCCTGCATCTTCGCAATTCCTTCCGGAGCGGCGATGATGCACATGAAATGGATTTTTTTGCAGCCCTTATCCTTCAGCATCTGGATAGCCGCCACAGAGGAACCTCCTGTAGCCAGCATGGGATCCACTACAAAGACCTCTCTCTCCGCGCAGTCCGCAGGCAGCTTGCAGTAATACTCCACCGGCTGCAGGGTTTCCGGATCGCGGTACAGGCCGATGTGCCCGATTTTGGCCGCCGGAATCAGGTTCAGGACACCGTCCACCATTCCCAGCCCCGCACGCAGAATAGGCACGATTGCCATCTTCTTACCCTTCAGCTCCTTCACCGTGGTATCGCAGATAGGCGTCGTAATTTCCACATCGGCAAGAGGCAGGCTTCTTGTGGCTTCATAACAGATGAGCATGGCAATCTCACTGATAGTCTGCCTGAAATCCTTGGTGCCTGTCTCAACTCTTCTGATGTATCCGATCTTGTGCTGAATCAGCGGGTGGTCCATAATCACTACTTTTGACATAATATTTGTCCTCCTGTGTATTTTATGCAAAATATAACTGCTCAGTATCTGCACAGACGCGGCTGTTATATATTATCTCATTTACAGCGCCTGTCATACGGCCCGGCCGTCACTCTATTGCCTTTACCCTGCGTACATGCTTCTGTTCACCGGAAAAAGGCGTATTAAGAAATGTATCCACGATTCCCAGCGCCAGATTAGCGCCCACAATGCCTGCCCCCATGGCCAGCATGTTCGCATCGTTATGTTCCCTGGTCAGTCTTGCGGAAACCGTATCCGAACAGAGCGCGCACCGGATTCCCTTTACCTTGTTCGCAACGATGGAAATGCCGATCCCTGTGGTGCAGATCACAATTCCAAAATCACATTCTCCCTTCGCCACAGCCTCAGCCGCCGCTCTTCCGTACTCAGGATAATCGCAGGATTCCCTGCTTTCACAGCCAAAATCCCTGTATTCGATTTCCTTTTCCTTCAGATAACCGATAACCTTCTGTTTCAAATCATATCCGCCGTGGTCACTGCCTAATGCTACTATCATATGCCCTTGCACACCTTTCCGCCTCTCTGGCTTTTATTCCCGCGAGCAACGAGCCAAGTATCCATGCTTGCATGGATATTTGGCGATTGCCACGAGGGTTAAAGACCCCGTTGCTTGCAGCGGGATCTTTAATTTCATCTGCGCGTTGCATTCCGCGCGCTTATACCGTAATAACCCTGTACCCCGCCGCCTTCAGCAGGCGGTTCATAATTGCCTGTCCCATCCCATAAGTGGAAAAGGATTCGGAATACATTACCTCTACCTCTTCATCATCAAACTCTCTCAGAATCCGGTACAGGCTGCGGGCAATCGCCTCTTCGTCCCCGCGGCTTCCTACCGTCTTCACACTGTCGGCCGCATAGGAAGAAAAGGTCTCATCGGTACCGATAACTCCTGTCTTCTTCCCTGCTGCCGCCGCCTCGGCGCACAGCCTGTTGATATATTCCGTCACAGCCTCCGGTTCTCCCTCCACAATGGCGAGATCTCCCTTCGGCGCATAATGCCTGTATTTCATTCCGGGCGCCTTCGGCCGTTCCGCCGTTGTCCCGTCCAGAATGGTACGATCCACGGCCACATCTCCCAGCACTTTTTCCAGCATTTCCTGCGTCACATACCCCGGCCGCAAAACCGTAGGCTCTCCGCCGGTGAGATCCACGATCGTAGATTCCAGTCCGATCCCCACGGCACCGCCGTCCAGAATCATCTCTATTCTGCCGTTCATGTCCTCCGCCACATATTCCGCCATCGTAGGACTGGGTTTCCCTGACGCATTGGCGCTGGGCGCCGCCACGAAACCGCCGGCGGCATCGATCAGCCGCTGCGCCACCGGATGTGACGGGAACCTCACCGCCACCGTATCCAGCCCGCCTGTCGTCTCATCCGGCACCGTATCCTTTTTGGGAAGAATCATGGTAAGCGGCCCCGGCCAAAACGCCTCGCACAGCCGCTGCGCCGCCTCAGGCACAGGGTCCGCAATCCGGTAAATATCCTCCCATCTGCAGATATGCACAATAAGAGGATTATCCGAAGGCCGTCCTTTGGCCGCATATATTTTTCTTGAGGATTCCGGATTGAGGGCGTCACCGCCAAGCCCGTAAACCGTTTCGGTAGGGAACGCCACAAGCCCGCCTGCCTTCAGGATTTCTCCTGCCTGCCGTATTTTCTCCCCATCCGTATCATCCCCATTGATTACCGCATAAATTGTTTCCATAATAACTGCTCTTTCTGCCCTTCCTTCCACGGTCCGGCACGCTTCATCCTGTGTCCGCCCGCACTCCGCAGGCCCGCTCTTTGCACATTATATCACATTCATTACTGATGTAAAAGTCCAAAAGCCCTGTTTTCCGGCCGCTCCGGCTGGTGGACACAGAGGCACGGCCATAGGGCGGCGGTGGCAGGGCTCCAAACGGGGCGTGAACAGTAACTGCAAGGATGCTGTTTTGGTATATGTTTTCTGCCGGTATATTGGCATAATCCCAACAATGAGGTACAATAAAAGTAATTGTGACAGAACGGAACCATTACCAATAAAAAAATTATTAAAAACCCGGAGGAGCGATATGGACAAGAAAAAAGTGATTTTTATTATGACCGATACCCAGCGCACGGATATGCTGGGCTGCTACGGATACCCGGATATGAAAACGCCGTCTCTGGACAGGCTGGCGCAG
The DNA here is from genome assembly GCF_003435485.1 of Eisenbergiella massiliensis. NCBI lineage: Bacteria > Bacillati > Bacillota > Clostridia > Lachnospirales > Lachnospiraceae > Eisenbergiella > Eisenbergiella massiliensis. Next base: position 81,836 of record NZ_QVLV01000005.1, read on the forward strand.
GATGGCATCCGTTTTGAAAAGGCGTACACCACCCAGCCCGTCTGTCAGCCTGCCCGCTCCGCCATATTCACAGGGAGCTATCCCCATTCCTGCGCAGGCTGGTCCAACTGCATGGGGCTGTCCGATAATGTACAAAATATTGGGCGCAGGCTGACGGATCAGGGCATACACTCCGCCTACATCGGCAAATGGCACCTGGACGGCGGCGATTATTTCGGCCTGGGCCGCTGCGCGGACGGCTGGGATCCGGATTACTGGTATGACATGCGCTGCTATCTTGAGGAGCTGACGGAAGAGGAACGGTATCTGTCCCGCCAGACGGAAAGCATGGAAAAGTATGATATTAAGGAAGAATTCACCTATGCCCACAGATGCACCGTCCGGGCCATGGATTTTCTGGAAAAAAACAGGGATGATTCCTTCTTCCTCGTGGTATCCTACGATGAGCCCCACGGCCCCTTCCTCTGCCCGAAGGAATTCTGGTCCATGTATGACGGCTATGAATTCCCCCATAAAGCAAACATGCTGGACACCCTGGAGGATAAACCCGCCCACCATAAAATCTGGGCAAAGGACACCTATATGGCCGCAGCCAGGGAAGATTTCAAACTGCAGCCCAAATATTACCTTGGCTGCAATTCCTTTGTTGACTACGAAATAGGAAAGGTACTGGACGCGGCGGAAGAATATGCGCCGGATGCGATAATTATCTACACCTCGGACCACGGCGATATGCTCTACTCCCATTCCCTGACCTCCAAAGGTCCCGCCATGTACGAAGAAATCACGCATATCCCGCTGATTATCAAAGGCTTCGGAGAAAACAGGACCGATCCCCATCCGGTTTCCCATATCAATCTGGCGCCCACTGTCATGGATATTTTCGGCCTGCCTGTCCCCAAGGTCATGGAAGGCAGCAGCATATACCGGGAGCTGCTTGACGGCACCCGTACCAATGAATATGTTTTCATTGAATTTGGAAGATATGAGGTGGATCACGACGGCTTCGGCGGCTATCAGCCTGTCCGCGCCGTATATGACGGCCGGTATAAGCTGGCAGTCAACCTGATGACCAGCGATGAGCTTTACGACCTGCAGGAGGATCCCCAGGAGCTTGTCAACCTCATCAATTCCCAAACTGAGGAACATATGGAGGTTAAGCTGCGCCTGCACAAAGCCCTTCTGGACAATATGTATGCCACCAGGGATCCCTTCCGCGGATATTACTGGGAAAACAGGCCCTGGCATCCCGATACCGCCTACCAGACCTGGGACAGCCGCCTGATGACCAGACAGCGTGAAAACACGGAATACGAGCCTGTACAGCTGGATTACAGCACCGGCCTTCCCATTGTGAACGCCGTCCGGCTGAAAAATGAGTCCGAAGCGAAATTTGCCAAAAAGAAACCCTGAAAAACTGTTAAAAGAGGCCGATAGCATGCAGTATATAATGATAATCGAAGACGATCCCGCCATAAGGGAAGAACTGAAAAGCCTGCTGGAGGGCGTGCCCTACCGGGTAACTGCCCCCGAACCGGATACCGATCTAATCGAACTTGCCCGGAAGGAACAGCCGGATCTGCTCCTTCTGGATATCGGCCTCCCGGGAACGGACGGACTCACCATCTGTTCCCGGCTGAGAAAAGAATCCCGCATCCCCGTTATTTTTGTCACGGCACGCAACACCTCCATGGACGAGCTGAACTGCCTGCTGCGGGGCGGAGACGACTTCGTGGCAAAGCCATACCAGCCGGCGGTCCTGCTGGCCCGCATCGCTGCCGTCCTGCGCAGAACCGCCCGGGAACAGGACGAAGCTCTTATCTGGAAAAATGTAAGGCTGGATCTGGCCTGCGGGACCGTCTCCCTGAAAGAGGGAGACGGCCGCAGCACGGAGCTGTCCAGAAATGAGCTGAAAATCCTTTATTTCCTGATGAAGCACGCCGGAAAAATCGTGTCCCGCGAAGACTTAATCGATTACCTCTGGGATCAGGAGGTTTTCATCGATGACAATGCGCTGAGCGTAAATATGACCCGGCTGCGCGGCAGGCTGGAGGACATTGGCGCGCCCGGATACATTGAAACCAGGCGGGGATTGGGGTATCAGATATGAGGCTTAAAGATTATGTGAAGGATAAAATCCTTTTTCTTTGTTTTTACTGCGCCCTTCTGCTTCTTCTCTTCTGTTTTCTGCGCATTACCGGCTATCCTGCGGATTACGCCCTTCTTTTTGCCGGACTGATGACATTTCTTGTCCTCCTTTATGGCGGAATCGACTTTTACCGGAAAAAAGTTTATTTTGATCAGCTGTTCCTGCAGCTGGAACAGCTGGATAAGCCCTACCTCATCGGAGAGGTCATGGAAAAATCCCCTCTGCTCACAGACAGGCTGTACCGCCGTGTCCTGCGCATCTCCAACCGTTCAGTCATAGAAACCGTTCACGCGCTGGAGCAGGAGAAGCAGGACTATCGGGAGTATATCGAAAGCTGGATACATGAGGTGAAGGCGCCGCTCACGGCCGTCAATCTCATGTGCGCGCGGAAAATATCGGAGGGAGGCGAGGAAGCCGCCTTCTTCCGCAAAATGCTCCGGGAAACGGAATCCATGGAAAATGCCGTGGAACAGGCCCTTTATTATGCCCGCTCTGATGAAGTCTACCAGGATTTTCTCATCACCCCCTGCTGCCTCAACGATATCATCAGTGAAGCCGTCACACGCAACCGTAGGCTCCTCACCGCATGTCATATTATGCTGCAGTTTGACCTGCCGGAGAACTGCCGTATCTACTGCGACGGCATATGGCTTGTATTTATCTTAAGCCAGCTTATCCGCAACAGCGCCCAATACCGCAGGGAGGCACGGGGAAAAATTACAATTTCGGCAAAGGAAGAGGAAAAAAGGGTAATTCTTTCGGTCCTGGATGACGGCGCAGGCATTCCCGAAAACGAACTGGGCAGAATTTTTGAAAAAGGCTTTACCGGCACCAATGGCCGGAACAGGAAAAAATCCACCGGAATGGGACTTTATCTGTGCCGTAAGCTCTGCCGCAAGCTGGGCCTGTCCATATACGCCCAGTCCCGCGAGGGCGAATTTACGCAAATCACCCTGGAAATCCCCAGAGAAGAAAGCTTACAGATCTGTAAGGCTGAAGAAAGCTAATGTGATACCATCCCGCCTTTCAGCCCTTTATACTGTAACCAGAAGCCGTCGCCGGACTTAAAAATGCCAGAGCAACACAAAGGCAAACCGAAGGCTGCGGCAGGAACTGCAAAGAAAGGCAGGATAGGTATGAATCATTTTATTGAAGTATGCGATGTGGAAAAATATTACGGAAAAGGCAGCAATGTCACGAAGGCGGTGGATCGTGTCAGCTTTTGTGTGGACCAGGGCGAATTCCTGGGGATTATGGGAGTCTCCGGCTCCGGCAAGACAACACTGCTAAATATCCTCTCCACCATCGATTCCGTAACAAGTGGGCATGTTTTTTACGGACCTGACGATATCACCGTCATGAACGAGGATCAGCTCTCGGACTTCAGGAGAGATAACCTGGGTTTTGTGTTCCAGGATTTTAATCTGCTGGATACGCTCACTGTCCGGGAAAATATTGTTCTGGCGCTCTCCCTCCAGGGGAAGCACGGAAAGGAGGCCGAGGAAAAGACCCGGAAGGTTATGGATATTCTGGACATTTCCTCCATTCAGGATAAATTTCCTTACCAGATATCCGGCGGACAGAAGCAGCGCTGCGCCTGCGCGCGGGCGCTGGTCACCGGCCCCAGGCTGATTCTTGCGGATGAGCCTACCGGCGCGCTGGATTCCAAATCCTCACTGATGCTTATGGAAACCTTCCACAAGCTGAATACGGAAATGGATTCCACCATCCTGATGGTCACGCATGACGCCTTTTCCGCCAGCTGGTGCAAAAGGATCCTCTTTTTAAAGGACGGGCATATATTTCACGAACTGGTACGCGCCGGGCAGGACAGACGCGCCTTCCTGAACGAAATCCTGGATGTACTCGCCCTGACGGGAGGTGAGCTTTCCCATGCTGACTAAACTAAGCCTGCGCAATGCCGGACGTACCTGGAAGGATTATCTGGTTTTCTTCGTCACCCTGGTTTTAATTGCGGCAATCATGTTTTCCTTTAACGGACTTCTTTTTGATCCGGACATACGGACACTGGAAACTGACTCCTACATCATTGCCGTCATGTTGGGCATTGCCACCTTTTTTATCCTCCTGGTTTTAGCCTGGCTGATCCAGTACATGATCCGCTTCATGATGAAAAAAAGGAGCCGGGAATTCGCAACCTACCTGCTCCTGGGCATGAAACGCAGACAGATTACCCATATCTTCTGGGGAGAAAGCCTGGCCCTTGGGGCAATGGCCTTTCTGCTTGGTACGATCATCGGACTCTTTCTGCGCCAGTTCCTCTTTGCCTGCTTTTATACCCTTATCGGGAAAAGCTACCGTCTGGATTTTTCCTGGAACACCCCTTCTTTTCTGATGACTCTGCTCTGCTTTTTCTCCTGCTACCTTCTGGCCCTCCTTTTTCACCAGAAGAAATTCCGGGGGATGAACATTGCCGGGCTCGTCCGGGCAGACAGGGAAAATGAATGCATCCGGGAAGGGAACCTGATAACGGGCGCCGCGACAAGCCTAGCCGGAATCGCTTACTTCGTCATTTTCGGAACGGTTCTTTATTTCAAAGGCGGAAGTCTGGATAATGATGATATCATACGCATGATAGTACTTCTGATTCTCTCCATTTATCTTCTCTACTGGGGGCTCGCCTCCCTTTTCAGCCTCTATCTGAAAAAAAGGGGAAAACGGATCTATCATGGGACGAATCTGTTCCTCATCCGGCAGCTGTCCTCAAAAATACGGACCATGCGCTTTACCTTCGGCACGCTCACAGTGCTTTTCACCCTCTCCCTGCTTGGCTGCAGCCTTGCATTAATGCTGAACCAGTACCAGAATACACAGCTTATTTACAAATACCCTTTTTCCGTCAGCATTCTGGGAAACGCGTCAAGTACGATGGAATCGGAACAGGCGGCAATAAACGGGCTTTCACCTGACGCAGTCACTCATGTTTACAAAGTATATCACAATGGTGGGGAACAGATGCGCACATATTATCTTACCCACCTGCGCGCCTTTGCCAAATATGGAGGAAATCCGGGCAACGGGCCGGGCGGCGGGGCTTCTGCCAGCGTAGACAGCCTTATTTCCATGCCGGACGGTATTTGGGCACAGTATTACAACCACGATCCTTTCATGCGGCTGAGTGATTACAATGCGCTGCGGCGTATGCTGGGCTTTCCGGAAGCCGAACTTCCCGAAGGCGGTTATCTCCTTCAGACAAAATACCGGCTTCTCAAAGAACTGGGGGATGATGTTTATCAGGTAACCGTCCCGGCCGGCGGCAGTGAGCTGTATCTGGCCGGAATCTATACAGACGCCTTCTGCCAGGACGGACACAATGGCTCTGACTACATTCTGGTGACGGACGATGATGTAGTGGAACAGATGGAAGTCTATTATACCGAACTGGCCTCCATGATTCCGGGCACGCTGAGCGATGAACAGATCGGTGCGATTTACTCCTCACACACGGATTACAGCGATATCATCGCCAGTGGCACGGACACCATGACACTTACAATTACCGATACGCTCATCTCCCAGGAGCTGCTGGCGGAAGGGAAATGGGGCTATACCTCCATCTCACTTCCCATGGTTTACATCGGCCTTGTTTACCTGTGCGTGGCCCTCACCATTCTGTCCGTACAGCAGCTGAGCGATTCCGGCAAGTACCGCTATCACTGCCAGCTTCTCTCCTCCCTGGGACTGCGGAGAAAACAGATAAACCGCACGCTCCTCAAACAGATGGCCTGGTTTTATCTGTGCCCGATTCTCCCTGCGGTACTGATAAGCGGCATGGCCGTTATCATCATAAGCGGGAAATTCGTGAATGCAACAGGCGTGAGCGGCTCGGCGTTCACTTACTTCGGCACCTCCTTCCTTATCTTTGTGGGGATATATCTGCTTTATTTTATTGCGGCTTATGTGGGGTTTGTGAGGGATGTATGGAAGGAGTGAGACTAAAGAAATACTTGTAAAATAATTATGAAAACTTGTTTTTTAATAGCAAATAAGGTAGGTATGTTAGCGATTATATCACGCAAATGTACCTGCCTTATTTTTACACTATTTCTTACTAATATAATTTTCTTTCCCAAGATCCGGTAATCTCATACACTTCGTTTTTCCAGAAAAGATGAGCTGTAACTTCCTCTGGCAGTTCCAATTTCATTTTTCCGTTATCTATAAAAATGCTTAATTTTCCATAGGGTGTATTAAACCATGCAGTAAGTTTAGGAATTTTATGCGTAAAACGGGGTCTGAATACCACCCGCCTCCAGCCGGGGCTACTTTCGTCAATTTCAAGCCCTGTTAAAGCCTTATATATCCATGCGCCTACAGCGGAACGCATATGATGATTCAAAGAACCTTTTTCCCCGTCCCAATGTTCCCACAGCGTACTTCCTCCAGACTTCAACATGTAAGCCCATCCAGGATATTTCTCTTGCATTACAATTTGAAGGGCATCCTCAAAATAGCCATACCGTGTAAGCACCTCGAGCACATAAACAGAACCAAAAATACCGCCGCCTGCACAATGTTTTTTAGCACGAACTAAAGCTGCCAGCTCTGCGGCTTCTTTTTCAGGATTATCCGAAAGGTCATAATAAAGCACACAGCTTAAATAGCTTTCCGTCCTACTACATTTATTATAAAATTCCTTCTTAATAGTTTTTTTAATTCTTAAGGATAAATTTCTCCAGTCTTCGCATTCTTCCCGCTTAAGTATTTTTGCTATCTTTTCCATAATCTGAGCAAGCCGGAGAACAAAGCAGGATAGGATCATCTCCCTTGGACATACCTCCTGCAGACAGTCTGGCAGGAAATCACCTAATCCACTTTTACAAATTCCTCCCTCCGATATTTGCTGTGTATAATACATATACTGCCTCATTGAATCATAATAACGTTCCAAGATTTCTTTTCTCCCCGTAAAGAAATACAGATTCCATGGTATAAAAATCAATGCTGCATCCCAGGTTGGGCCGCTCTGATAGTTATAACCATAAACACTGGTAGGCGCAATACATGGGAGCTGACCGCTGGGCCACTGACAATCCACAAGATTATCTATGTACTGTATATAGGCCTCCTCCATATTCAGATTAAATAATGCAAATTCACTGGATATATGGGCATCTCCTGTCCAGCCATTCTTTTCTCTATGTGGACAATCTGTGGGAATATGATGGAAATTGGTTTTCACAGACCACAATGCAGCATCATAAATCTGTTGAAGGGTTTTATGTGAACATTGAAACCCTCCATTCTGTGATAAATCCGTATAAAATATGCGTGCTCTGATATTCTTAATTGTGATATTCCCCTTAATCTGAACATATCGGAACCCCTTATAGCTGAATTCAGGATGCCATATTTCAACACTATCTGTTCCTTTTCTGAAATAATCCGTCTGATTTCTCGGTATCTCCGGATGTCTCTTAATCAATGTTTGATCAACCTCTCCATTGGCATCCAACCGTTCCCCGTATTTAATCTCAACTTCCCCTCCCCGTTTACCTTCTACAGTAATTTCTGCATCTCCTGCAATATTCCTTCCAAAATCATAAACTCCATTTTTATTGCAGATCGGAGAAAGGTACTGCTGAATCCTGATTCCCGGCAGTCTCTGTTTCTTCAATATTCCTCCAGGTCCCTTAGCAATTGTTGCATTTTTCCATTCTTTTTCTGTTATTCCCGCATCATAATTCTCACCAAACCGAACTGAATTATAACTCCATTTCCCTTCTCTACATTGCCACTTGGTATCTGACTTCAGAAAAAGAGTTCCATCCAAATACAATTCACATATCATTTGGAGATGGCTTTTCCATACCGCATGTTCAAAATCAAAACAATCCTCTCCCGGTTCATGAAACCACCCATTACCCAAAGTTACCCTAATTTCGTTTTTTCCTTCCGCAAGGTATTCCCTTATATCATAACTGTTATAAAGCACCGTTTTATCATATACAGTAAAAGCCGGCTGTAATAACTCATCTCCAACCCGCATTCCATTAATCTCCAACAGATAAAACCCCAACCCGGTTATTTGTATCTCTGCTTTCCCCGGCATAGTCTCCAGTATAAATTCCCTTCTGAAAACAGGCGTAACATTCTCCGGACACTCCTCAAACATAATCCACTTTGCATACCACTGTTTCATACGTAAATTCCCCCTCACTCCAGCTCCGGATATTCATGAAAATAACCAATTATTTTCAATTCCTTCATCAAAGCCTTTCCTTCAGCCTGAGACAGTTCTGCCCCCGGTTTTTCTGCCTTTCCTATATCAATCCCTTTTCGGCAGAACAGATATTTCATCGACTGAATTTGTCCAAACTTTAATAAAATTCCGATAACTGCATCAGCCCAAAACTGCCATCTCTGGGCCTCCTCTATGTTACTCTGCAAATAGGCAATATAAATCTTTTTATATATATCCGGCATAATATTATAAGTTGAGCCAATCCCCCCGTCTGCCCCCATAATTAAACCACACAGCAGAGTTTCATCAGGTCCGTTCAACAGATTAAGTTTTCCTCCTTTCAGATGGGATAACTGAAACATCTCGTAATAATTATTCCGAGTGAACTTAGCTCCAATAACATTCGGCAGCTCCAGGATACGGGTTACTGCAGATACTACGTTTTTTTCTGTAAACATAGTATTTATGTACACAATCATTGGTATCTTCACAGCTTCAGACAATATTCTATAATACTCTGTAATTTCATCAATATTGTAGTGGTATACCGGAGGCGGTGTCGCCGATACCGCATCTGCACCTACCGATTCCGCATGCTGTGCAAGTCTTATCCCTGTACGGATTGAATATGCACCAATATGAACAATTGACTTACCTCTTCCGTTCATCTCATTAATTGCTGTCTGAGCCAGTTCTTCTCTTGCCTCAGTGTCCATGCTATAACATTCTCCAGTCGCTCCGCCAATATAAAAACCATCCGCACCTCTTTCCATCTCCCAGGAAACCAGTTTTTTTAATCCCTCCTTCTTTATTTTTCCGTCCTCTGATATTGGCGTAAGCAGTGCTGGATATATTCCTCGAAAAGGCTTATCCCCATAATTCCCTTTCATCCCTTTACACCTCCAATTGTAATTCCTTTAATAAAAAACTTCTGACAGGCTAAAAATATCAGAAGCATAGGTAGCGTGGCAATCATGGCAGCCATAAGCTGATAGCCTGTATTTGTTATCTGTCCCTGAGAAAATAACGCTATACCAATAGGCGTTGTCCTGAGTTCCTTATCTGCAATCATAATAAGCTGCCATAAATAATCATTCCATGCACTGAAAAACGAAAATATCCCCAATGCTCCCAAAGCAGGCAGGGCCATTGGCAAAACAATTTTAACAAACCTCTTTATTTCACCACAGCCGTCAATTTCCGCAGCTTCCAATAGTTCCGTAGGAATGCTCTCCATAAACTGCCTGCACAAAAATACACCAAAAGCAGGGGATACGGTAGTAAGTATCAGTCCGATTCTGGAATTTGTCAGATGTAGCTTCATAGCGACAAGATAATTGGGTATCAGAAGCATTTGCCTTGGTAAAAGCATGGTTGCTATTACTAGCATAAAAACCAACCCTTTTCCACGAAACTTTTTTTTGGCGAAAGAATATCCTGCCGTCGCACCAATAAGTACAGTAATTACCGCTGTTCCTAAACTTACAATAGCGCTGTTTGTAAGCCACAGAAAAATTTCCGTTTTTCTCCATACATAATCAGCGTTTTTTCCCGTCAGATTTATAAAAGGATTTAAGTCCGGCGGAATCAGCTGCAAGGCCATCTGACTTTTAAAAGCGCCTACCACCATGACATAATAGGGAAACAGAAAAACTGCGATAAGTAATAACAATAATCCGAAGGATAATATATTTCTCTTTTTTATTTTTTTCATAAGTCCTCCTAATACTCAATCGCATCTTGTCTCATCATACGAAACTGAATAAATGCAATGGCTGCAGTAATAAAGAAAAGCACAACACCGATTGCTGAAGCGTAACCAAAGCTTCCATTCTGAAAAGCACTTGTATATACCAGCATAAGTAATGTTGAAGTTCTGAAACTTGGACCACCATTTGTCATCAGATAAGGGACTGCAAAGATTTGTAGCATACCAATTGTACTCGTTATCAATATATATGTTGTTGTACCATGCAAAAGCCTCAGCGTAATTGAGAAAAAAATTTGGTTTTCCGTTGCACCGTCAATCCTTGCCGCCTCAAAATAGCAGTCGGGAATTCCATTAATTGCTGCCGTATATAAGATGACAGGCTGCCCCAGTCCATATGTACAAATCAACAATGCCAATAGCGGTATTGCAGTCACCGGGCTGTCAAACCATGATATCGGATCCAGCTTCAGTATACGGAATATACTTGCCACCAATCCAAAAGCCGGGGAAAAAAGAAAATTCCAGACAATTACAAGCGCTACCTGATTTGTTACGGATGGTAAATAAAATACGGCTTTAGCAAAAGCATTTATCTTTTTTCCACGCGTACTTAAAACTTTTGAAATCCAAAGGGAAACAAGAACTGTGACTGGCAGAATAATAACTGCATATTCAAAGGTAGCACATACACTCCGCCAAAAAGGAGCACTTCCAAATGCCTGTACATAATTTGATACACCGCCAAATACCGAACGGCTTATTGTATAATCATAAAAAGAAACCTTAAATCCATATAAAAAAGGATATACAGTAAAAATAATAAAAAAACAAAACCACGGGAGAAGAAATAAATATCCCCATTTTTCTTTTCGTAATCGTTTCATTCATAATCCTTTCAAACCAGTTATAGTCCCATTGAAATGTTTCGGTTAATAAAAGGAGGAAGCTTTATGAGATGCTTCCTCCTTGCAAACTATTGCTGAAGCGATTTTGCTATGACTTCATTGCCTGCTGCCTCCCAGTCCTTTATCACCTGTTCTGCACTCTTCTCCCCTGTATAATATGATTGAAGCTGTACATAAAAGGTTTCTCTGAAATCTGACCACCAGGACTCCAATACTCCAATAGAAGAATCCGCATATTCCGCAGTACTTGCAGCTGCCCGTTTAGCCTGTTCATTTAATTTATCATCACCGTAATCAACGTCCAAGTCTTTAAGAACTGTTGAATTACCAGTCTGCACACACACTTCCTGACTGTATGACTGATTTTCCAAGAAAGTCTCTATTACTTTTTTGGATGCCTCAATTTTTGCATTGTCTCCTGCATTCTTAAAAATTGTAAATCCGGTACTTCCCCAGCTCATTACATGTGGATCGGCCTTTCCATCTGGCGTGGGAATCTCATATATGTCCACGTCAAATGGCTCAATATCCCCACTGTCAATCTGTTTCTTCACATTAACAGCTTCTCCGGTTCCTGTGCTGACAAACATACATGCCAGCTTCTGACTGTACCAATTCGGACGAATATCATTATCCACTGTCGTTGCCGCTCCTGAGGGCACCAATTCTTCCTCTATCATTGTTTTAAATAATGTCAAAGTATCTGAAGCCTTTTCCTCATTTATTGCCATTCCTGTATGATCTGCATTGAGGATGTCACTGCCGCCGCTCATCATAAATGAGTAATACACTGCATCAGAAGACTTACTGCCTGCAAAAAGCTGTGTGGCATAAATATTTTTATCTTTTCCATTTTCTCTTGCTGCCCTGCAGAATTCCAGGAATTCATCATATGACCAGTGTATTTTATCTTCAGGCAATAAGTCATACACTCCAAGCTCCCTTGCAAGACTTACATTTACGGTAATATTGTATCCCTGGGATAAATTAATTGGAATATAACCCTGTATTCCATTTAACTTTCCCGTACCCAGTACACCATCATATAACAGGTCTTTAAGCGCATCTGCAGTATCCGATAGATCTGCTGATAAACCGCCCCCTATTGCCGGTGCAATCCGGGAATAGGTATCCAGGTACAAATCTGGGGTTGCACCGGTAGCCATGGCCACCGTTACCTTTTCCGGTCCCGCATCCCAGGTAAGAACCTCTGTATTTAATATAATTCCATATTTTTCTTTTACTTCCTGCGCCAAATCCTGGCTCATCTTCTCGTCAAACCCTTCATATAGCGGCATATACCAAAAAGTAACCTCAGTGCCCATAAGATCTGCTTCTTCCTCATCTGTATTCTGTTCTTTATCTTCATGTAAAATATTTTCTGTCTGCGTTTCCGAAGAAGTCACGATTGTTTTTCCCGTATCATTTTGCACTTCTTTATTGCTTGCGCAAGCAGTCATCATCATAGCTGCAAGTAAAATTGCCAGTACCCTTTTGCCTTTCTTTTTCATAGTGTCCCCTCTCCACCTGTTTAACAGGTTCTTATTTTGTGGGTATTCAGTTTCTATCCTGCAGGATACTTATATTATAGTTTTTACATAATATAAAATAAATCACGCCGATTTGGAAATTCTCATCTAAATTCTTCTGAAATATTTATATAAATTCTTAAGATTACTGACTTTCTGCGTATTCACGCGGCCTTTTACCTGTAAACTTTTTGAATACTTCATAAAAATAAGATGGATTACTGTAACCTGATTCCAACGCTATCTGATATATTTTCTTATCCCCCGCTTTTAACATTATCTTTGCCTGCTCAATTCTTACCATATTTAAATATTCAACAAAAGTATGTCCTGTTTCCTCTTTGAAAAGGCTGCAGAAATAGACTGCAGACAATCCTATTGCCTCACTCACCTGCGATAAATTTAATTGTTCCTCTTTATAGTGTTCTTTGATATACTGTTTAGCTTTTTCAATTACTCTCTTTCCTTTTTTCTGGCACTGCCTTTGTTTGTACGTTCTCATCTGACCACAAATATCAAGCAAAATGCTCTGCATTTCCAAAGGCTCCCGACAATGAAGCAAAGCAACATAGGGATCCTCTCTGAAGCACTCTTCCACATTCCACCGAATTTCCGGTGATGAGGTTAGAACCTCTGACAACAGTTTTATACATTCTTTTTGAATACAGAAAAAAGAACCTTTTGATGCAATTAACAATCGATTCATATAATTTCCTATTGCATGCCGGATATCAAGTATCCCTTCCATGTTAGAAAAATGAACGACATCAGCAATTTCCTTTTCCAAATGAACAGGTTCTTTCTCTTCCAAGACCAAAACATTATCAATCACCGTCACATGATTTCTTCCATAAATGTTACTATAATCCAATGCCTGTACCGCACTTTGATAGCATTGCGGTAGTTTTTTTAAATCATCCACTAGATATCCTATCCCCGCCTGAAAATCAAATTGAGAGAATGTCTGTAGTTTATCTCTTACTTTTATCATCAGCCTTTCTGCTGTTTCACTTTCCTTGTCTTTCATTTGTATAAAAACAATGCCCTCTGAAAAATTTTTCCACAGCACCCTGCATTCCACCAGATACTCATTTCCTATTTCCAAAATCATGTTCTGCAATGCAAACTGAAAAATCTCTTTATCATTAATCTTCATTTTCCCAAAATCAGGAAGGAATACGGCAACACGAAAATACTTTCCATTTATTCTGTAATTTAATTTTTCAAAATGCCTGAGCAATTCTTCTTCCGATTCCTCAACCCCTTCCAGCACTTCAAGTAAGTAACGATCCTGCAATATTGGAAGATTTTCCTGAAGTATTTCCTCCATACGCTGGAATTTGGCCAGTTCCTCTGCCTTTTTCTTAATATTTTCTATGGCTTTGTTCAGGGCATTTAAAAGTTCATCTACTTCAATAGGTTTTAACAGAAAATCAACCGTACCGGCCTTAATTGCTTCTCTGGCATAATCCAACGTTCCGAATCCGGTAATTAATATAACCTGAATATCCTTTTCCCTCTCAGAAAAACGCCGGGCCAATTCCATTCCATCAATTAGCGGAATATTTATATCAGTTATTATGATATGCGGTTCTTCCTGCACAAAACAAGCCATCGCTTCCTCACCCTCTGATGCCTCCGCCACTAATTCCAGGCCCAGTTCTTTCCAGGGAATAATTTCTTTCAGATGCTCCCTAATCGTTTTATCATCATCAATAATCATCACTCTGTACATTCTCTTCCTCCTCCGGTATAGCAAAAATCACTTTGGTATACTCTCCGAATTCGCTTTCCAGGCTCATTCTACAGCTTTCTCCGTAATACAGCTTCAACCTCCTATAAACATTCCAAAGTCCATAGCAGTTTTCTCCGCATTTTTCTGAATGCAGTCCGGCCTCTATAGTTTCCGTCTTCACTTCATCCATCCCCATACCATTGTCCATAATACAAATGTGCAATACCGACTTGTCCATCTCTCTTTTTCTGCTTACACCAATTTTAATCCACCCGTCATTTATTGTTCCTTGAAAAGCATGAAGATAAGCATTTTCTATAATAGGCTGAAATGTTATTCTGGGAATCTTAATCTCCATAAGTGACTCTGGAATATCCGTAAAGAGCTCAATTTCCTTTCCTCTGCATAGCCTTTGCAGCTGCATATAATAGGTTATATGGGATAGTTCGGTACGAATAGAATGCAAAGGTTCTCCCTTTCCTAAAGAAAGCTTAAAAAAACTGCTCATTGACCGTAAAATATGAAGTGCCATATCCATATTACTTTTTTCCATATAAAAAATTGCAACATCCAGAGTGTTATATAACAAATGAGGATTTATCTGCGCCTGAAGAAACTTTATTTTCCCATCTTGAATTTGTTTCTGCTTTTTTTTATCCTCTGCAATATACCCCTGTATATCATCAAGCATTTTATTATAAGCTTTTCCCAAATAATCAACTTCATCTCCGCTTTTTCCCTGATAGCGCAAATTAAGATTTCCTGCGCCGGTACATTCTATAATTTCCTTTAAATACTTAATATTATGAGTTAAACCCCGTGATATAAGAAATGCTGCTGCCATTGACAGAAAAGTACAAAATCCAGCAGCTGTCATCATTGTAAAAAAAGCAGTATCCTGTGTAGCATCCAGTATTGTATTTTCAGGCACTGCTGTTAAATACCACTGTCTGTCTCCAACTGATACAAATACAGTCTCCGGCACACCAGTATTATCCATCTCTTCCATTTTTCCGATTCGTTCCCGGTCCTGTGCGGATATAATTTTTCCTTCTGAGTCAGTCAGATAACTATCCTTACCAAAAAAAGAATACATCTGGCTGATCACTTTTTCTTTAACATAAAAAGTAAGGATTCCAACCGGTTCACTGGAACTCACGTCCCGCAAAATACGGGCATTCATAAAATATGCCTCCTGTGTTCCATTCTGTAAATTTATGAGCACCGGAATCCAAACTGCATAATTGCTTTCTTCTGAAAAATTATTTATATGTTTCTGTATCACTTTCAAACAACTGTCATAATCAAAATGCCCATAATTATTCTCTAACCCGGCAGATACAGAAAACCCGTCCTTTCGATAAAGGGTAATACGACTAATAGATGATGTTGTATTTAAAATTCTGAGAAAATTACCATACACCTGATTATGAAGCTCTACTTTGTTATTTACTTCTCTTTTACTCAGCAATATATTTCTCATATCCTTATCAAAAAATAATGATATGGCCGTATACTCTGCTGCATCCATTTTCTCTACAATATTTTCCCCTGCAATTTCAAGGTTTGCCTCCTGAAGCAGTTGATTCATCCTCATCGCCTCAGTTCTGAATCTCGTATATAATACTGTTATTCCCAGAAACATAATTATCAGACTAGAAATGAACAGACTAACAGCAATTTTTCCCATCAAACCAAACCTGTATTTCATACTGAACCTCCTCTTATGCAAAATTACTCCAGTTTCAGAATAGCATATCATTTTTCCTAATCCTATCAACAATCTTTGTATTTCCTATGGTAAATTAAGGGTAAAAAAGAAGGAAAGCTGTCAGACTAATCTGTGCTTTCCTTCTTTCAAATTAATAATGCTTATTCAAATACTGCATAATCGCCATATGTATATTCCACGCCACCTTCTCCTGGTAATAATCATCGCACAGCTTCTCCGCCTCAGCGCCGTTGGACAGGAAGCCGCATTCCACGATTACAATCGGTTTTCCCGTCTTTTTCAGAAGATAATAGCTGTCGTTGGCCTTCGCCACCCGGTGGTTTTCCGGATCCAGATATTGTACCATCCGATTCTGTATCGTTTCCGCCAGCTCCTTTCCCTGAACGCTGCTGTTATAGTAAAAAACCTGCGCCCCGTCCACGTACTCTTCCCCATAGCTGTTCTGATGAATGCTTACCGCGAGCTGCGGCTGGGCTTCTTCAATAATCTGGATACGCTGCTTCATATCCTGCACTTTTTTATTGGAAGCGTTTTCGTCGTATAACCCACCGTCGGTCGTCCGGGTCATGACTACCTTTACATCCGATGCTTCAAGAAATGCCTTCAGCTTCTCAGCAACCTGAAGATTAATTTCTTTTTCCAGTGCGCCGTTGATTCCGATTTTTCCCGGATCGTCTCCCCCGTGTCCCGCATCTATAACCACGCAGAACCGTTCCTCCGTCTCTGCCTCACCTTCATTTACCAGAACCGCCGCCTGCCTTGCAGCAAAAAAAACGGACGTGAAAAGAAGAATCGTAACTACGCCCTTTAGAATCTGTTCCTTCAGTTCCTGACTCATTGGAACCTCCCGCCCTTCGCTTATTCCATTTTATGTGCTGTCCTACAAAATAGAACCGGCGGGCGCAACTTCCTCCTTACCTTCTGTCCTGCGAATTAAAAACTGCCTGTTCTGTGAATGAAAAAGGGAACCGCCTGCTGACGGTTCCCGCATTGAAGGCAATATAGCATTATCGCCCATCTATCATCCATTCACAAATGAAGTCAGCACATCCCACACTTCAGGGTGCCCCTTTTCATAACCCAGCTTCCATGCCGCAACACCGCCCAGGTTATAATTCTTCATAATATTTATCTTAACCTCCAGAGACTGTGCATCCTCCATCCATACCTGATAGAAGGAATCCCCGTCCTGCACCTCCGCATAATTCTGGCAGGCCTCCTCATCCCAGATGGTTTCCGCGCCTTTATCGGAAACAAACTTCTGTACCGCAGATATTCCCACAGCCTGGCTCTGTACCTGGCCGCCCTTTGTTTCCCAGATCCGTGTGTAAAAGGGAACCGCATTAATCACCTTCTCCGCCGGTACTGACTGCACCATAGTGCTTATGCCTTCCTCCACAAATCCGATAGAGGCTACGCTGCCGGGCTCCTGGGAGCCGCCGTAATGCTCGTCATATCCCATAATTATGACATAATCGGCCACAATCCCCTGTTCCTTCCAATTATAATGGGCATTATAATTCTTCGGCACATAATTATCCACGGAAAGCACCAGGTTGTTGGCGCGGCAGGAAATAGAAAGCTCACGCAGGAATTCCACATAATCCTCACCGGCCTCCGTACTCACCTGCTCCAGGTCCACATTAATGCCATCCACGCCAAGCGCCAGGGCCTCGTTCACCAACCCGGAAATCAGATTGGCCCGCTTGCTCGTATAGGAAAGGATTTCCTTCGTATTCACGTCATAGGTGAAATTATCTAACAGCGCCCATACCTCAAGCCCCCTGCTGTGCGCCTGCTCCACATAGTCTTTGCTGCCTATGCTGACAAAATTCCCCTCATTATCGCTGAGGAAAAACCAGGTGGGAGAAATAACATTCATGCCGCTCACGCCGTCCAATACCGTTGACAGCGTGGAATTAGCCGCTTCGCTTGTAACCTGGTGCCATCCCAGGCTGATCTTATGATCCCTGCGGATGCTGGTATATTCAGGCTCCTGATAATCAGTCACCGGAATCAGCGTTTCACTGCGGAGGTTCTCAAGCCTTTTATTTTCCACATAGCCAAGGAAGCCGTCCGATGTGGCAACCTTGCTCCAGTTTTCCATTTCCTCCAGGATGACCACCTTGTCCCCTGCCTTCACATCGGTTAAAATATCACTTTTCACGCCGCCCTGGTATCGCACGGCCGTATCCTTTTTAATATCGGCAGCCTGATGCTCGCCCCAACTGGTAGTCAGCACCGCCCTGTTAGGATCCTGAAACAGTTCAAAGGAAAAATTAGTATATTTTTTCACATAGTCCAGCGCAACGTACATTACGCCGTTATCCATAAACGCAGGAACATAGCCTTCCTCACCTGCACTGCCGCCCTCCGCCCGGATTATTTCATCCGGCGTCGTATAAAGGAGCAGATTCTCATTATAGTCTGCATAGAATCTGTCATTCAGATAGGCATGCACTGTATCCAGGGGCAGATAGCATCTTCCTTCAGACAGCCTGCCTTTTTCTTCTTTTATTTCATTATTTAAAACGAGGGCCACATCCTCCCCCGATTCTATTCCATAATAAGATCCAAGATCCATCCTTTCCTTTGAATAGGAGAATCTTTCAAGGACTTTAACACCCATGGTAATGGCAATAATCACAATAATAAGGACGACAGCGATTATTACCGGAAGCTTTTTTTTCATTTTCCGTATTCCTCCTGACCGTCCTTATTATATCAGACTATTTAAACATCGTCATTACCTATTTTTACATAAATCGTCAGAATCTGACTAATTGCCGCCGCGCGCGGCTGTCTCAGGCGCGCTCGGCAGCTGTCTTTTTCTTCCATCCGCAGCGTCGGTACGGGGGACCGTTTATACGGATGTCGGAATCGGATACTTCCTGTAGCTGTTACGAAGCCATCCCGCAGCTTCACAGCTGTTTTCATTTTACAATTATTTTCAGATAGGAAACTTAATAATATATGGCCGTAGCGGACATCAGCGGTATTCAACCCTGTCATACCTTACTTCCCGCAGCGTGCCGTCTTCGTCGGTCACGAAGTCCGGCATATAAACAGTATCTTCATTGACGAAAAATTTTCTGGCGATTTCTTCCGGGGAAGCGGGTTCTCCTTCCAGATACAGATCAACCCCCTTGCTGTAAATTTCCCTCAGATGCCTTTCCAGCTTCTTCTCGTCCTTCTCTAAATGCATGGTACACACCCCTCCGTATTTTCTATACGGAAAAAGCACCCGGACAGACGGCGCGGAAAAATCGCCCCAGTCCTTCCCCAAAAGGATCGTGATATATAAATGTGCCCTTCCGTATGACTTTACGGCAGCGACGATATTTAAACAGAAAAAACAAGATGCTCCAGGACATGTATCGCGGAATAAGATAAAAAAACCAATTACAACATGAATTTTGCGAATTAAACGAAACTTAGTGGTAATTTTGGAAATGATTTTTGTTCCGACAAGCACATAAGCCTGTAAGACATCCTCATACTATTAGATGAGGAGAAGATATAGAGCACACAGGAAAGATCTGGTGTGTCTATAATATTTGCTTAAAATATGATATAATAGAATCATAAATAAATGAGTGATACAAACTCATTCCGGCTGAAAAACCGCCCTCCTTCTGACACTGATTGTCCAGAAGCATCTCTAAAACGAATTATATCCGATAAATGGAAAAATAGCAAGACTAAAATCTTAAAAAAGTTTAAACAGTTTCAAAGGATGCTTGACTTATTTCTTCCTTAAGTATAATATATTTGATAATCACAGATACTACACAGATATGTTCATTTTACAGGTATTTTCAGTCACACAAGACAACAATTTCAATATCTTTATATTAAGGATGTGAGAACATGAAAATTGAAAAAGTAAATGATCATCAGATTCGTTGTACCCTGACAAAAGCCGACCTGGCAGATCGTGAATTGAAAATCAGCGAGCTTGCCTATGGCACCGAGAAGGCCAAAAGCCTCTTCCGGGATATGATGCAGCAGGCTTCCCTGAAATTCGGTTTTGAAGCAGAAGACATTCCGCTTATGATAGAAGCAATTCCCCTGAACTCCGATTGTATTGTTTTAATCATCACCAAAGTGGAGGATCCGGAGGAACTGGACACACGTTTTTCCAAATTTGCCCCCAGTGTTCATGACGACGACAGCCTGGATGATATGATTCAGGATCTGAATGAAGGCGCAGACGATGTTCTCGATTTATTCAAGCGCATTCATGAAGGCCGCGTGAACGGCGGACAGAACGGACAGAAAACGCTCCGCCAGGAGGAAAAAGCTGAAGAAGCCGGATCAGCGGAAGGCTCTGTCAGCCTGACAAGGATATATTCCTTTGATTCCCTGAATCATCTGACCAGGCTGGCCCACGTACTGAAGGGTTTTTATCACGGCTCCAACTCACTGTATAAGGACAGCAGCACAGGACGCTATTTCCTGATTGTTACAAGTTCTTCCCATACACCGGAAGAATTCAACAAGCTTTGCAACTGTCTGTCAGAATACGGACGGCAGGAAAAGTCAGTTCCTGCAGGAGAAGCCTATTTTGAGGAACATCACGAACTGATAATCAGCGAAAACGCTTTACAGAACTTAAGCAAAATCTAAAAAACAGACGGGCACGCGCCTTATTGGCAGCGTGCCCGTCTGTTTCTTCCCGTATTCAAAGGCTCCATCCCCGCTAACCGCCCTTATATGCCGCACGCACATGCCAGGCCAAAGCAGCCTGCCATCCCGTCACCCGCGCCGCATAAATGTCGGTACACAGCATGTCCGCCCCTGAAAATTGATTATAATGCAGCAATCTTGCTCATTAAATCTTCAATATCCATTCCATGAACCATAGCCGCTTCTTCCAGGCTTTCACCCTGAGCAGAAGGACATCCCAGGCAATGCATGCCTGCTTCCATAAGAATGGGAGCAACCTCGGGATTGGCTCTTAAGATTTCACCAATTGTCATTTCCTTAGTAATCTGCGCCATTTCGCTTACCTCCTTTTCCTTAGAAACTATCAGCAGACCCCAGCCCGCTGATTTTCTTAGTATAATACTTTTCCCCAAATTACGCAAGATATGCGAGTGTATAAGGAAAAAGGAAAAAGCCAGACAACATAATCCAAATAGAAATCAATAATATATGAAATACTAAATTCAATATACTTTTTCATCATACAAAATATGGCAGAACAACAACAACATCCCTCACACAAAACCTACCGCTGCCACCAGGGGCAAAACGCATCCGCCCCAGTTCCTTCCGTCTTTTACGGGGACGCCGGAGCCGGGCTTCTCCTTCTTCAGGGGGGCTGCGGTGGGGGTATTTTCCGTGCCATATGAAAAAACGGCGCTGTTTCTAACTGCTTCGGATGGCCAGGATCCGGCCGCCCCTAGCGGCCTGTCTGACGAACGCAGCCGACTCCAGTCGCTGCGTGAGGAGTTTTGGCCGCGTTGGCCGAATCCTGGCCAACCGAAACAGTTAGAAACAGCCCGTTTTTGAAACTGGCACAGAAAATACCCCCACCGCAGCCCCCCTGAAGAAGGAGAAGCCCGGCTCCGGCGCCCCCGCAAAAAGCGGAAGGAACTGGGGCGGATGCGTTTTGCCCCGTTCCCTCGCTTATTGATAAATTTTATTAAAAAAGTATAAAACCGGGGTTTGTTTACAAAAAAGAACAGTCCGCGCCTTGACGCGGCTTTCCGGGAAACATATAATACAGGTGCGGGTGAGACCTGATGGTGTTCTATCCGCAGTTTTTTACGGTTCGCATTTTGGGACCGTCTGCCCGTTTATCATCTACATTTGATACTGCCCCGGCAGTAGAAGAGGAGGAAAATCTTGAGAACAGAATGGAATGGTTTTATAGGCGGTGACTGGGAGCACGAAATCAATGTGCGTGATTTTATCCAGAAGAATTACCACCCTTATGACGGGGATGAAGCTTTTCTTGCCGGACCTACACAGAATACCCTGGATCTTTGGGATGAGGTTCTGGATCTGAGCCGTAAGGAAAGAGAAGCCGGCGGTGTCCTGGATATGGATACCAAAGTCATTTCCACCATTACGTCCCATGGTCCCGGATATCTTGATAAATCCAAAGAAACTATTGTAGGCCTTCAGACCGATGCCCCTTTTAAGCGTTCCCTGCAGCCCTACGGCGGCATCCGTATGGCACAGAAGGCATGTGCTGACAACGGCTATACTTTGGATGCGGATGTGGAGGAATTCTTCTCCACCCACAGAAAGACTCATAATGCAGGCGTTTTTGATGCCTATACCCCTGAGATGCGCGCATGCCGCAGCGCCCACATCATTACCGGCCTTCCGGATGCCTACGGCCGCGGAAGGATTATCGGAGACTACAGAAGAATCGCCCTTTACGGCATTGACCGCCTGATCGAGGACAAGCTGGCACAGAAGGAATCCACCGGAAGCACGATGACCGATGATGTAATCCGCCTTCGTGAAGAAATTTCCGAGCAGATCGTTGCCCTGAAAATGATGAAGCAGATGGCGGCATCCTATGGCTGTGACATTTCAAAACCGGCTGCCAATGTACAGGAAGCCATTCAGGCAACCTACTTCGGTTATCTTTCTGCAGTAAAGGAACAAAATGGAGCCGCCATGTCCCTGGGCCGCACCTCCACCTTCCTTGATATTTATTCAGAACGAGATCTTGCCCTGGGAACCTTTACGGAAGAGCAGATTCAGGAATTTATTGATCACTTCATCATGAAGCTGAGAATCATCAAATTTGCACGTACGCCGGAATATAACGAGCTGTTCTCCGGCGACCCCGTATGGATTACGGAATCCCTGGCAGGCGTAGGCGTTGATGGACGCCACATGGCAACAAAGATGTCCTTCCGTTACCTGAATACACTGACCAACCTGGGACCTTCCCCGGAGCCCAACCTGACCGTGCTCTGGTCAACCAGGCTGCCTGTTAACTTCAAACGTTACTGCGCGAAGATGTCCATCCAGACTTCTTCCATCCAGTATGAAAATGATGATTTAATGCGCGTTACCCACGGCGATGACTACGGCATTGCCTGCTGTGTATCCTCCATGAGAATCGGTAAGGAAATGCAGTTCTTCGGCGCCCGCGCCAATCTGGCAAAATGCCTGCTTTACGCTCTCAACGGCGGTATCGACGAGAAGACAAGAAAGCAGGTAGGTCCCAAATACCGTAAGTATGAAGGAGATGTACTGGAATACGATAAGGTAATGGATGCATTCCATGACATGATGGAATGGCTTGCCGGCGTTTATGTTAACACCCTGAACGTTATCCATTATATGCATGACAAATACTGCTATGAAAGAGCGCAAATGGCTCTTCACGACAGAGACGTACGCCGTTATTTTGCAACCGGCATCGCCGGGCTTTCCGTTGTGGCGGACTCCCTTTCCGCGATTAAATATGCAAAGGTTGAGCCCATCCGCGACGAGGACGGCATTATTGTAGATTTCAAAACCACCGGTGACTTCCCGAAATACGGAAATGATGATGACCGTGTGGATACCATTGCCAGGGAGCTGGTGTCCAGCTTCATGACCATGGTAAGGAGACATCACACTTACAGGGACGGCTTCCCCACCACCTCCGTACTGACCATTACCTCCAACGTGGTTTACGGAAAGGCAACCGGGGCCACACCTGACGGCCGTAAGGCCGGAGAACCTTTTGCTCCCGGCGCCAACCCGATGCATGGACGTGACACCCATGGCGCGGTAGCTTCCATGTCCTCCGTATCCAAGCTGCCTTTTAAGGATGCACAGGATGGTATTTCCAATACCTTTACCATCATCCCCGGCGCACTTGGGAAAGAGGATGAGATTTTTGCAGGAGACATTGAAATCGACCTTGATACACTGCCTCAGGAGTAAAAGGAGCTGATTTTATGGATCAACAGACTATGATAGACGATCTGGTCAGGATGCTGGATGCCGGTGCGCAGGAAGGCGTGGGCCATATTAACGTGGCTATTGACGCTTCCCGCCCCGGCGGCAGGAAGGTACAGACCGGATGCCCGGAATGCTCGGCCGCACCGCTGGCCTGCAGCGTTCCCACCCTCCACGAGGGTCTTGACAGAACTGAAAACGAATGATTTATGCTGCTGTTCCTGCAGGAACGGCTGCTGATTCTTCTCTCCCGAGAAAAGAAAGGAAGGCAAACTATGGAAGCTAACAACGCACAGATTGACAATCTTGTTTCTTTACTGGACGGCTATGCTGAAAAAGGCGGCCATCATCTCAACGTCAACGTACTGAACCGTGAAACTCTTCTGGATGCCCAGAAGCACCCGGAAAAATATCCTCAGCTGACGATCCGTGTATCAGGCTATGCCGTAAACTTCATTAAGCTTACACCGGAACAGCAGGCAGATGTTATTTCCCGTACGTTCCATGAAGCGCTGTAATTATAATTGTAAGTAAAACGGACAGGCCCTGCACGGAAAACCCGCCAAACAACCGGTTTCCCGCAGGGCCTGTCGTGCTATAATAGGATCAGGAGCAAATGACAGCTTTGATAAGCAGGAGGATAATTATGCCAACATCTACGCAGGAAAGCACACCTACACCGGGAAGAATACATTCTATAGAAAGCTTCGGTACAGTAGACGGACCGGGCGTCAGATTTGTTGTATTTTTGCAGGGATGCCCCATGCGCTGCGCCTACTGCCACAACCCTGATACCTGGGAAATAAATGCGGGGTCTTACATTTCTGCAGAACAGATTATGGAAAGCTATGAGCGTAACAAGAGCTTCTACAAGGACGGCGGCATCACGGTAACCGGCGGAGAGCCTCTGCTCCAGCTGGATTTTCTGACAGAATTATTCACGCTGGCCAAAAAGGATAATATCCACACCTGTATCGACACCTCCGGAATTCCATTCGCGCCTTCCAACAGGGAATGGATGAAAAAGCTGGATATTCTTCTGGGAATGACCGATTTGGTCATGCTGGACATTAAACATATTGATCCCAAATGCCATAAGGATCTGACCGGCTGCCCGAATGACAATATCCTCCGTTTTGCCTGGTATCTGGATAAGAAAAAAGTACCCGTATGGATCCGCCATGTGGTGGTTCCCACCGTAACCGATGATGAAAGCTTCCTGTACAGACTGGGATGGTTTATCGGAGGGTTGAGTAACCTCAAAGCCCTGGACGTCCTGCCTTACCATACAATGGGAAAGGCAAAGTATGAAAAGCTGGGAATTCCCTACCGGCTGGAGGGCATCCCCCCCATGGACAGGCCCACGCTTTTGCTCAAAAAACAGTCGATTCTTAAGGGTATCAAGGACCGGAGGAATCAGAAGCCGGCTCCATCATAAGCTGTAACGGACTTTCGGATTAATCTGATTTTATTTTTATTAAAATATGTAAAATACGGCATATTTTCGCATGGAACCCATATATTGTATATATTGTAATAATATTGTTTCTGTGTAATCAAAACAGTTACCGCATCTGTATATTTGTTCCTCAAAAAGTACAAAAAATCGCCGATAATTCACAAAAAATAGCTTGTATTAAATGATTTTCTATATTAGAATAAGTAATGATAATCAACAAAGTCTATAAGAATAAAGGAGGATATCATTATGGCATATGTAATTAGTGACGCTTGTGTAAGCTGCGGAACATGTGAAGGACAGTGTCCTGTTGGCGCTATCTCTGCAGGAGATGGACAGTATGTAATCGACGCCAATACCTGTATCGAATGTGGTTCCTGTGCAGGAGCTTGCCCTACAGGCGCTATTTCCCAGGAATAAGTAATATTCAGGTATCTGCGCTTTTTGCGCTGATAACGCATTCCTGCGTGAAACAACATAAGGACTTCAGGAAGGAAGCATTCAAAATAATGAATGCTTCTTTCTTTTTTCTTCACTTTTCTGAGCCTTGCGTTCCTTCACAGCCTGTCTTTTCCTCTCCCTGCGTTCTTTTCCGGTCAGGCCTCTGCCGCTGTATTGCTTTATCAGCTCGTCCAGCTTTTTATAATGCTCCTCTTCCCTTTCCGTTCTCTGCCTGTCTCTTTTTTCGTTTTCCTCCTCCTGGATACGGAACTGATAATCCATCTCCTTCATGATCGTCTCTTTGATCTCCCGCGTAAGATCCTGGTTGTTTTCCCTGACAGCCTGCGCCACCAGATTATGTAAAAGAAGCTGCAAACGGGCGCTTTTATCCTGAAGCTGCCTGTCATCCCGTTCGTTCAGCTCTGCCTGTGTGCTGCGCACCGGCTGTATGTGTTCCCTGATGGGCACCATAACCTGAAGTGTGCTGTCTGTGAGCACCGTACGTATTGCCTTCAGCTGCAACCCCTGTTGCTTCAGCTTCTTAATTTCCCTGAACTGTTCCACATCCTCTCTTGTATAGTATCTGTGTCCCAGCTCATTCCTCCTGATAGGGAGCTTCAGTTCTTCCTCCCAGTATCTGAGCACATGGCTCTCCACTCCTACCAGCTTTGCCGTTTCCGAAATGAGATACATGTCCTTTTCCAAATCAGGATGCTCCTGCCCTGCTGTCTCCGGCTGTCCCGCTGCCCCAGCAAGATCTGACGGCAGAATTTGTCCGGCTGCACCTGTCAGGTCTGCTGCCTGCACTTGTCCTGCCGCACCTCCCTGTTCTTCCGGATTTGTTTGCCCCGCCTTTTCTTTTCTCCCCAGCTGCTCTCTCTGTTTCTTCTCTGTGTTCTTAGCCTTCTGTGTTTTCTGCACCTTCTGTGCCTGCCTGTTTTGTGTTTGTTCCGCATACTTCGTATTCATTTCCTCATCCTCTCTTTCCACCGGTTTTTCATCTTTTTCAATCACTGCCGCCCTGCTGGCTGATTTTTTACTGCTCATTTTTCCTCCTGTCTGCCGCCGACTGCGGCATATCTGTTTTTTTTTATAAAAAAAGAGAACGCCAGCCTCAGGTTGGGTTCTCTTTTGTATTGTATTCTTTATTCTATTTTATAGCTGCCGCTTCTCCGTCCGGTTATCAGATTCCCGAAATCACCCGCTAAAAATAACTATTTCTGAAGATTTGCAAACTTTGTAAATTCCGGCAGCCATACCAAATCAATGGTGCCGATAGGGCCGTTTCTCTGCTTCGCTATGTTGATTTCCGCAATCCCCTTCTTCTCCGTATCCGGATTGTAGTAGTCGTCACGGTAAATAAACATAACAACGTCGGCATCCTGCTCAATAGCTCCTGATTCACGCAGATCCGAAAGCATGGGCCTGTGATCCGGCCGCTGCTCCACGGCACGGCTCAGCTGGGAAAGCGCCAGCACCGGCACGCTCAGTTCTCTTGCCAGAGCCTTCAGGGAACGGGATATATCTGAAATCTCCTGCTGCCTGGAATCCGTGCCTCTGCCGCTACCCGACATGAGCTGGAGGTAATCGATGATTATCATCTTCAAATCCATTTCCAGCTTGAATTTACGACATTTGGAACGCATTTCCGCGATGCTGATACCCGGCGTGTCATCGATGATCAGCTTGGACTGTCCAATCATACCCGCGCTTTCTATCAGCTTCTCCCATTCCAGATCGGAAAGGTTTCCGGTACGCAGATGCTGGGAATCCACCTTGGACTCCATGGCGAAGAGACGGTTAACAAGCTGTTCCTTACTCATTTCCAGACTGAATATAGCCACGCAGTCCCCGGAATGGAACGCCACATACTGGGCAATATTCAGGACAAAAGCAGTCTTTCCCATGGAAGGCCTGGCAGCAATCAGCACCAAATCAGAGGGCTGCATGCCTGCGGTCCGGTAATCCAGATCAATGAATCCGGTGGCAATTCCGGTGACGCCTCCGCTGTTATGGGACGACTTTTCTATTTTATCCATGGCGTTCATGACAACCTCACGGATCGGAACGAAATCTCCGGTATTCCGGCGCTGGACCAGATCAAATACCTTTTTCTCCGTTTCCTCCATGATAACTTCCACGCTGTCTTTTCCGGCATAGCAGTTATTGGCTATCTCTTCCATAAGCCGGATCAATCTGCGCAGCACTGACTTTTCCGCCACGATATTGGCATAATACTTGATATTGGCCGAGGTGGGAACCGCCGTAATCAGATCCCTGATGAATTCCAGGCTGCTGATTTCCGGCGGCACATCCTTTTCCTTCAGCCGGTTCTGAAGGGTAACCAGATCCACCGGCTGCCCCTGATCATTGAGTTCCACCATGGAATCGAACAATACACCATAGGACTTGTTGTAAAAATCCTCCCCGCATATCATTTCGGATGCGACCACAATCGCTTCTCTGTCCATAATCATGGAACCGATTACGGATTGCTCTGCTTCCATGCTGTGGGGCAATACCCGTTTTAATATAGCCTCATCCATCGATGCCATTGTCAATTCCTTCTTATTCTTCCACTTTTACCTTCAGTTTCCCGGTCACCTGCTGATGCAGCCTCACAGGCACCTCATAGGTTCCGAAGGCCTTAATTGCATCCGTCAGCTGAATCTTTTTCTTATCGATGTCAACATCGCACTGCTCCTTAAATGCAGTTGCGATTTCCTTGGAAGATACGGATCCGAATACTTTTCCGCCCTCTCCCGCTTTCATCTTAATCACAACGGATTTGCTTTCCAGATCCCTGGCAAATGCCTGTGCTGCCTCCAGAATTTCCTTTGCCTTTCTTTCTTCATTGGCATTCTGGAGCTTCAGATCGTTCAGGTTCTTGGATGTGGCCTCCAGCCCCAGCTTCTTGGGCAGGATAAAGTTTCTGGCATAGCCGTCGTTTACATTCACAATCTCCCCTTTTTTACCAAGGGCTTTTACATCTTCCAATAATATCACTTTCATTATTTCAGTTCACCTTCCTCTATCATTTTATCCAATGTTCCTTTGATTGTACCGATTACGGACGCTGGCTCCGAACCGTCTACCTGGCAGCCTGCCACGTTCATATGGCCGCCGCCGCCCATTCTTTCCATAATGACCTGTACATTGACCTCGTCTATGGAACGGGCGCTGATATAAATCCGGCCCTGATACTCCGTCAGTACAAAGCTTGCCTTAATCCCCTTAATATTCAGGAGCTCGTTGGCAGCCTGTGCGCCCACAATCGTGGGGCTCTGAATCCCGTCGCTGCGGCAGATGGAAATCGCATAATCATTCCTGTAAATTTCCGCCTGTCCCACGGCATCCGCCTTGGCCTTATACTCAGCCGCATTTTCACGGAACAGCTTCCGGACACGGGTAACATCCGCGCCGTTGCGTCTTAAGAATGCTGCCGCCTCAAAGGTACGCACGCCGGTCTTCGTCATAAAATTATTGGTATCTATCATGATGCCGGAATACATACAGTCGGCTTCCTCGCCTTTGATGCGTACCCCGTCATTGATATACTGCAATATTTCGGAAACCATTTCACAGGTAGAAGAAGCATAGGCCTCCACATAGGAAAGCGTTGCGTTCTCAATAGTTTCCGTTCCCTGCCTGTGATGATCCAGAACCACAATGGACTTACATACCTTCAGCAGCTCCGGGCATTCCGTGATACTGGGTTTATTCACATCCACCACCACAAGCACCGTGTTATTTCCCGCCGTTTCCAGCGCCTGCTGGCTCTTGAGGAACATATCCGGTTCATACTCCTGGCTGTTCTGGAACATGTCAATCAGCGGCTGTACGGAGGTGGTGATTTCGTTGATAACGATCTGCGCCTTGCGATCCAGCGTCCTTGCAATCCGGTAAATACCAATAGCCGCGCCGAAGCTGTCCACATCCCCGATCTGATGGCCCATGATAAGGACCCGGTCCTTGCTTGTAATAATTTCCCGCAGCGCATGCGCCTTGACCCGGGCCTTGACTCTGGTGTTCTTCTCCACCTGCTGGCTCTTCCCACCATAGTAGCTGATTTGCTCCGGCGTCTTGACAACGGCCTGATCGCCGCCTCTGCCCAGCGCCAGGTCAATGGCTGTCCGGGAAAATTCATAGTTCTGGGAATAGCTCAGGCCGTCCAGGCCCACGCCGATGCTGATGGTAACCGCCATCTCGTTGCCGATATTTACGGTCTTCACATCCTCCAGAAGTTCGAAACGCTTATCGCTCATCTGAGTGACCGCGCTCTTACGGAGGATAGTCAGATACTTGTCCTTTTCAATCTTTTTGCAGATTCCGTCAAAACCGGAAATGTACTTATTCACCTTTCTGTCAATCAGCGCGATAAGCAGCGATCTCCGCACTTCCTCCACGCTTTCCAGCGCTTCGTCATAATTGTCCAGATATATCATTCCCACTGCCAGGGACTGATCATCATTCTCCTTCAGGGCGATTTTCAGCGCCGTTTCATCAAACAGATACATGGCATACAGACAACCCTGGTACTCCTCCTCGCCGATGATATCACTGTCGTCAGCCATTTCCCGGAGCGATATTCTGGTAAACTTGGCAATATACTCGCTCTCCTCATAGGAGATTTCAAATTCTGCCACGCCTTCCTCCACTGAAGGGAGCCTGTCCCTTGTTACCGAGGAAAAAAAGGAGGTAACCGAACGCCGCTGGGCTTTTTCATTATGTATTGCCCTTGCGAATGCATGATTGTACCAGATTATTTTCCCATCCTCATCCAGCAGTGAATACGGCACGGAAAGCTCTCTTAAAAGCTCCTTCTGTATCTGTCCGTACTGCGTTGCAAAGCTGACCAGCTCATTGATGATAATGGGTCTGTTATACAGCATAAGATACAGGATCATTGCAAAATAAAATACAAGGAAGCAGGTGAGAAGGAACCCCGCCCGCGTATCCAGAAAATAAATTCCAATGTCCACCAATAAAAGCAAAAGGCCGAGATACATGGATATCTGCATATATATCTTCAGCCTTCCTTTTAATTTGACTCTTTTCTTCATTCCTATCCTCATCCGTAGTCTGGAGTGTGTCTGAAAATTGATTCCTGTGGATGTAACTGTCAGGTATCCCTGAAGTTACCAGTAAATACAATATGCAGCTTAAGAAAATGAATCCTCAAACAGGCTCTGAGACAGACCCGGCTGTAAATTCTTCCCGCCGGCGTCAATAAATTTCTTCATGTAAAACCGGGGGCCTGGGCCTCCGACACACATATCTTTGATATTATACCATTTTTTAATGCAGAATGCCATACTTTTCGCTTTGTTGGCCTGCGACGTAAAAGACAATTATTTTCATTTTTTCAACAAAAAACAGCTGCCGGATGAATTTCCGACAGCCGCTTTGCTCTTAATATTAGTCTGCTACGTAAGGCATAAGTGCAAGATGTCTTGCGCGCTTGATAGCAACAGTAAGTGCTCTCTGATGCTTTGCACAGTTTCCGGTGATTCTTCTGGGAAGGATTTTTCCTCTTTCGGAAACGTATCTTTTTAATTTATTTACATCTTTGTAATCAATTGTATTATCTTTACCGCAGAATACGCAAACTTTTTTTCTTCTGCGCATGCCGCCTCTTCTCTTCATCGGAGAATCAGATCTCTCTGCTTTATTATAAGCCATAGTATTGCCTCCTATCTGAATCATATAAATCTGTCCGGCCAGTCCGCCCGGAAGTTCCCTTCCACGGCACCGGTCCTCTGTAAACCGGGGGCCGGACAGTCACAATTGCATTAGTTAAACGGCAGTTCCTCGTCGATTCCGTCCGGAATGTTCATGAAACCATCGCCCGGTGCGCTCGGTTCAGGTCTGGATACCTGTGCGGTATAACCGCCGGAATAACCCCCGTCGTTATTCGCCGCAGCATTCTTGCTCTCTGCAAACTCCTGATCTTCCACAACCACGTCGGTAGTGTAAACCTTAACGCCATCCTTATTCGTATAGCTGCCAGTCTGGATACGGCCTGTTACAACGACCTTCGTACCTTTACGGAGATACTTCTCTGCGAATTCCGCGCTTCTGCCGAATGCAACGCATCCGATAAAATCTGCTGAATTCTCGTCGTTGTTGCGGTTGAATCTTCTGTCAACCGCCAGTGTATACCTGGCAATTGCCGTTGCGCTCTCTCCCTGGGAATATCTCACTTCAGGATCCCTGGTTAAACGTCCCATAAGAATTACTTTATTCATATTACCTCCTGTACTGCGAATGCATCCTCAGTACAAATCAAGAAAGCACACCGCATTCGAAAGAAAGCATCTGCCTTCTTTACAAAATCCACTGATTATGCTTCTTCGCGCTTAACAACTAAATATCTCATAACGTTGTCCATAATGCGAATACGGCTTTCGATTTCTGCCGGTGCAGAAGTCGGAGCGTCGAACTGAACTACGTAATAGAAGCCTTCTTTCATTTTCTGGATCTCGTAAGCAAGTCTTCTCTTACCCCATTCATCAACGTTTGTAATTGTGCCGCCGAATCTTTCGATCAGAGCCTTGCACTTGTCCACAACTGCAGCTCTTTCGTCGTCTTCGATTTTCGCATTCACAACAAATGTTAATTCATATTTGCTCATGCTAGTTACCTCCTTTTGGTCTCTGGCCCCCTGCCCGGGAGCAAGGAAATTTATATATCACGAGGTAATATCATATCATAGAAATCCAGCGATTTCAAGCCTTTTCCCGGATTTCCCGGACATTTTTTTCCACAAGCTTCCTGGGAACCATGATCTGATGGCCGCAGCCCAGACACTTGAGCCTGAAGTCGGCGCCCACCCGCAGGACCTCCCATTCCCTGCTGCCGCAGGGGTGCTGTTTTTTCAGTTTTACAATATTCCCTACCTGGATATCCATATTGTCATCCCACCTTTATTCCCGCAGACGACAAACCGGCCCGCAATGCTCCCATCACCCTAAGGCAGCCTCCGCCGCCCGATGTCCCTGTTGCATTGTGCCGATGCCGCCCCGCGGGGTATTTCACTCTACAGCCGGGAGAAAATCTCCCCGATACTGCCCTGCACCACCAAATCCGCCTGTGCATCCCTGGACGTTGGCGTTTTGTTCACAAGTACCAGCTTATTTCCTTCATAATAGTCAATCAGTCCTGCCGCCGGGTACACCGCCAGGGAGGTTCCTCCTATGATAAGCACATCCGCCCTGCTGATATATTCCACGGCCCGGGTCAGCGTCCTGTTGTCAAGTCCTTCCTCATAAAGCACCACATCCGGCTTAATCGTGCCGCCGCAGCTGCACTTCGGAACGCCTTCCGTATGCAGCATATATTCCGCATCATAAAATTTATGACAGCGCTCACAGTAATTCCTGTGCACGCTTCCGTGCAGCTCCAGCACATTTTTGCTTCCTGCCAGCTGATGCAGGCCGTCTATGTTCTGGGTGATAACCGCCTTCAGCTTTCCCTTCGCCTCCCATTCAGCCAGCTTTCTGTGTGCGGCATTGGGCTTTGCGTCCAGGCACAGCATCTTATCTCTGTAAAAACGGAAAAACTCTTCCGGCATCCTCCGGTAAAAGGTATGGCTGAGAATTGTTTCCGGAGGATAATCATAATTCTGGTTATACAGCCCGTCCACACTTCTGAAATCCGGTATTCCGCTTTCTGTTGAGACTCCCGCCCCTCCGAAAAAAACGATATTATCCGTCTCGTCAATAATTTTTTTCAGTTTTTCCCAAGCTTCTTCCATTCCCTCTTCCTTTCCGCATCCCGTCCGGAATGCCCTGCTGTCTCCCGCATGTACAGCCGGTCGCCGCCATAACGGACCATCCTCTCCCGCGCACCCTTCTGCGCCGCAGCAGAACGGCAGCGCCGTCCTGCTGCCTACGGTGCTGCCGTCTGATGCGTCTTCGCAAATTCCACGTACTTCATGTCTTCCTGGGTGATATGCACCTTCCACCATTCCTGCAGGTACTCAAATACCTCTCCCAGCATCTCGTCCTGCGTATCCAGGGAAAGCTGCGGCACACGTTCTGTAAATTCCTGTATTTTCCTGCTGAAGTCCTCATGGTGCCTGATATGTTCCTCCAGCCTGTCATAGCCAATCTCCCGCATGTACTCTTCCTCGTAGGCAAAATGCTCTGCGGTATGGAAACTCAGGTCTTCCAGAATCCTGTTGATATCGGCACATTTAAACAGCATGTTCTCGTCCGTGAAAAGCTGATAAGCTCTCTGCGTCTGGTCCAGCATTCTCGCATGCTGCTGATCAATTGTTTCGTTTCCTGTACGGTATTCATCGCTGACTTCATAATGCTTCATTCTCCGGTAACCCCACTTCCTTTTTCATTTTCCGTTCTGAAACCTGCCGCAGCGCCGCGCGTCTTCCCCCTCTGAAGGACTGCGGCACTTACGAATGTGAGATTAGTATAGCACAACTTTTTTTCTTTGAATACCGTATTATATCAAACGAAAAAAGTTAATTTTTTATCAAAGTCGCGGGGAGGGGCCGTTCCACCTTCCGTGTTCCAAAGCGGGCGGCTGCAGAGGAAAGTCGTATTTTCCTTTTGGTCCAAAGTGCATATAATGGATTACGGGCTATTTAGTCTGAATAACAGGGTGCCGGCAGATGGTATGGCGGCGCCGGAAGAAGGGTTTATGAAAAAAATTGTAATTGCCGGGAATTCCGGCAGTACGGAGAATTATGCAGAGGCGCTCACAAGGCTTGGCGCTTCGTGCACTGTTACGACAGACTGCCGGTTTGCCGGGGATTTTGACGCATTGCTTCTTCCCGGGGGCGGCGATATCGATCCTGTTCTGTTTGGAGAGAGCGACCATGGCTCCCGGAAAATTGAACCTGGGCTTGACAGGAAGCAGCTTGCCATGCTGGATGCTTTTGTTCGCCTTTCCAGGCCGGTCCTGGGGATTTGTAAGGGCATGCAGATTATCAATGTTTATTTCGGCGGCGGCGTAATTCAGGATCTGCCCACGAATTATGCACATCAGTATGACGGCAGGGATCAGGTCCATCCCAGCCATGCGGTTCCCGGATCCATATTTCATCAGCTGTACGGCGCAGATTTCAATGTGAACAGCGCGCATCATCAGGGCATCGGTTCCCCGGGGCGGGGCCTGTCTGTGGTTCAATATGCGCCTGATGGCGTGGCCGAAGGCATTGTACATGAAAACCTGCCTGTTATCGGTGTGCAGTGGCATCCTGAACGTATGTGTTTTGCCCGCAGGCGTGAAGACACTCCTGACGGAAGTCTTCTCCTGTCACATTTTCTTTCGCTCACCGTTTCGTGATTACCTGGTCCCAGCTCTGGATCCCAAGATAATTTCTTGCAAATTCCGTGTAAGCATCCGCCTCCCCGGTATCAATATATTTAAAAGTATCATATATGTATTTCCTGCGCCCGTTCTGGTAGGAAAGTCCCAGGGCCAGCCCCTGGGCCACCTCCTCGGCCGCATCTGTTTCTCTGGATAAAATCATGGCATCAATATACTGATTGTTTTCCGCAATATAGTAGGCATAGGCAAAGGCCGCCGCCTGCACATCCTCCCCGTAGGTGGACGTGAAGCCCATTTCACTCAGCAGGACCGGGCGTACCTCTCCGTCAGGCATCAGGAACTCCTGCTTCTGCAGATAGCTGGTAATGACGTCAATATTGTAAATGGTTACCATGGAGGTGTCCTCAGTTTCCAAAACCAGCTCCCCTGCCTCTCCCGACAGATCCCAGAATTTCGGCCAAGTCATGGGAACAGAATAGGGATGGTGGGCAAGCCCCCAGTCGAAGTTTCCCTCCGCCTTCACGCATTCATTAAAAACATCCAGCAGATCCTTGGAATCATAGCTGCTGTTGGAGCTGAGGTTCCGGTTCCATTGCTGATCCAGGGAAATATAAATTTTGGCGTTGGCATTATGGCTTTTGATTCCATTATAAAACAGTCTTACCGCCTGCGCGTACTCCCTGGCATAAGGCACAATGTCAATATACTTCATATAATTCCAGGTAGAGCGCACGTTCACTTCATTTCCGATAATCCAGTTCATCACTATGCCGTGAGTATTGTCCCGGTACCGTTCCGCCAGAAATGCTGCGATTGCCTCCAGATAGTCCGTCCCCTCTTTTTCCGCCGCATTAAACGCATAATAGTAAGCGCTGCCGCCCCGGGAAAGCGGATGGATCAGCTGCGGGTAGGCATCCGACTTATTGTTCAGGAGAATTGCCGTAATGATGATACCTTTTTCCGTCAGGGTACGGAATACATAATCATACTCCGACACCACATGGCCATTCAATGTGTAATCCTTTCCGTTATAGGTATATGTAATCGTCGGATAATCACTGTGCGTACTGGGACCCAGCAGCCTGGAAATAGGGATATTATAGGCCGCATGCTTCACCCCCAGATCATCCAGCTCCGAAGTGCCCAGCTTCTGCGGATCCACAAGCAGTCCCTTGATGGATTCAGCTTCCGGAAACGGCTCCGAATAATCGGCCAGGGCCTCCGGATTCGTAATATAGCGGGGACTGCTCACAATTTCATATTCCCCGTCCTTCTTCACCGCCACAACAAACTTGGAATACAGCCGGGATTTTTCCGTGTTTTCATATAATTTGGCCGACAGCTGAAAGTTTTCCTTCATTCCTGACCAGGCGATATATTTTTTATTTTCCCCTATGGCATCCTCATAGGTTTCCAGTTCAAACAGATAAAAATTGTGATCATCGCTTTCCGGCAGCTCCTTCACCACGCCGCTCACCGTAAACTGCCCGCCGCCTGAAAGGATTTCACAGGCCTGGATTTCCACCGGGTAATCCCTGGACTCCTCCTGATTATCTGAAAAAGCATCCCCCTCTGCTGCTTCCATGCCTTCAGCGGTTTCCGCCGTCCTTCCCGCTGCCTCCGGGATGACAGAAACCTGCATCCTGCTTCTGCCTTTAAATAGGAATACCCCGGCAATTCCCAGCACGGAAAAAATGAGAAACAGTGCTGCCGCATACATAAAACCTGCCCTGTTCCCCATTTTTTTCTTCCGCTTATTCCGCCCGTCCGTCTGCGCCCGGGGCTCGCCGTCCTTATTCTGATCCTGATTCATCTTTGCCATAATTCCTGTTCCTATATATCTCTACGCCAATTTGCCGTCTTTTTAACTTCCCTTTACTATCCAGTAAACCGGATAATTACGTTTACTCTCTATTGTAACATAAGCTTTGTCCATGTAACAGTATGAATCCTGTCAATTTTTTATGACAAAAAATATCAAATGTGCCTAAAATGCTTATCCCTGCCTGTCTCCCTGCTCCAGATAAGCCCGGTAGCTGGTGGGCGACATCCCATATTCCTTTCTGAAATTCCTCAGAAAAGAGGAATAATCCATAAACCCGCATACTCCCCACACCTCTCCGACAGGTATCCCCTTCTTCAGCTCCTCACAGGCCCGGATCAGCCGCTTGTTATTCAGATAGCTGTGTACCGTCAGTCCCGTCAGCTCCTTAAACCGCCGCAGAAAATAGTATTTGCTCATATGCACATATTCCGCCAGCTCCTCCAGAAGGATTGTCTCGGACATATGCGCTTCAATATACTCATTCACCTTCTGCACCAGCTCATGATGCACCGATTCCTCCTTTGCAAAATAAAAGGAATCCCCCGCACACAGCGCATTCAGATACAGAAAAAACAGCATCAGCTGCGCTTTGTCAAAAATACGCTTTCCCTCCGCCCCATTCAGATCCGGCACTTCCGTCATAACCGCCTTCACCAGCAGGTTCCGCAGGATTTCTTCATAATGCAGCGGAAAATGGTAGGCACAGTCCCCGCCCTCCGGAAAACATCCCTCCAAATCCATCTCCCCATCCCCAAGGCGTTCCAACATCCCCTTACTTATCCACAACACAATCCGCCGTGACCGCTCATGCTTCCCCTCCACATAATGATAATTATGCATCACATTCCTTGGAATCAGCAGAAAGTCCCCTTTTTTCAAATGATACGTCCGGTTATCCACAAGGCTGGAAAACTCCCCCTCCATCACATAAATCACTTCATAAAAGTCGTGATGGTGAATCCGCGTCGCTCCGGTAGGCGCTCCCCGCTTTTCATAAATCTCATAGTCCTCCCCAATCATATACTGCCGCTCATCTTCCCCGCTCATGTACCGCGTCCGTATCGTCCCCATATACAGTCTCCTTCAACAAATCCATATATAACCAAATATTAAAGCAATTTATGCATGAATTCAAGCAATAAATAAAGTTTTCAAGCATTTTTATATAACCTATAATAACCTTATTATCAACGTTCATATACAACGAAAACTCCTGATGAAAGAGAGGACTCCCACTATGCAGATGACTTTAAGATGGTACGGCAGCAAATTCGACACCGTAACCCTGAAACAGATCCGCCAGATTCCCGGTGTAACCGGCGTTATATCCACCCTTTATGATTCCGCCCCCGGAGAAGTCTGGTCCCTGGAAGACATACTTTCTTTAAAAAAAGAAATTGAGGACGCAGGCCTGCAGCTTGCCGGCATCGAAAGCGTCAATATCCACGACGCCATCAAAACCGGCGCACCGGAACGGGACATGTATATCGATAACTACATTACCACGCTGGAAAATCTGGGTAAGGCGGATATCCATATGGTATGCTACAATTTCATGCCTGTTTTTGACTGGACAAGAACCGAGCTTGCCAGAGTGCGCCCGGATGGTTCCACCGTTCTTGCATATACCCAGGAAGCAGTGGACAAACTGAATCCAGAGGATATGTTTGCCTCCATCAGCGCAGATACCAACGGCAGCATCATGCCCGGCTGGGAACCGGAGCGTATGGAAAAAATCAAAGACCTCTTCGCCATGTATGAAAACATTGACGATGAAAAGCTCTTTGCCAATCTGAAATATTTCCTGGAACGCATCATGCCCACCTGTGATAAATACGACATCAACATGGCCATTCATCCTGATGACCCCGCCTGGAGCGTATTCGGCCTCCCCCGAATCATCATTAATAAGGAAAACATCCTCCGCATGATGAAAATGGTGGATAACCCGCACAACGGTGTTACCTTCTGCTCCGGATCCTACGGCACCAACCTGAACAATGACCTGCCCGATATGATCCGTTCCCTGAAAGGCAGAATCCATTTTGCCCATGTACGCAACCTGAAATTCAACAGCCCCACCGATTTTGAAGAATCCGCCCATCTTTCCTCCGACGGCACCTTCGATATGTATGAAATCATGCTGGCCCTTTACGATATCGGCTTTGAAGGCCCCATCCGCCCCGATCACGGCCGCATGATCTGGGATGAGGTCGCCATGCCCGGATACGGACTGTATGACAGGGCCCTTGGCGCAACGTACCTCAACGGCCTGTGGGAAGCTATCGTAAAATCCCACAGCCGGAAATAAGAAATAAAAAAACTGTAACAGTCCCGATAAATGAACTGTTACGGACACCGACCAACCGCTTTCTTATCAAGAAAGGCCAAGAAAGGAAACAATCATGGAATTAACACAAAAAGGACTCCTGCAAAAGGAAAGCTGGCAGGCTGCCGGCTACGATCTTCCGCAGTTTGATATTCCCGCTGTTACACAGCGCACCCTGGAAGCCCCTGAATGGGTTCACTTCGGCGCAGGCAATATTTTCCGTGCCTTCCAGGCAAACGTTGCCCAGTGCCTCCTGAATCAGGGCATTATGAGCACCGGCCTGATCGCCGCAGAAGGCTATGACTATGAAATCATTGAAAAAATGTACCGTCCCCACGACAATCTTGGTATCCTCGTCACCCTGAAGGCCGACGGAACCATGGAAAAAACGGTAGTGGGCAGTATTGTGGAATCCCTGATCCTGGACAGCACCAACGCCCGGGAATACGGACGCCTGAAGGAGATTTTCCGCGCCTCCTCCCTGAAAATGGCCAGCTTCACCATTACAGAAAAGGGCTATAGCCTGGTAAACGGCAAAGGCGAACTGCTGCCTGATATTGCATCCGATTTTAAGGAAGGGCCGGCCGCACCCAAAAGCTACCTGGGAAAGGTGGTTTCCCTCGTATATGAACGCTTCTGCAGCAACGCTCTTCCCATCGCCCTCGTAAGCATGGACAACTGCTCCCACAACGGTGACAAGCTCTATGCCGCAGTCAGCGCCTTTGCGGAAAAATGGGCGGAAAACGGCCTTGTATCCAGGGATTTTGTCAGCTATATCAATGATAAGGACAGCGTCTCCTTCCCCTGGACCATGATCGATAAGATCACTCCCCGTCCCGATCCTGCGGTTAAGGCCATGCTTGAAAAAGACAGCATCGCTGACCTGGATCCCGTCATCACCACGAAAAACACCTACGTTGCTCCCTTTGTCAACGCAGAGGAATGCCAGTATCTCATCATTGAAGACGCCTTCCCCAACGGAAAGCTTCCACTGGATCAGTGCGGCATCATCTATACCACCAGGGAAACCGTGGATAAGGTGGAAAAAATGAAGGTATGCACCTGCTTAAACCCTCTCCACACCTCCCTCGCCATTTACGGCTGCCTGCTGGGCTACACCCTGATTGCGGAAGAAATGAAAAACCCCCTTCTGAAAAAAATGGTGGAGGTTATCGGCTACCAGGAGGGACTTCCCGTGGTGGTTAATCCCGGCATCCTCGATCCGAAGCAGTTCATTGACGAGGTGGTAAATAAACGTATTCCCAATCCCTTCATGCCGGATACACCGCAGAGAATCGCTACGGACACCTCCCAGAAGCTGCCCATCCGCTTCGGCGAAACCATCAAGGCTTATCTGCAGAATCCTGACTTAAAGGTGGAAAGCCTGAAAATCATCCCTCTTGTATTTGCAGGCTGGCTCCGCTATCTGATGGCTGTGGATGATCAGGGCAATGCTTTTGCTCCAAGCGCCGATCCGCTGCTTGATACCGTCCGTCCTTTTGTAGCAGATTTCCGTCTTGGCGGGCTTCCTCAGGATCTGTCTTCCCTGGATTCCCTGCTCTCCGATTCCAAAATCTGGGGCGTGGATCTGTTTGAAGCAGGGCTGGCCGATCTTGTTAAGGATTATTTCAGGCAGCTGTGCGCCGGTACAGGCGCCGTAGAACGCACCCTGGAAAAGGCTCTGGGCTGATTTTCCGTAAGGAACCTGAAAAGGAGAAAATACATGAAAGAATTCATGAATGAAGATTTCCTGCTGACAACGGAAACGGCACGCCGTCTCTATCACGACTATGCGGAAACGATGCCGATATTTGACTTCCATAACCACCTCAGCGCACAGGAAATATATGAAGATATCAATTTTTCCAACATTACACAGGCATGGCTCTACGGCGACCATTATAAATGGCGCGCCATGCGTACCTATGGATTCCCGGAAGAGCTGGTAACAGGCCCCAAAGGAGACTCCCGCACACCGGAAACCCCAGGTGCAAACCAACCCGGCTGCTACCATGCAGATGCCGGAAGTATGGATTACCGCCGCTTTAGCGCCTGGGCGGAAACCATTGAAAATTCCATCGGCAATCCTCTCTATCACTGGACACACCTGGAGCTGCAGCGTTATTTCGGCATTACCGAACCGCTTTCCTCTAAAACCTGTGATAAGCTTTGGGAGGCCTGCAACGAAAAGCTCTCCCGGCCGGAATTTTCCGTTCGTAATCTTCTGAAAATGCAGAATGTCAAAGCGCTCTGCACCACCAATGACCCCTGCGAGGATCTGGAATATCACCGTAAGCTGCGTGAAGAAGGCTTTTCTGTCCGGGTTCTGCCCACCTTCCGCCCCGACAAGGCCTATCTTATCGGGAAAGAAGATTATCCGGCTTACCTGGCCGCACTGGGAAAAGCCTGGGGATATCCCATTAACAGCCTGTCCGATTTAAAGGAGGCCCTCGTTTCCCGCCTGGATTATTTTATCCGGGAAGGCGGCTGCCTGCTTTCCGACCACAGCCTGGAGGGCGCGCTCTTCGCCCCTTCCACTGATGAGGAAGCACAGGAAATTTTCGAAAGGCGGATGGCGGGTGCGGCGCTCACCGCAGATGACCGCCGCCGTTTCCAGGGAAATATCCTCACCTTCCTGGGAAAACAGTATGCCGCCAGAAATATAGCCATGCAGCTACACATTGGCGCCCTGCGCAGCAATTCCAGCCGGATGCTCCAGAAGCTCGGGCCGGATACGGGCTTTGACAGCGTGGATGATTTCTGCTATGCGGGCGAACTTTCCGCCCTGCTCGATTCCATGGACCGCACCGACGAGCTACCCAAGACCATCCTCTACTGCCTGAACCAGAAAGATTATGAAATGCTTGCCTCCATGTGCGGTAATTTCCAGTCCGCTCCCCACCGGGGAAAAATACAGTTCGGCA
Organism: Eisenbergiella massiliensis; assembly: GCF_003435485.1. NCBI lineage: Bacteria > Bacillati > Bacillota > Clostridia > Lachnospirales > Lachnospiraceae > Eisenbergiella > Eisenbergiella massiliensis. Next base: position 123,994 of record NZ_QVLV01000005.1, read on the forward strand.
CCGCCTGGTGGTTCTGTGACAATAAAAGAGGCATGGAGGCCCAGCTCGACGTTCTGGCCAACCTGAGCCTGCTGCCAGTGTCAATCGGTATGCTCACCGATTCCCGCAGCTTCCTTTCCTTCCCCCGGCATGAATATTACCGGCGGATCCTCTGCAATAAAATTGGCTGCTGGGTGGAAGACGGCGAATATCCCTGCCATATGGAATTTCTGGGAAAAATGGTGCAGAATATCTGTTATCACAATGCCCTTAAATATTTAACAGGAGCGGATGCCTAGGCACCCGCTCCCTTTCTTATTCCATATTCTACAAGACTCCATATACTATATTTCTGATTCTCGGATGAATATACGCCTCCCTGTTTGGAAAAAGATTATGCATATACACCAGAGACAGCTTTTCCGCCGGATCAATCGATACATAGGTTCCCAGCATACCTGTCCAGCCGAATTCCCCCACAGAGCTGTTAACGCCTGCGGAAGGATCCATAAGCGTTCTCACACCGCAGCCATAGCCGTAGCCTTCCAGATAGGGATTCCTGAATTCCTTCAGCTGCTGTTCATTCAGCTGATTGCAGCGCATCAGATCTATGGTTTTCCTGCCCATGATTTTTCTGCCCTGATATTCGCCCCCACAGGCCAGCATCTGAGTGAGTGCAAGGTAATCCCTCACTGTGGAAAACAGCCCCGCGCCGCCGCCTTCATACTTCGCTTCAGGCTCAAACAACTCATCCCTCTGAAAATAAGGGCTGGCCTCCCTGCTGCCGTCCTCCTTCAGCAGATACGTTGTCACCATACGTTCCCTGATATCTCCAAAATAATGATACCCCGTATTCTTCATATCCAGAGGCTCAAACAGTTCCTCCTTCAGGAACTGTCCCACACCCTTTCCTGATACCACTTCAATCAGCCCGGCAACCAGCTCATGCCCGAAGCCATACAGCCAGTGCGTGCCCGGGTCAAAGGCAACCGGAACCTCTGCCATGGCCTTGATTTCCTGCTGCAACGTATATTCTCCCACGTTTGCCCTCAGCTGCGCCCGCACCTTTTCCGCGGCCTGATGCGTATAGTCGGTCCCGCCATAACCGATACCCATGGCCATGGAAAAACAGTCCCTGATCAGAATCGGCCGTTTTGCCGGACGCACCCGGTAACTCCCGTCCTCCTCAGGCTGTGCCACCATCGTATCCTTCCATTCCGGAAAATACTCATAAATCGGATCATTAAGAAGGAATTTTCCCCTCTCCAACAGCATCATGGCTCCCGTACAGACAGCCACCTTTGTCGTGGAATACTGCCGGTATACACTGTCCGCGGTAATTGGCTCCCCACTTTCCAGATCCTTTACTCCATGATACTCCTCAAAAAGAATTTCACCGTTTCTTGCCACCGCGCAGCCGCAGCCTGCAGGCCCCTGCTCCAGGATCTCCTCCAGCAGCCTGCTCAGTTCTTTAAAATCCGCCATAATACCCCTCCTGTTAAATTTTTATTACAAGCATTATTTTACCACAGGAATCCGGGAAAGTGTACGTGAAAAGAAATTCAGGACGAATGGACTTCCCGGGCCTGAAAGAGTATAATCTCCTATAATAAGTCTTATCTGCCTGCATTTTTACTTCAGAGAAATATAAAGGGGGATGCACATGAGAAATATTCTTAAGGTTATTTTCGGACGTGTTTTATTTACCGTACTCTGTCTGCTCATACAGCTGGTATGGCTCATCGGGCTTGTATGGAAGCTGAACCAGTACTATGTATGGTTTTCCGCGGTGTTTGATATCATCGCGCTGATCGTAGTGCTTCGCATAAATGCAAAAAGCGATTTCTCCGCCGCCAGGCTTGTATGGACCATCGTTATACTGGCGCTCCCTGTTTTCGGAATCTGCCTGTATCTGATGTTCGGCAGGACCGGCCTCACCAAACGTACCCGCGCCATATATGAAAAGGTGCAGAAACGCTTTGCCTGTGAGCTTTCACAGGATGAGAACGTGCTGGGCGCCCTGAAGGAGAATAATATCTATATCCACAATCAGGAATACTATATCCAGTCCTCCAGCGGCTACCCTGTTTACCAAAATACCGATGTCTCCTACTATCCTCAGGCGGAAGCCGCCCTGGAAGCCCTTCTGGAGGATTTGGGAAACGCCCGGGAATTTATTTTTATGGAATATTTTGCCGTGGAGGATACCCAGGCCTTTCACCGCATTGAAGAAGTACTCCTTCGGAAGATTTCGGAAGGCGTTGAAGTACGCTTTATCTATGACGATTTCGGAAGCATTGGCTACGTCAAGCCTGAATTCATGCGCCGCCTGAACCGGCAGGGAATCCAGTGCCGTATTTTCAACCCGCTGGTGCCCTTCCTCTATATTTTCATGAACCACCGGGACCACCGGAAGATTACGGTAATCGACAACCGGATCAGCTATTCCGGAGGCTTTAACCTGGCCGATGAATATTTTAACATCACCCATCCCTACGGACACTGGAAGGACACCGGAATCCGCCTGGAAGGCGACGCCGTAAGAAGCCATACCATAATGTTTTTGGAAATGTGGAATTTTATCCGCGACACGGATACCGCCTGGGATAAATATCTTACCTCCTGCGCCCCCTTCCAAAGCCGGCAGGGAGGCTACGTACAGCCCTACTCCGACACGCCCCTGGACAATGTCACCCTGGGCGAAAATGTATATATGAACATCCTCAAAAATGCCACCGATTATGTATACATCTCCACCCCCTACCTGATTATCGACAATGAAATGCAGAAGGAGATGTGCATGGCGGCTGAAAGAGGCATCGATGTGCGTATCATCACTCCCGGCATCCCTGATAAAAAACTGGTATTCCTTCTCACCCAGTCCTATTACACCGCACTCATCCGCTCCGGTGTCCGCATCTATCAATATACCCCCGGCTTCATCCATGCCAAAGGCTATGTGTCAGATGACCAGACCGCTGTGGTGGGTACAATTAACATGGATTACCGCTCCCTTTACCTGCATTTTGAATGCGGCGTATATCTCTACGGCTGCGATGCCGTGATGGATATCAAAAAGGATTTCTGCGATACCTTTCCATTATGCACGGAAATCGGCATTGATTACTGCCAAAAGCGCTCCGTATTCGTCCGCTGCTTCCAGTGCATCCTCCGCCTGTTCGCACCTCTGCTGTGAAATATATCATATTTATCTTTTTGTAACTGAAATCGGGAAAGCCGCCTATTCCCCGCAGGCGGCCTCCCCGATTTTTTCTTTTATCATTCTTATTTCCGCTTTATGGCCCTCATCGTCCAAAGGCGTTTCCGTATAAAAAGGAAGCTCCCTTACCGCCGGATGCTTCATAAAACTGATGAGCGCATCCAGTCCTATCATACCCGCTCCAATCGGGGAATGCCGATCCTTATGAGAACCAAACGGCATACTGCTGTCATTAAAATGAACCGCACGCAGCAGTTCAAGCCCCAGCACCCTGTCAAATTCCTCCAGCACCCCTTCCAAATCATTCACAATATCATATCCCGCCGAAAAGACGTGACAGGTATCCAGGCAGATCCCTACCCGTTCGGGATGCTCCAGCCCATCCCGTATGGCCTTCAGCTGTTCAAACCTTGCGCCGATTTCCGTTCCCTTTCCTGACATGGTTTCCAACAGCACCGTAATATTCTCCCTGCCAGTAATCGCCTGGTTCAGCCCTGCGGTAATATTCTTTATCCTTTCCTCCACACCAATTCCCGTATGGCTGCCCGGATGAAACACGATATTTTCTATTCCCAGCGCATCCATCCTGGCAATATCCTCCCGCATAACTGTGCAGGCGAATTTATATACCTTCTCCTGCGCGCTGGCCAGGTTCATCGTATAGGGGGCATGCGCCAGCAAAGGGCCGAAATGCTTCTCTTTCCTGATGCTCTGGAATTTATCTATTTCCGCCGGCTCCGGAACCCTGAAATTGGATCCCCTGGGATTGCGGCTGAATATCTGCATCGTATTCGCTTCCATTTCCACTACGTTTTCCGCCGTTTTGGCCAGTCCTCCGGCGATCGACATATGCGTTCCTATTATCAGCATGTTTTCCCTCCTTATCCGTTATATAGCTGCTGGGTTTTTATTTTGTTTTATCTTATCCCTTAATCATCCCCCGCTGCAACCGACAGAAGCTGTTCAATAATTATAAAATTACTGCCGCCCGCCTTCTCCCTGTCAAAATGGCTTTCCGGATTAACCGCCAGCCATTTATCAATTACCTCCGAAGCTTTCTCCATACCGGTGATATTCACCATATTCTTCGGTTCCTCAAAATAGGAAAACAAAATATTTTCATGCAGGCTGATAAACTGATACTGATCTCCCTTTAAAAGCCCCTCTTCCACTATGGCCTGATGCCAATAGGTATAGGAAAACATCTTCTCCGGATACAGAAATGCAATTCTCCCGATCCTGTTTTTCTTTCCCTTCCGGCTTTCCATCCAGCTGTCCGCATCCTGTGGGACACTGTGCCAGTAAATAGAATACATCGGCGCCCAACAGGTTTTGCCGCCCTCCTCAGGCCAAAGCTCCAGACAAGCTTCCAGCGGTTTCAAAAAATCCGCCGGAGACACCCCTTCCTCCAATGCTTCATAGTATAGGAAACACATATCTCCATGATAGTATACGGAAGCCGTAAGCAGTCTTCCACTCTGAATCAGCCTCCTGACCTCCTTCTCAGCCTCCGCTGCCGCCATGCACAGCCTCGTTCCCTCCCTTGCATCTTCCTTCAGGCAGCCGCGGAACTGCCTTCTAATCACTTTTTCAGCCACAAAATCCTCCTTTCTCATGCCTTCCTGAAGCTTCCTTCATCCAATCCCGCCGCCAGCCTGTCCGCCTCCTGCAAAGTCTCCGGCAGATATTCCCGAATAAATTCCAACGCACAAATCACATTCAGACACCACTGTGCGGCAAAATTCGTGGATATCCAGGGAATCTCCCTCAGCTCCTCTTGATTTCCCCGCCCGAGTACCGCCGTCGTTTTAAAACCATCATGGCATCCCCCGCCAATCAAAGCATGCAGCAAATGCATCCAGGTACGTTCCGCCAGCGCTTTATCACCCAGCCTTTCTGCACCATAGGCTCCCATGGTGGCAGCCATAAACGGCAGGCTAAATTCCCGCTCTCCGATCAATCCCCCTGATTCCTTCATCTGCTCCTCCCTTGGCAGATAATAAAATCTTCCATACTCCGCCATCATCTGCTTCCAATCCTCATCCTCAAGCAAATCCGCCATTTCCATCCAAATCTGAGGCGCTCCCATACAAATCTGCAGATGGGTTCCTCCCGCGGCCCGCTCTCCGATATAACGCAGATGCACACTCTCCGGATCAAATTCAAAATCCGGTCCGGAAACAAGCCTAAGCGGAGCCTTCCTGATGTCATTCATCCCAACAATTATTTTATCCCGATATACAGTATCGTTTTTCCGTTCCCACTCCGTCAGCCAGTTGGCACAAAGAGAAGACCAGTCCGGCCCGCTTCTGGCGTGGCTTGGATAAACCATCTCCTCCTTATCATAGAAATCCCCCAAAGGATCCCTGTTCAAAAAGGTCCGTTCATTATCCTTAAGTTCATCAAAAATATCCTCAAACCGCCGATCCCCCGTCAAATAATAATAAACCCGATGATGCCCGGCCATAGCGATTCTAGCTTCCTTGCACGGACACCCCCAATGCCTCACATTATGGCGTGACCCCAGCCCCTTATACCTGCCAATATGATACACATCCACCTCAGACGCATGCCTGGACAGCTTTTCCGCCAGAAGGAATACATCCTCCCTGCCGGTCCTCAGAAATGCATACCAAAGCCACAGTGTCGGAACCAGCTCCGTGTTATCCCACGCATAACCGCCGCAATCATACCGCCACTGGTGTCTTTCCCGATCATAAGTATGCATGAAATCCCCATAATTAAACATACCATACCAGTTCCTCTGCTTTACCTCATCCCGGTAAAAATCCGCCGCCCTGTCAAGCTGTTCCTCCAGCCAACGCTCCACTTCCGTATCTCCTCCCGGCAATGACCACCGCCCAAAGGCTTTCATCTCATGGTAAAACTCCGGCGTTCCCACATAATGCACCGGAAACTTCACTCTCTCTGCAAAAGAAACCACCTCCTCATCAGAGGGAATCACAGCTTCTGCCGCCGCTACGGAAAACTCACTCGTACAGGCAATACCAAAGGGATCCGCCCCTTTATAATCATAGCCCTCATAATATACCTGGTTGTATCCCCGATTCGCATAATGCCTGAAATCCATCGCCACCGCCTCCGGTGACCAGAGCCACACCACGGCCTCTGCTGTATTCCCCGTCATTCCTGAAAAGGTATAACCAGAAGGATATTTCTCCCAGAAATCACGAATAGAAAACAGCACTGAACCATGCTCCGACCCCAACGCCGCGCCGCCGTTGCTTCTGCCGCCATGCAGGCAATCAATATAACAGCAATTCTCATCCTTTATCTTCTTTTTTACACTGAAATGACTGACACTGTCCTGCGTAAAAACAAATTCATCCCAAAAAGGCATATCCCTGAGTACGGTATTCACCACCTCCCCGTCCTCTCCCTCAGGACAAAGCATTTCCCCCCTCATCTGTGCCTCATAAATTCCATCCGGCACTCTTGGCCTCCAGGATAACAGGTGTGCACAGCTCTCATGAAATACCCCATAATCCCCTTCAAATTTAACATGCCTGTTATACACCGGCCCCGACAAAGGCGCCAGGAAACGGATCCCAAGCCCTTTTAAAAAGTCCCTGTCCTCCTCCCCATCATACAGAAAAGTATGCTCAAATCCAAGCTCCGGACTGTCATAACCGATCCTCATCCGAATAACAAAAGGTATCCTTCGCTCCCCATCCTCCCTGATATGTGTTCCTTCATACCTGACAATAGCCTGCAAAGGACCTCTCTCTTCCAATGTTATTCCCAGAATAAGCGCCTTATATTTTCTGATACGCACAAACTCTTCTTCCCGTCCTTTGTCATGTTCTTCCAGGAGCAGCACCGGCTCCGCACCTGTCAGCACCTCCGTCCCCCGGAAGGAAAACCTGCTTAAAAGGCTGCCTGTCCCTTCCTCCAGAACCACCTCTGCCGCCCCGGCATGTATAATAATCTTTCCTCCCTGCCTCTCAACCGTCAGTAACTGTAACTCCGTATGACCACCCTTTCCACCAGCAACAGCCCTCACCTCAATCTCATCCGCCAGCAATGCGCTGTCAGCCGTATGAGCTGTCCATTTTACCGTACCATCAGGCCAGTAAGCGGTAATCCTCGACTGCACAGGAACAGCAACAGAATCCTCATCCGGCTTCTTCTCATCTCTGTAAATATTCTCCAGACAAAAATTGCTGTCCTGCAAACAGCTTCCTTTCTCCCACATACATCCCCATGTTGTATAACCTTTTTTAATTCTATTACCCAAATTATGTAATCTCATATTTCCTTCTCCTTACTTTCCTCTCCTTACTTTCCTCTCCTCACGTACTTAAATACTGCTTCTCCAAAACAATTATTTTATCTGATATACCCTCAGATTTCTATACTCCGCAGTGAGCGGAGCCAATTGACGGAATCCAATTTTTCCTCCATCCAGTAAAGCCCCACATGTAATTCCATCATCTATATATGTAAATATACTCAATTCATTAATGGTAAACTCTATCCTGTTTTCCTTTTTTATCACTGCAAGCCTGTAAAAATCCACTACATCCTCAACTCCCGGAATCGGATCCGCCCCTTGGGCAACAAGATAAAATCCGCAGCTTTTACGAAGATTACATGTATGAAATACCCTCTCCTCCGGCTCTTTTCTGCGAAAATAGGAGACATGGAACGCATTGATATCACCGCTGTGATACTGCGGATACTCCCCTGTTCTTTCAGCAAGAGACGGATCGAACAAATCCCGGTTTCCTTTTCCCGCTGCTGCAAAAAACAAAATACAAAGGCCAACATCACTTAACGGTCTGAATTCCCATTCCACCCGGATATCCTTTGGGAATTCCTTCGGACACCAAAGCACAAAATTTGCCATCTGTCCCAAACCTGCCTCCAGCGCATTTTTCATACGCATACACCCATTCTCAAAGGTAATATCCGCCTTACCTTCCAGGACGAAGTCCTCAATATCCTCCTTTTTTGCGAATAGATTCTCATAAATTAAATATTCAGTTTCTGCCATATCGTTTCTCCTTCTTTTCCCACACCATCTTTTCCTATGCAACCTTTTCTACTACCTGATGCTATTAACCAAATTTTCATACAATATTTAACTCATCAAAGTGTCTTTCCTCAATTTAATTATAAATACCTCCAGTCTTTCTGTATATGTTGAAAGTATTGCATATCCTTGAATATCTTGACGTTTACTCCTTGAAATAAAAAAGTCAGCAGTATGAAACTGCCAACTCTATATTTATCTGTTCCTGGCTAAGTTGATTCTTAAATCACAACAAAAAAAAGAACCAGATTTCTCTGATTCTTTGAAGAGGCGTAGACCGGATTTGAACCGGTGGATACTGGTGTTGCAGACCATTGCCTTACCACTTGGCTACTACGCCTTACTTAATTTTATTATATGCTGAACAATTTCAAAAAATGACTCCGACGGGAATCGAACCCGTGTTACCGCCGTGAAAGGGCGATGTCTTAACCGCTTGACCACGGAGCCTCTTTTCCTTTTTGGATTCCCTTCTCCAGGTCTCCTCTGTGGAGATTCCTCTCCTTCTTTCGCTCCTCCGGACTTAAGCCTTCACAGCACCTCCCCGAGTAGGGCTCGAACCTACAACAACTCGGTTAACAGCCGAGTGCTCTACCATTGAGCTATCGAGGACTATCTCTTTCCTCTGCATCTCTCTATAACCAGATGTATGAACCCATACCCTCAAAACCGAACATTGAATCTAATCTCTTTTCTCTCCAAAACCTGCTTCTTTCAGGATAAGCCCTCGACCGATTAGTACTGGTCAGCTACATACATTGCTGCACTTCCACCTCCAGCCTATCTACCTCATACTCTCTAAGGGGTCTTACTTATTGGGATATCTCATCTTGAGGGGGGCTTCACGCTTAGATGCCTTCAGCGTTTATCCCTGCCGGACTTGGCTACTCTGCCATGACGTTGGTCGTCAACAGATACACCAGCGGTCCGTCCATCCCGGTCCTCTCGTACTAAGGACAGCTCCTCTCAAATATCCTCCGCCTGCGCCGGATAGGGACCGAACTGTCTCACGACGTTCTGAACCCAGCTCGCGTACCGCTTTAATGGGCGAACAGCCCAACCCTTGGGACCTGCTACAGCCCCAGGATGCGATGAGCCGACATCGAGGTGCCAAACCACTCCGTCGATGTGAACTCTTGGGAGTGATAAGCCTGTTATCCCCAGGGTAGCTTTTATCCGTTGAGCGATGGCATTCCCACTTAATACCACCGGATCACTAAGTCCTACTTTCGTACCTGCTCCACCCGTCGGTGTCACAGTCAAGCTCCCTTATGCCTTTGCACTCTTCGGATGGTTTCCAACCATCCTGAGGGAACCTTTGAGCGCCTCCGATACCCTTTCGGAGGCGACCGCCCCAGTCAAACTCCCCGCCAGACATTGTCCCCCGCCCGGGTCACGGGCGCAGGTTAGAAATCCAATGCTGCAAGGGTGGTATCCCAACATTGACTCCATGATTACTGGCGTAATCACTTCTTAGTCTCCCACCTATCCTGTACATACAGCATCGAATCCCAGTATCAAGCTGGAGTAAAGCTCCATGGGGTCTTTCCGTCCTGGCGCAGGTAACCAGCATCTTCACTGGTACTTCAATTTCACCGGGTGCATTGTCGAGACAGCGCTCAAATCATTACGCCTTTCGTGCGGGTCGGAACTTACCCGACAAGGAATTTCGCTACCTTAGGACCGTTATAGTTACGGCCGCCGTTTACTGGGGCTTAAATTCGGAGCTTCGTTGCCTGACTCCTCCTCTTAACCTTCCAGCACCGGGCAGGCGTCAGCCCATATACCTCACCTTTCGGTTTCGCATAGACCTGTGTTTTTGCTAAACAGTTGCTTGAGCCTATTCTCTGCGGCCTCCTTTCAGAGGCACCCCTTCTCCCGAAGTTACGGGGTCATTTTGCCGAGTTCCTTAACAATGCTTCTCCCGCCGGCCTTAGGATTCTCTCCTCATCCACCTGTGTCGGTTTACGGTACGGGTATCATATGAACAATAGCGGCTTTTCTCGACAGCCGGCCCGCCTGCTTCCCTACTCTAGTTCGGTACGCATCACGGCTTCAGATTGCCAGACGGTTTTTCCAGTCTGACTCCTACTCCGCTTGCACCGGTTTTCCCTTTCCCGGCTCAGGCTTTCCTTCTGTGTCCCCACAGTTCTGTCATATGATAGTACAGGAATCTCAACCTGTTGTCCATCGGCTACGTCTTTCGACCTCGCCTTAGGCCCCGACTTACCCAGGGCAGATCAGCTTTACCCTGGAAACCTTAGATATTCGGCCTGGAGGATTCCCACCTCCATCTCGCTACTCATTCCGGCATTCTCTCTTCTTACCAGTCCACAATACCTTACAGTACTGCTTCCTCCCGGTAAGATTGCTCCTCTACCAATACAATTACTTGTATTCCTAAGCTTCGGTGTCGTGTTTCAGCCCCGGACATTTTCGGCGCAGGACCTCTCGACTAGTGAGCTATTACGCACTCTTTGAATGTATGGCTGCTTCTAAGCCAACATCCTAGTTGTCTTTGAAATCCCACATCCTTTTCCACTTAACACGTACTTTGGGACCTTAGCTGTAGGTCTGGGCTCTTTCCCTTTTGACTGCCCAACTTATCTCGTGCAGTCTGACTCCCGTACATCATACCTATGGCATTCGGAGTTTGATATTCTTCGGTAGACTTTGACGCCCCCTAGGAAATTCAGTGCTCTACCTCCATGGCATTAATACGAGGCTAGCCCTAAAGCTATTTCGAGGAGAACCAGCTATCTCCGGGTTCGATTGGAATTTCTCCCCTATCCACACCTCATCGCCACCCTTTTCAACGGATGTGCGTTCGGTCCTCCATTGTCTTTTACGACAACTTCAACCTGGACATGGATAGATCACCCGGTTTCGGGTCTGCAGATGCTGACTTCACGCGCTATTGACACTTGGTTTCCCTTCGGCTCCGTCCCTTAAGGACTTAACCTTGCCAGCACCCGCAACTCGCCGGACCGTTCTACAAAAAGTACGCGGTTGTACCCTTAAGGTACTTCCACAGCTTGTAAACACAGGGTTTCAGGTTCTCTTTCACTCCCCTCCCGGGGTCCTTTTCACCTTTCCTTCACAGTACTATGCGCTATCGGTCACTAAGGAGTATTTAGCCTTACGGGGTGGTCCCCGCTTCTTCCCACAAGGTTTCTCGTGTCTCGTGGTACTCTGGATACTGCTGTCCTCACTCGGTTTTCGCTTACGGGGCTTTCACCCTCTCTGGCCGGTCTTTCCAGGACCGTTCTGCTAACCTTGTTCGTAACGTCTGCAGTCCGAACCCCAGCATGCACGCACACTGGTTTGGGCTCTTCCGTTTTCGCTCGCCGCTACTCACAGAATCGATATATTTTCTTTCTCTTCCTCCGGCTACTTAGATGTTTCAGTTCACCGGGTTCCCTCCGCATACCTATGGATTCAGTATACAGTGACGGAGGTTTGCTCCGCCGGGTTTCCCCATTCAGACATCTGCGGGTCACGGGATATTTGCTCCTCACCGCAGCTTTTCGCAGCTTATCGCGTCTTTCATCGGCTCTTAGTGCCAAGGCATCCGCCCTGTGCTCTTTACAGCTTAACCTGTTGTAACTCGTCCTTTTTTGGTCTCGTTACCAGCATACATAGCGTTGTATGCCTTTTATTTGAAATCTTCATTTCGTTTTTGCTTGTTTTGGATGTCTTCTCGTTTATCTTCTTCTATCTGGTTGGTTCTTACAAACCAACTTTTTAGACGTTGATACTTTAAGATTATTTTCAATATTCGGTTTTCAAGGTACATTCCTGACTGAAATTTTATCAGTCATTCAAAATCAGGATTTTTCCTAATCTTGAATCACTGGTAAAACCAGTGTATCTAAAGCTTTACGCTTAT
>NZ_QVLV01000005.1:136147-136448 GCF_003435485.1 Eisenbergiella massiliensis
TGACCCCCTGCTTGCAAGGCAGGTGCTCTCCCAACTGAGCTACGCCCCCATTTCTGACGGTTCACTCGTTTGGTTTTCAGGGAACTTCGTCTTTCCAGACTTGCATTCCAGGTCTTTTCTCCGCCAGTGGGCTTAAGTGGACTCGAACCACCGACCTCACGCTTATCAGGCGTGCGCTCTAACCGGCTGAGCTATAAGCCCTCACTATCGGGTCCGGCTGTTAACAGGCCGCAGTCATTTCTACTTCAGCCTGTGGATTCTTCATCCATTGCCTTTCCTTCTATATGAGTATTTAATTGTT
>NZ_QVLV01000005.1:136458-136665 GCF_003435485.1 Eisenbergiella massiliensis
TGACCCCCTGCTTGCAAGGCAGGTGCTCTCCCAACTGAGCTACGCCCCCATTTAATCTGGCAGCCACCTGCTCTCCCATACCGTCTCCAGCATAGTACCATCGGCCGCTTAAGTCTTAACCATCGTGTTCGGGATGAGAACGGGTGTTTCCCTTAAGCGCATCGCCACCAGAAATTAAATGATGCTTTCCAGATGCCTTTCGGCTTC
>NZ_QVLV01000005.1:136675-147799 GCF_003435485.1 Eisenbergiella massiliensis
TAACCATCGTGTTCGGGATGAGAACGGGTGTTTCCCTTAAGCGCATCGCCACCGGAATTTTTATGTTAATTTCTCCTTCGTTTAAGCTTCTATCATTCTTCCGACTTCCGCCCTCACTCCGGTTCCCTTAACATCTAAACAGTAATACAACCCTTACTTCTTCGCCTTAGAAAGGAGGTGATCCAGCCGCACCTTCCGATACGGCTACCTTGTTACGACTTCACCCCAGTTATTAGACCTGCCTTCGACTGCTCCTCCCTTGCGGTTAGGTCACAGGCTTCGGGCATTTCCAACTCCCATGGTGTGACGGGCGGTGTGTACAAGACCCGGGAACGTATTCACCGCGACATGCTGATTCGCGATTACTAGCGATTCCAGCTTCATGTAGTCGAGTTGCAGACTACAATCCGAACTGAGACGTTATTTCTGGGATTTGCTCAACATCACTGTCTCGCTTCCCTTTGTTTACGCCATTGTAGCACGTGTGTAGCCCAAATCATAAGGGGCATGATGATTTGACGTCATCCCCGCCTTCCTCCGGGTTATCCCCGGCAGTCTCCCTAGAGTGCCCAGCTCTACCTGCTGGCTACTAAGGATAAGGGTTGCGCTCGTTGCGGGACTTAACCCAACATCTCACGACACGAGCTGACGACAACCATGCACCACCTGTCTCCAATGCTCCGAAGAGAATGCCCCGTTACGGGCACGTCATTGGGATGTCAAGACTTGGTAAGGTTCTTCGCGTTGCTTCGAATTAAACCACATGCTCCACCGCTTGTGCGGGTCCCCGTCAATTCCTTTGAGTTTCATTCTTGCGAACGTACTCCCCAGGTGGATTGCTTATTGCGTTAGCTGCGGCACCGATGGGTCCATACCCACCTACACCTAGCAATCATCGTTTACCGCGTGGACTACCAGGGTATCTAATCCTGTTTGCTCCCCACGCTTTCGAGCCTCAACGTCAGTTACAGTCCAGTAAGCCGCCTTCGCCACTGGTGTTCCTCCTAATATCTACGCATTTCACCGCTACACTAGGAATTCCGCTTACCTCTCCTGCACTCCAGCCTGGCAGTTCCAAATGCAGTCCCAGGGTTGAGCCCTGGGTTTTCACATCTGGCTTGTCATGCCGTCTACGCTCCCTTTACACCCAGTAAATCCGGATAACGCTTGCCCCCTACGTATTACCGCGGCTGCTGGCACGTAGTTAGCCGGGGCTTCTTAGTCAGGTACCGTCATTTTCTTCCCTGCTGATAGAGCTTTACATACCGAAATACTTCTTCACTCACGCGGCGTCGCTGCATCAGGGTTTCCCCCATTGTGCAATATTCCCCACTGCTGCCTCCCGTAGGAGTTTGGGCCGTGTCTCAGTCCCAATGTGGCCGTTCACCCTCTCAGGCCGGCTACTGATCGTCGCTTTGGTAGGCCGTTACCCTGCCAACTGGCTAATCAGACGCGGGACCATCCTGTACCACCGGAGTTTTTCACACTGCCTCATGTGAAGCTGTGCGCTTATGCGGTATTAGCACCTATTTCTAAGTGTTATCCCCCGGTACAGGGCAGGTTTCCCACGCGTTACTCACCCGTCCGCCACTAAGTTACGCCGATTCCATCCGAAAACTTCCTCTGCATAACTCCGTTCGACTTGCATGTGTTAGGCACGCCGCCAGCGTTCATCCTGAGCCAGGATCAAACTCTCTTGTTTAAGTGTTTAACCCAGTTAAGATTAACTCTAGCTAATGTTTAACCGTTGCTTGTTTCCAAGCGTTTCTTACTGTTTTTGGGTGTCTTAAAGGTCTTCTTCCGAAGCTTTAAAACTTGTTCTCTGAATTTTCTTTTTTAGAATTTTCAGGGTTGCATTACTGTTTATTTGTCAAGGTTCTGTGTGCTGCTTTCTCAGCCGCAACAGTTGATATCTTATCACATGTCGTTTGGACTGTCAAGCACTTTTTTCAACTTTTTTTGTTTCTTTCAAGTTGTTGTTGCACCGTTGTTCGCGGTGAGTCTTATTTTAGCATCATGTATCATAAGATGTCAACAGCTTTTTTCAATTTTTTTACAAGTTTTTGGAATATTTTAAAAAGCCCAATATATTGTGGTAGTGCGTTCTATATATTGTGTTAAAAGAGCTGGATATCTACTTTAAAGCAGATATCCAGCCCGCGATATAGTTGGAATCATACAACCGGAGAAGCCATTCATTTTCATTTGTCCATTTCATTATCTGCTCGCCGAAGCTTCCTGTGGGAAAACTCTGTATAATAATGTAGGTAATCCACAGGGCGACTACTACTTCCATCAGGCCGGCGGCAATCCCCAGAAGACTGTTGAACAGGTTTATGATGGGAAGGCCTGCTATGGTTTTCAGGGAACGCAGGACAATGCTGAGCAGGTGGAACACAATTCCTGTAATAAGAATCAGTATGATGGCAATGATCCCATTTTGGTTATTGTGATCCATAAAGCTGGATATGGCCATAATGGCCAGCGCCAGGACAAAAAGGGCTACCACCAGGGAAACAAGGCGGTTTACTTCCTCCGCCAGTCCTGTTTTAAATCCTCTGACAGCGCGCCAGATGCCAAGCGCTATGAGAATGATCAGCAGTAGGTTGATATTCATTTGTATACTCCTATTTCATTTCAATGATGTCAATGCTGTCCTTGGACACGGCAAGATACTTCTTGGCGCTGACAGGAGAAAACAGAAGCAGGGGATTCTCAAATTCGCCATGGAAGCGTACCAGTCCATGCAGGTTGGCAATCATACACTGTGTTTCATTATATATAATGATACTGTCCTTGTAGAGAATAATATCCTTATATTCAATATCAAAGTATTGGGAGGTTACTACCGTGCCTGATGTATTGTAAACATCCAGGCGGTATTTTCCCTGGCCTGTGGTATCCAGGAAAACGAGTCCGATATAGCTTCCGCTGTAGAATACGCTCTGGATTTCGCCATCAAGGAAAACATCCGCGGAGCTTTTGGGCCGCTGGTCCCCGCTGTAAATGACAAGGCGGTTATCAGCAACGGCAAATGCCGTATCGTTGCTCAGAAAAGTAATATAAGGAATCACAGCATCCACATAATCAGCGCCGCTGGCAAAGTTGTCCACAAAGTTCTGTCCTACAGAGCTGAAATTATAAAAGGCAACGCTGCTTTTAGTGGATCCGTTTTCTACCGCAATGTAGGAAACCGCCATAAGCTTGCCATCCGGTGAAAGGGCCAGGGCGGCGGGATAGCCGCTTTTCTGCATGGTTGTTTTTACATAGGCTACTTTATCGCCCTGGGAGTTGTAGAGATAAATCCAGGTAATATTAGTATCCTCCAGGACTGCCGCCACCATACCGTTTTCAGATATCGCAAATTCCCTGATGGGAAGATTGGTGTCTATTTCCACGGAATTTCCGGCTTGATCTATGTTATGTATGATATGGCCATTGTAGTCTGCAACGGCTACCCTCGTTCCTGCCACTCTTACCATAGGATTCTGCATTTCATAGGTCTGATTCCAAAGGGCATTTCCTTTGATGTCGGTATAACTGATACCATCCTTGCTGTAGGTAAGAAAACCATTGACATAGTTGAGGCAGGCAGCGCTGTCATACTGCTGTTTTTCTATGGAGGACAGGGTTATATAGCTGCTGAATACCTGGTTTTTTAACTGAACATATATTGTCGCTCCCAGTCCTGCACACAGAAGAAGCACCAGCAGTGTTCTGGTTATGATTGCCATTCTGTGCTTCAGGATCAGATCGCCAAAATTATGCGTATTCGGTTTTTTTTCTTTACGCTCTGCTTTTTTGCGCAGATAGTCACGTACATTTGGCATGGGAATCCTCAAATCTAATCTTTTATTATGGCCGGGCCGATTAAAAAAAGCCTCGTTGATGCAAAATCACGCGGCTTTTTTTCTCACCTTGCTCTGCCCTACTGGGATTATACCATAAATTTTCATTTAGGAAGTATAATTTTTTGGCCGGCAGCCAGGCGGTTCGGATCGGAGATGGAGTTCAGTTCGCATATTTCATCCATTTTATCGAGATTTCCGTAAAAATGCCGGCAGATATTGGCAAGATTGTCGCCGGATTTTACGGTATAGCTGGAGGGGACTGGTGCGGAGGCGGCTACGGCTTCGGAGGTGATGTCCGATGCAGGCTGCGCAGCATCCTTACTTTCATCGGGGGCCTGCTCTTTATTTGGGGATGGTGTCTGCTCTGCCTGGGCCTGTTGTCCAGCCTGAGCATTTTTTCCGGATGTGTTGTCTGCAACGGAAGTATTATCCATGGATGATGCATCAGCTGCGGCCTGTCCATCCTGTCCGGCGCTGCTGACAGAGGAGGACATGGCTGGAAGGGAGTCCGTCTGCTGTGCCTCACCTGTCTGTTTTGTATCGGCCTGACCGGAAGCCGTCTGGGATGTGCCTGTCCGGGATGTACCAGTTTGGGATGTATCTGTCTGAGACAAACCAGCCTGGGTTATATCTGTCTGAAACGAACCCGTCTGAGATGCATCTGCCTTAGACGAACCAGTTTGGGTTATATCTGTCTGAGGTGAACCAGACTGGGTTATTGCAGCCGGGTCTATGGACGAGGGATCCGTTACCGATACTGCTGCGGCAGACGGGCTGGCATCTGCGGCGGATGCTGACGCATTGGCGGACGCCTGGGCGGAAGCATCGGTATTGGGGGGCTGCACCGGATTGTCACTGCCGGGAAGGGAAGCCTGTTTTTCTTCGATTTGCAGCGCGCTGTCAGCCAATGCATATTCCGAGGTTTCGGTTTCCGGCTGATGGGCGGCGTCTGCGAAGAGATTTCCGGCTTCTTTCATATCATTATAACGGTTAATGGAGGTAACGCCGATTCCACAGAGAACCAGGAGAATCAGCAGTCCTGCCGCCCGGCTTAAAATGGAGGAACTGCTGCCTGACTTCCTGCCGGCCGGTTTTCTGCCGTCTGTAGTTTGGCTGGCTGCATTTCTGCCATATGAATAGCTGTTGCCGGCATTTTGGCCATCCTGATATCTGCTTTCCGTGCTTTTGGCGTCTGTACTTTTGCCGCCCGGATATCCGCTGGCCGGGTTACCGAACAATGAACGTCTGCTGGAGGACGGTTTTCTTTCATAAGCTCTGGAATCCGGTCTGCCCAGGTCCGGTGCTTCGGCAGCCTGCATCATTTTTTCGCTGTCTTCCCGTTTTTCCGGGGAATCTATGTCGTAGCTTCTGGGCATGCGCAGGATTCTTCTGGGTTCCTGTGCGGAGGGTTCGGTTTCCGGTATGCCCTCGGGACTGTCTCCCGCTCTTTTCCCCATGATATTATCTCTGGCCTGTCCGCCTCTTGTTTTTCGTTCAAAGCTTCGGGAGGACGCCCGGGGCACTACTTCCTGCACGGTTTCTCCCGGCTGGTTCTGATGTACCGCAATCAGGTAAGACTGCATGTCCTCATTTTGTTCATAAAAAATAAAGTAGCCTTCCAGAGGGGCTGCATAGCCGTCTTCAAAAAAAAGCCAGGCTTCTTTATCATCATAGGTCGCCTCACCGATTCTGCTCTGTTTTGCAAAATATCGTCTCGCTGTGATCTCCCATCCGGGGCCTTCCTTGGCCGCACCATAAATAAAATAGTAACGGACGTCCCCTTCCTTTTCAGTTTTGCCATAGAGGCAGAAATCCGCCGAGCTGCCTGTATCCCGGCATTGGGACAAATAAGTATGTACGTAGTCTTCTATGTATATTTTGTGACAGGAGTCCACGTCGCCTGCCTGCACTACATTTTTAGGTATCTGCATACTGCCACCGCCTTTTTTTCTTTCAATATAGCAGAGAAAGGACGCATATTTTGGCGGAATACGCGGCGTTGGCAACATTCTTTCCGACAAAAAACGGCAGGAGACAGGGCTGTTCCTTTTTTCAGGAAATCAGCCCTGTTCCTGCCGTATGTGGCCTGGCTTTTTCTACATTATATGCCGCTTGTTTCCTAATATAAGGGGAACAGGCAGTTTATTCAAACCGGAAAATGGTAACGGTGTTGTATTCCTTGTCCGGTCCGAATACGGCGGACGGGAAATCAGGTTCGTTGGCCGTGTCAGGATAGAACTGTGTTTCCAGGCAGAAGGCCGTGCGGTTTCCGTAGTTAGCTCCGCCCTTGCCGGTCTGTTCCGCCATGCCGTTGCTGGTATAGAACTGTACGCCGGGCAGATCTGTGAAAACCTTCATAGTCCTGCTGCCGGACGGATTGGAAGCCTCAGCAACAAGTCTTACGTTTCCGTCATAGTTATCCAGGCACCAGTTATGATCATAGCCGCCTACAAGCTCCAGCTGTTCCCATTCTTTGTCAATGTCGGCCCCGATTTTCTTGGGGACGTTGAAATCCATGGGCGTGCCTTCTACAGGAAGCAGTTTTCCGGTGGGAATGGCTCCGGGAAGAATTTCAGTAAAGTATTTGGAGTGCAGTGTTACCAGATGATCGGAAATATCACCTGCATCATGGCCGTCCAGGTTAAAATAGGAATGGTTGGTCATGTTGAAAATTGTATTTTTATCACTGGTTCCGTGATATTCCAGCTTCAGTTCGTTTTCTTCATTTACGGTATATGTAACCTGCAGCTTCTTGTTTCCGGGGAAGCCCATGTCTCCGTCAGGCATATCCAGAGTAAAAGCAACGCCGTTTTCCACTTCGCAGGCATCCCATACTCTCTTATGGCTGCCCAACTCCTTATGGCTGTGCAGGTTGTTCACTCCGTCATTGGGGTCCAGATGATATTCTACGCCGTCCAGGGTGAATTTTGCATTGGCAATTCTGTTTGCATTCGGGCCGATTACCGAGCCGAAAAAGCATCCGTTCACAAAATAATCGGACAGCTTGTCGTAGCCCAGAACCACATCCGCTGAATGGCCGTTTTTATCCGGTACGATTAAATCCACAAGGATTGCGCCGTAGCTCATCACTCTGGCCTTCATCCCTCTGCTGTTTGTAAGGGTATAGATGTATACCTCTTTCCCATCTTTAGTAGAACCGAAAAGTTCCTTTTGTACTCCCATTTCTCGCTCCCTTCCGCGTGCCCGGGCACGCTAACACGCACATATGTTTTTTACATTTCCACTCTGCCTTCCAGCGCGCGCAGCAGAGTCACCTCGTCTATATATTCCAGGTCACCGCCGACCGGAACGCCGCTGGCAATTCTTGTCACCTTGACTCCGGTTGGTTTGATCAGCTTCCCTATATACATGGCAGTTGTTTCCCCCTCCAGGCTGGAGTTGGTGGCGATGATCACTTCTTTTACATCGCCTGTAAGCCGGTGCATCAGTTCCTTGAGCTTGATATCGTTTGGCCCGATGCCGAGCATGGGGGAAATGGCGCCGTGCAGGACATGGTATACGCCCTCATATTTTCCCGTCTTTTCATAAGCGGCAAGGTCCCTGGTATTTTCCACCACCATGATAACGGAATGATCTCTGCGGTCATTGGCGCAGATAGGGCATTTTTCGGAGTCGGTCAGCGTATAGCATTCCTCACAGTAGCGGACATGCTCCTTAGCCTCCGTCATGGTCCTGGCCAGCTTTTCCACCTTGGCCTTCGGCATGTTGATTATGTGGAAGGCAAGGCGCTGCGCAGATTTGCTGCCAATGCCGGGAAGGCCTGCCAGTTCATCAATTAATTTATTAATGTATCCGCTGTAAAGATCCATCAGAAGGGAAAGCCTCCGCCCAGACCGCCGGTCATTTTATTCATTACCTCCGCATTGGCTTCCTCGGCCATGCGCATAGCTTCATTTACTGCGGCAACCACCAGGTCTTCAAGCATTTCGATATCGTCGGGATCAACTACTTCCTCTGTAAGCTTTACCTTGGTAACCTCCTTCTTTCCGGTTACGGTAACCTCTACCGCCCCGCCGCCTGCTTTCGCCGTAAATTCCTTGGTTTCCAGTTCTTTCTGGCTTTCCTCCATCTGACGCTGCATTCTCTGTGCCTGCTTCATCAGGTTATTCATGTTTCCGGGCATTCCGCCTCCGGGAAATCCGCCTCTTTTTGCCATAATAAATAAATCCTCCTTATTTCTGCCTGGTTGGTAACTGTTCAGTACCTGCAGTTGCATTAATTGTATTATTTGTACCGCATTGCAGGCTTTCTGTCAATGGCCTGCTTAAGCTGTTTCATCTTCTGCTCTTTATTATAACGGCTCAGACAGCCGGGCTGTTACTCTTCTTCTATTTCCATGTGGATGATCTGTGTGAGATCCACGTAGGAATCCTCAAAGTCCCTGTCGGAACGGGAGGCCGTGATATTGACCTCTATCTGCTTTTGCGAAAATTCGGAAAGAAGCTTTTCCAGCTCCTGTTTGTTGCCTTCCTGCTTGAGGAAGTAATCGGAAGCCAGGCCATCCTCCACTACCAGCATCAGCCGGTTATCGCCTCCGAGGCTGAGTTTTGCTTTTTTCAGATAGAGCTTCATGGGCATGGCGGTCTGTCCCACCAGGGTGGGCCAGTTGGCCACTATTTTGGAGACATCCTCAGGTATGGCCTTGGGCAGTTCTTCCCTGGTAAGGGATGTCTGCGCGGCTCCGGAAGGGGCGTTTGCGGCAGTGCCTCCTGCGGCCTGGGTTCCGGCCGGGGCCTGCATAACAATGCCTTTTTCCAGCTGCTGTTCCACCGCGCGCAGCCGGTCAAGAAGGGAGTCCTGGCTGATCTCCATCTGCGGGCGGCACAGCTTGATCAGCGCCATTTCTATCAAAATGCGCTTCTGTCCGGCATAGCGGATACGTCCGGAAAGCTCCGACAGCTCCCTGATGTAGCGCATAATTGCATCGGGTTGCGCCATTTCGGCCTCTTCTTTTAAGCGTACCAGATTATCACTGGATACGTCAATGACATCTTCAATCGCGCCTTCATCCGAAGTTTTGATAAGAAGCAGGTTCCTGAGATACCATGCAAAATCGGACACAAACTGGGTAAGCTCCCTTCCCTGCATGACAATTTCTTCCAGGATGCCGATACAGTCAGTAACGCTTCTGTCCAGGACGGCGCGCAGAAGGCGGCTGAAGACCTCGGTATCCACCGCGCCCAGCACATCCAGAACCATGTCATAGGTGAGTTCCTTCCCATAATGGAAGGCGATGCACTGATCCAGAAGGCTCAGGGCATCACGCATGGAACCGTCCGCAGCCTTTGCCACGTAGCGGAGCGCTTTTTCTTCCACCTGCTGCTGTTCCTGGACCATCAGCTCCCGCAGCCGGCCGGTGATGGTATCAATGGTTATTCGTTTAAAATCGTATCGTTGGCACCGGGAAAGGATGGTCACCGGGATTTTATGCACTTCTGTGGTTGCAAGGATAAAAATAACATAGGAAGGCGGTTCCTCCAGCGTTTTGAGCAGGGCGTTGAAGGCCCCTATGGAAAGCATATGCACTTCGTCGATGATATAAACCTTGAACCGTCCTTCTGCCGGTGAATAGGAAACCTCATCCACAATTTCGCGGATGTTGTCCACACCGTTGTTGGAGGCGGCGTCGATTTCGATCACATTCATGCTGGCTGCCGCCGCAATGGCGCGGCAGCTCCGGCACTCACCGCAGGGAGAGCCGTCAACCGGGTGTTCACAGTTGACGGCTTTCGCGAAAATTTTTGCTATGGTTGTCTTTCCTGTTCCTCTTGTCCCGCAGAACAGATAGGCATGTCCGATGCGGTCCGCCTCTATCTGGTTCCTCAGTGTCGTGACAATGTGGTCCTGGCCCTTCACGTCCTCAAAGCGTTCCGGGCGAAATTTACGGTAAAGAGCTGTGTAAGACATTTTTTACCTCATCTTCCATTCTTAATCTCCGAAGCTGATTCCCAGCATCTTGGCTTCCTTTACAATGGATGAACCGGGATCCACCATCTTCAGCTTGCCGGCTACTTCTTCCAGAGGGACTTTTACAATTTCACGGTTTTTATAGCCAACCATGAAGCCGTATTCTCCTTTCAGAATCAGTTTGCCTGCCTCTGAACCGAGCCTGCTGGCAAAAACTCTGTCATACGGGCACGGGGTGCCGCCCCTCTGGGTATGTCCGGGTACAGTGACACGGACCTCCATTCCGCTCTTCTTGGCAATCTGGTCCGCAATCTCATAGGAAACTGAAGGATAGGTGTAATTCTCCAGTTTTTTCTTGTATTCTTTCTTGGAGAGCTTGGCATCTTCCTTGGAAATGGCGCCTTCTGCCACCGCCAGGATGGTAAAGCGGCTGCCTCTGTCATGGCGCTCTTTGATTGCGTCAATCACTTTATTGATGTCATAGGGGATCTCCGGTATCAGGATGACGTCAGCGCCGCCTGCCATGCCCGCATTCAGCGTAAGGAAGCCCACCTTATGGCCCATCACCTCTATAATGAATACTCTTCCGTGGGAGGCTGCCGTGGTATGGATATTGTCAATTGCTTCCGTGGCTATATTGACCGCGCTCTGGAAGCCGAAGGTCATATCTGTGCCCCAGAGGTCGTTGTCTATCGTCTTGGGGAGGGTGATGATGTTCAGGCCTTCCTCTTTGAGCAGGTTGGCTGTTTTATGGGTCCCGTTTCCGCCCAGGATAACCAGGCAGTCCAGCTGGAGCTTATGGTAGTTCTGTTTCATGGCTTCCACCTTGTTCAGGCCGTTTTCATCCGGTTCCCGCATCAGCTTGAACGGCATGCGGCTGCTTCCCAGGATGGTGCCGCCCTTTGTCAGGATGCCGGAAAAATCAGAACCGGTAAGCATGCGGAACTTTCCGTAAATCAGGCCTTTATAGCCGTCAAGGAAGCCATAAATCTCCACGTCTTCCTTCGCATTGAACAAAGTTTTGGCAACGCCCCGCATGGCCGCATTCAAAGCCTGGCAATCCCCGCCGCTGGTTAACATTCCAATTCTCTTCATGGATAGAACCCTCCTTTATTTTTGCCATCCCGATTCCCTTCTCTGTGAGAAAACCGTTCTGTATGCAGTGTCTCCCGCCAATCGGGAAATACACCAATATATCTAAAATTATATAATATTTCCAAAGGGATGTACATCGTTTTTTTCCGGGGGGAGGGGTTCAAGGGAGTTGTGTCAGGGGGCGGCCTGGGGGTGAGGGGGAGGGGAGGTGCTGTTTTTTGCAGGCGGGCGGCGGTATGGGCAGGGGGGG
>NZ_QVLV01000005.1:147809-327870 GCF_003435485.1 Eisenbergiella massiliensis
GTTAGGTATTGTTGCCCGGTATGGGTCCGCTTCGGATGGGATGGGGCATGGGAGAGGGGGATTTTCAATTGCCATATCAGCCTTGGGCTGTTTCTAAAAGCCTGAAACGGCAGCTTGGGCGACCTTGATACGGCAGGAACTCGTCGCTGGCGCTCCTCAGACAGCTGCCGTATTGTAGATTAAGCTTCCTTCAGACGCTTTAAGAAACTGCTCCAAAACTTCTTAAGTATCCCTAACCATCCCTGCCGTCCCCCCGCCCCCAGGCCGCCCCCTGACACAACTCCCTTGAACCCTGGAGGCAGCGTAAGGTTTTTTAGGGCGGAAGTGGAAAAATGACGGGGATTCGGGGAGTGTTGAGGAAGGATGGGGTATGTTGGTTTCAGATCGGAAAGGTCAGCGTATTTCGTGCGTTGAGCTCAGGGAAGTGATTTAGGTGTGCCGGAATCCATCCTGTAAAGCGATTGGGGATGGATTCTGGCAGTAACTGTGAAGGGAAAGTAGAGTTATAAATTTTATAACATTTATAATCGGAGGGATGTCAGCATTGGTAGATGGCGGCGCCTTTGGGGGGGAGTTGGAGGGTGGTTCCGGCTTTGCAGGGGCGGTTTTCCAGGAGGCTTGTGCCATCGGTTTCCAGGGGGAGGGAGACGGGAAAGTCGTTGTGGTTGAGGAAGAAGAGGAATCTTTTTCCGTCTTTGTCCCTTTCTGTGATTTCCACGCCTTCACAGGGTGGGTATACGGGGGTGATATTCTGTTCGTCCAGTATGTGCTGCAGGAAATCTGCGTAAAAGTCTTTGTCGGATCGGGTGGCTACGTAGTAGGCGTGTCCTTTTCCGTAGGCGTTGGCGGAGAGCATGGGGGTCCCTGCGTAGAAGTCGCTGTCGTAAACGGCGAGGGGCTGCGCTGTTTCCATGTGCATGATGTCGCAGATAATTCCGGCTTCGTGGGTTTTTCCGTTCCAGGTGAAGCTGTTCTTCATATAGGAGGGGAGGGCGTCTGTTTCTTCTACCCAAATACCCAGGATGTCGCGCAGTTTTCCGGGATAGCCGCCGGTGATAACCAGATCGTGTTCGTCTACGATGCCGCTGAAGAAGGTGGTGACAAAGGTGCCGCCTTCCTTGACAAAGCTGCGGATTTTTTCATCTGTGCCGGGTTTCGTCATATAGAGGACGGGGGCGATAACTACGCTGTATTGTGACAGGTCGTCTTCTGTGGAAATGATGTCGGCGGGCACGTTTTTTTCGTAGAGGGCTGTATAGTAGAGGAGAATTTCGTCCATGTATTTCAGTTCGCAGCTGGGACCGGCGGAGTATTCCAGAGCCCACCAGTTATCCCAGTCCACCATGATCGCAGCCCGGGAGGGTGTCCTGGAGTCAAGGGTGAGGTCGCCCAGGGCTTCCAGTTCATGGCCAAGCTGGCTGATCTCACAGAAGACGCGGGTATTTTCGTTGCCTACATGGTCGATGACTGCGCCGTGGAATTTTTCGCAGGCGCCAATGCTTCTTCTCATCTGGAAAAACATGACTGCATCCGCACCGTGCGCTACTGCCTGGTAGCTTAAAAGGCGCATGACGCCGGGGCGTTTGAGGAGGTTATAGGGGTGCCAGTTGGTTACGCTGGGCGTCTGTTCCATGAGAACAAAGGGAGCTCCCTGCTTCAGGCCGCGGATGAGGTCGTGGCGCATGGCCACAGCAGCGTTGGTATCCACAGTGTCGGGATAGTTGTCCCAGGAGGCAAAGTCCAGATATTTCGCCCATTTCTGGTAATCCAGGGGTTTGTAAAAGCCCATGAGGTTGGTGGTGACCGGGATGTTGGGGGTTACGGCTTTTACAGCCTCGTATTCCGCGCGGTAATTATTCAGCATGGAATCTGAGTTAAAACGGCGGTAGTCCAGAGAAATCCCCTGGAAGGTGGTGCGGTTTTCCGCAAAATGTTCGCTTTGCAGGTTGGGCGCCACGATTTCATCCCAGTCGTAGAAGGTATGGCCCCAGAAGCTGGTGTTCCAGGCGCGGTTGACTTCTTCTATGGTGCCGTATTTTTCCTTCAGCCATACGCGGAAGGCTTTTTCACAGTTTTCGCAGTAGCATTCTCCGCCGTATTCGTTGGAGATGTGCCAGGCTACGATATTGTCATATTTTCCGTATCTTTCAGCCAGCTTTTCGGCCAGCGCCCTGGAATATTTCTGATAGACGGGGCTGTTGGGGCAGGAATTGTGGCGGCTGCCGAATTTACGTTTCATGCCGTTGAATTCCGTGCGCAGCACCTCCGGGTATTTTTTTGCCATCCAGGCGGGGTGGGCGGCGGTGGAGGTGGCAAGGACTACCTTCAGGTGATTCCTGCGCACCAGGTCCATAATTTTGTCCAGGCGCTCAAAACGGTAGGTTACCTCGTCAGGCTGCAGGGCCGCCCAGCTGAATACGTTCAATGTTACGCAGTCTATCCCTGCCAGATGGAACATGCGCATGTCTTCTTCCCATACGGATTCCTCCCATTGCTCGGGATTATAGTCTCCGCCGTATAACATTTTTTTTGCCATATTTTCTCCCTTCTGCACACGGAATCGCGCACAGGCAATTTATTGTGAAAAATTGTTGCAGTACGGATAACCGTACTGTTACAGAGCCGGGGGATCTTTCCTGCTTTTCTTTCCGGTTCTGGTTTTTTAGGGGTTCCAGTGAAAACGGGTGTTCAGCCATTCGCAGCTCATTTCGAACCAGTGGGCCACGTGGGGGTAATCGTCTCCCACCTCTTCAGTGCACATGGACAGGCCGTGGTGGCCGTGTTCAAACAGGTGGCATTCTGCAGGGATGCCGTGTTCGTAGAGGCTTTTAACAAAGCGCATGGTGTTGGCTACGCAGACACAGTCGTCATCCATGGTATGCCAGCAGAAGGCCGGCACCGTTTCTTCATTGACCTGTTCTTCCAGGGAGAAAAAGGCTTCCTCCTCCGGAGTGCGGTCCGGGCCCAGCAGGGCGCTGAAGCTGTCATGCCATTCGGGATGTGCTTCCGGCCGGGCAGAAATCACGGGATAGCTGAGGACCATGGCGTCGGGGCGGTTTTTCCCAGGCTCTGAAGGATAAAATTCCCGCAGTTTTTCACTGTTCCAGTGGACACCCAGGCTCCCCGCCAGATGGGCCCCTGCGGAAAAGCCGATGACTGCGATTTTTTCCGGATCCACGCCGTAAAGGGCGCTGTTTTCACGGATATGTACCACACTTTCGGACAGCTCGCCCAGAGGACGCAGGCCGGTGGCCGGGCGTTCCAGTTCCCTGCCTGTGGTGCTGTAGTAGAGGATAAATACCTGGAAGCCTTTGGCGAAATAGGCTTCAGCAATGGGATCGGCCTCTCTGTCGGAGCAGTATTTATAAGCTCCGCCGGGGCAGATTACGGCGCAGGGGCGTTTTTTCCTATGCGCCATTTCTTCATAATAAGGATGCAGCCAGCCCACAAGAAGGGCCTGGGAATCCTGAATGGGATGAATTTCTACTGTTTTCATGTGTGCTCCTGTCTGGTGTGTTTTTCAGAATAATAATCGGACCCACGCTAAGCGCGGGTCCATTTTCGTTATACAATATCCTGTGATTACAGTCAACCTTTAAATACGGTCCGCCGGAGGGATCTTTGTGTGAGCCGGTTCCGGCTTTCCGGGGAAACCATAACGGTCCAGGAGGTCCGTCGTCCTGAGCTGTTACATGAAATCAGCCTTTTACTCCGGCAAAGGCAACGCCTTCCACGATATACTTCTGGCCGATGCAGTATACGATGATAATCGGGATGACGGAGCATACCGTACCCGCCATGATGGCGCCGTAGTCTGCGGAGAACTGCTGCTGGAAGCTTGCCAGTCCCAGCTGGATGGTTTTCAGCCTGTCGCTGTCCAGATAGATCATGGGGCCCATATAGTCGTTCCATACGCTGTTGAAGGTGAGTACCGTCAGGGTAGCCAGGCCGTTCTGGGACAGGGGAAGAATGATTTTACGGTAGATGCCGAAGGTGGAGCAGCCGTCAATTTTGGCCGCCTCATGAAGGCTGTCTGGAATGCTCAGCATGTTCTGGCGCAGAAGGAATACGCCAAAGGCGCTGAAGGCCTGCAGGACGATGAGGGAAAGGTGGGTATTGTACATGCCGAAAGCCTTTACCACGATGAACTGCGGAATCATGATTGCATGCCAGGGAACCATCATGGTTGCCAGGTAAGCTACGAATATCTTGTCTCTGCCGGGGAAATGCAGTTTGGTGAATGCAAATGCCGCCAGGGAGCAGGTGAACAGCTGGAGCAGTGTGATAATGACCGCCAGCTTCAGCGTGTTCAGGAAATATTGCAGGAACGGAATGCTCTGCCATACCTTTTCATAATTGAGGGTACGGAATACCTCGGGAATCCATTTTACGGGATAGGAGAAAATCTCCGAATTCAGCTTAAAGGAAGCGCTGACCATCCACACAAAGGGAACTAACATTGTAAATGCGACAATAGAACAGAAGAAAAAAATCAGGACGGTGCTGATTTTTATTTTCTTTTTGTTCTGTCCGTCTTTTGATTTTGCCATGCCTAACCTCCTTTAATCCTCGTTTACCCAGTTTTTCTGACCCTGCCACTGAATCAGTGTTATGATCAGAATGATTACAAACAGGAAATATGCAATCGCCGATGCATAGCCCATCTTCCATTCTCCGAAGGCTTCTTTATAAATACGGAATACCAGCACGCTGGTGGAGCGTCCGGGTCCTCCCTGCGTGGTAACATTGATGATGTCGAATACCTGGAAGGATGCGATAAAGCAGAGGATGGTTACCATGAAGGTTGTGGGGGAAAGCATGGGCCAGGTCACATGCCAGAACAGTTTCCAGGAGTTGGCGCCATCGATTTGGGCCGCTTCATATAAATGGTTGGGAATGCTCTTAAGCCCGCCCATGAACATGATCATGTAATAACCGGCCTGCTTCCACACAACGACGATGATAACCGTTAAAAGCGCTGTTTTTGTGGACATGAACCATTTGGGAAGATGCTCCTGGGCAATGCCGATGCCGCGCAGCACCTGGTTGACGGGGCCGTCTACCGGCTGGAACAGCAGCATGGCGATACAGCCAATGGCTACCATGGAGGTCAGGTTGGGGAAGAAGAACACGGTCTTGAAAAATCCGCCGCCAAACAGCTTCCGGTTCAGGGCCAGGGCCAGAATCAATGAAAAAGCAATGGTAAGCGGCACGCTCACCAGGGAGTAAATCAGGTTATTTACCAGGGCCGCCTTGAACTGGGAGTCCCCGAACATTTTGATGTAGTTGTGCAGTCCCACAAAATTCCATTTGAAACCGTTGTAGTCAGTGAAGCTGATTAAGAGCCCCAGGATAATCGGGATTGCTGTAAAAATGAAAAATCCGATAAAATTGGGGAGCAGATACAGGTAACCTGAGATAGCTTCTCTTCTTGCCGCCCTGCTCATCCTTTTTTTAGGTTGTTTTTTTACGGAAGATGCCATATTCCCTCCTTTGTTGCATGCTGTGCCATGCAAATTAGCTGTGCATGTGTGCCGCCCTCCATCCGGGAGAGCGGATGTTTACCCGGCAAAATCCGGCGCCCCTGTAATAGAGGTGCCGGATTGCGCGGGTACTCTGCTGTCTTAATTCATAATCTCGTCACGTAACTCGGCGTAATTTTCAAACGTTGCATCCAGTGACTGCTCATCCAGCAGGTAAAGCTGTAATTCCTGATTGTAAGCTTCAATCAGAGATGCATAGCCTTCCTGGCCCTTCTGCTCGTCCTTGATTTTGGCGGAGAAGCGGTAATCCACACCGGGAACGTTTACTTCGGATTTGAATACTTCCAGAGCTTCATCGGTTGCATAGGAAGGAACATCATGGTTCTGGGCAATGATGGTGGTTCCTTCAGGAGTGGTGCAGTAGTATTCGATGAATTTGTATGCTTCTTCCGGATGCTTGGAGTTGGAGGAGATTACCAGGTAGGAGCTCTGTCCAACGCTGGAGCCTTCCGGTTCGCCGTCGAAGATCGGCAGCGGCGCCGCGCCCCATTCAAAATCAGCTTCCATCAGCCGGAACATCCAGTCGCCGTTGATCATGGTGTAAATATTTCCTGCTTCAAAGTACGCCTTGATGTCAAAGGTTCCGGAGGTCATTTCTGCAATTCCGGGAGCGCTTGCGTCATCCACGTACATACGGTGCTGAATCTGTGCAAATTCTTTGGTTCTTGTCAGGCTTTCGTCATCCAGGTATTCGCCTGCTGCGACAGCGCCCAGGTTGGGAGTCCAGATAGGCATCAGGCCGCCCCAGTATTTGGTTCCGTCTTCTTCACCGGTGAGCTCCTTAATCAGGTCAAGGTATTCGTTCCATGTGAGGTTTTCAGGATAATCGATTCCTTTTGCGTCAAACAGTTCCTTGTTGTAGAAAAGCATCCAGCAGGAACCGCTTGTGGGGTATCCGTAAAAGGCGCCGTCAGCGTCGGTAACGCCTGCAAGGGAGGTTTCCTTGATGGGGGAAAGATCCACGCCGGATTTCTCAGCATAGGGGGCAAGGTTTACAAAAGCGCCGTTGGCGGTATACTGTGCCATCTGCGCAGGGGTACGTACCCAGTAAATATCGGCGTCTGTGGAACCGCCTGCTGTCATTACCTTAACCTTATCGTCATAATCGCCTTCTGCGATGCTGTGTCCCACCACTTCGATGTCGCTGTTGGCAGTGTTAAATGCTTCAATTTCTTTCTGTGCCACTTTTTCCAGGTCGGTGGAGTAGTAGAAATTTACTACTGTTTTATCGGAACCTGCGGCAGCTTCTGAGCCTGCGGCGCTTTCTGCGGTTGTGTCTCCTGATGCTGCGGTGCTTCCTGCATTGTCGGAAGAGCTTCCGCATCCTGCCAGCAGGGTTACTGCCATGGCAGCCGTAAGAAGAATGCTTAATGCTTTCTTTTTCATAATGTCCTCCTTTGAACTTTTGTTTCCAGTCACTTGATGTTTTCATTATAGCTTTTACATTCATTCTGAAAAGTCACAAAAAATCTACACCTTACAGGCATAAAAAAAGCGCCTGATTTCTTCGGTTTTTACCGTAAATCAGGCGTTTGGCATAAATTTTAAAGTTGGGGTGCAACAGCAGAACTGCAAAAAGAGGATGAATTTTTCTACACCCTCCCTCTGAAACTGATGTACGCAATAACAGTAATCAGGCGTATTTTCTTTGAAATATATGCGCTTGACGTGAAGCGTTAAAATGGGGAAGTTGAAATTTCAGCCCTTCTTCAATTTCGGTTCAGGTTGTTTCGTTCCTTCAGGTAATCCTTCATGGTCTGATCCAGAGTCTTTTCCCCTTTCAGGTATGAGGCGGCTTCTTTATCAAAAATATCCCTCAGATCCTGATACAGAACGTGCTTGCCTTCTTCATTCTGCAGGATGGCATCAAAGAAAAAGTTCACATGGATGGCGCCTGCGTTCTGCTTATAGCTTTCCCTGCCTTCTTCCGTAAAATAGGAGGGGAAGCAATAGTGGGAGGCCAGGATGGAGGCCCCTTCTTCTCCGCAGGCAAACTCCAGGAATTCAAAGGCATTTTCCGGATAGCTGCTGCCGGAATAAACCGCCAGGTAGGAGTTGCTCCCCACGGAGGTCCCCGGTTCCACGCCCTCCGACAGGGGAAGCGGCGCCGCGTCCCAGCGGCAGCTAACGGTCCCGGAGGCTTCCAGGTTCTGAAGGATCTGTATGGTCCAGTCACCATTTATCATCATGCCGATTCCACCGTCCAGGAAGGCTTCGTAGCCAGGGGTGTAGATTTCTTCCATTTCCACGGGGTTGGGATGGCTGTGATCCTGGTTGTAGAGTCTGTCCATCAGCTGCAGGAACTCTTTTGTGGCGGGAAGCTCGTCATCATAAAGATATTCTCCCAGCTCCAGCGCCCCCAGGTTGGGAACCCATATGGGAAGGTAGCCGCCCCACCTCTTCTGTCCGTCTGGCGCCGTGCCGTCAATGCGTGCCGCCAGGTCCGCATATTCCTCCCAGGTCATCTGTCCAGGATAGTCCACGTGCAGGCCGTCAAAAATGTCACGGTTGTAAAACAGGAGCCAGATATTCTGGATGAAGGGCAGGGAATATATACTTTCATCTAGCTTTACGATATCCAGGGACTGGCCGTATTTGGAAATGTCCAGTGTGCTGCCGCCCACCAGCTGGGACAGATCAAAGAGCTGTCCCGCCTCCGCCATGCGGTTGGATTTGGAGGGCTGGCGAAGCCAGATTACATCCGCCTGGCCGCCTTCTTCCAGAAGCTTATTCAGCCGGTCTTCGTATTCAGAATCCTCCAGGTAGCGCATTTCCACTTCGGTCGTACTGCTTTGTGCATTAAAAACTTTGACCAGATCTTCCATGTAGGGAGCGCTGACCGTTACATCATAGCAAATAATTTTCTGCTTTCCCGCCGGCTGGCTGTCGCTGTATTGCGTATCCTGCTCCTTCTGCACTTTTTGGCAGGAAGCAAGGAAGGACAGGGAAAGCAGGAAAATCGTAAGTATCAGGAAATGTTTTATTTTCTGCTTCATTTTGCGTCCTTCAGATCCATATTTTTTACATTATGAAGGTAATCATAAATTTTAAGGTCATTGACCCTTTTTACCACTTCCGCCATGGAATCAAGATCGAATTTTTTAAGGATATTGTGGATATGTCTTTTCAGGGTTGTCATTTCCACACAGCGCATGGCGCAGATTTCCGGACGTTCATAGCCCTGGCGGAGCAGATCAAGGATATCAATTTCCGTCTGGGTCAGCTGGGTTACCAGCATGAGATTATACAGGAAGCTGTCTTCGCTCTGCTTTACCCGCTGGAATTCGCGGCGGATTTTCTCCGCAATCACAGGCCGTATAGGGGAACGGCCGTAATAGGCATCCTTCACGCAGGTGATCAGCTCCTCCTGTCCGGAATTTTTCAACACATAATCGGATACTCCCAGCTTAAAGGCCTGGAATACGTTATCATCATCCTCGTAGGAGGTGAGGATGATGATTTTTACCTGGGGATACTGGGACAGGATCTGGCTGGCCGCATCCAGGCCTGCGGTCCTGGTTTCCATTTCAATATCCATCAGAATGACATCGGGCTGGCAGAGTACGGTTTTCATTACCGCCTCATAGCCGTTCTGAACGGCGGCAACCACTTCAAGCTCGCCGTCTTTTTCCAGCAGCCGCTGGTATTTTTTCAAAAGCGCGGGCATATCCTCCGCAATTAATACTTTTATCATTTTACTCCTATCTGCGTGCAAGGCACGCACTTAAATCAGGAAGGCTGAAGACAAGGCTTCAGCTTTACTCCTATCTGCGTGCAAGGCACGCATTTAAATCAGGAAGGCTGAAGGCAGGGCTTCAGCTTTACTCCTATCTGCATGCATGCTATATCCGGGTAACCGGGAGGTATACGTGGAATACGGTTCCCTGGCCCACTTCGCTTTCCACATCGATTTTACCGCCGGAGTCGGTAATGATTTTATGTGTCAGTGTCAGGCCCATGCCCCAGCTCTTTGTCATTGGCTTCGAGGTAAAAAAGGGGGTGAAGATATTCACCAGGTCTTCCTCGGGTATTCCGCAGCCGTTGTCCTTTACATCGATTATTCCCCACCGGCTGTCAGCCAGCAGCATTACCTGAATTTTCCTGGTTCTCCCTTCCACCTGCCTGAGGGCATCGCAGGCATTGTTGAGAAGGTTAATGAGCGCCTGGCCGATAAATTCCCTGTCTGCAAATACCTCCGGGTCCTCACCGGGAATGCTCACCGACCACTCTATATCCGTTTCCGGCCTGGAAGACTTCGTATCCTCCACGGTCTGCCGTACCAGCTCTCCCAGCCGCAGCCTGCGGAAATTCATGGTGTTGTCCTTGATATGCCTGTGGATATCGTCCAGCCGCCCGTAAAGCGCTTCACAGTGCTCCACCAGAAGCTCCTTGTCCCTGCTGTCTTCCTCTCTCACCTCCAGATTTTCCACCTCGGCCTGCAGGTTGAGCAGTTCATTTTTCATAAAATGGCAGAAAACCCGGGTGGACATGTTTACCGCATTGATGCTCTGGGATACCTCCAGGCTATAATTTTCCATCTTAGTCCGAAGCGCATTCAATCGGTAGCTCCAGGCAAGCATCAGGATGATAAAAAGTAAAATGAGGTAGGGCAGCGCGCGGTATAACGGGATGTAGCTGTTCATAAACAGCATTTTATAGGTAACAACATCCATTGCCTTCGAGTACTTTATCATCTGCATCGGGAGGCGCCCCATGAACATCAGATAGCATAGGATCAGCATAAAATACGATATCAGAATGATGATCAGGGACATCCGGTACACCTTAATATGAGGCACCCGGAGCAGGCTCACCAGTATACTTCCCAGACAAAGAAAAAGGAGCAGCAGGTTCATGACAGAGGTAGCCGTTCCCATGCCGTTCCACAGCCTTTCCACGCCGGAAACCGTCATGTGGGCCGGATAGAGGAACGAATAGGCGCGGATGTAAATTCCAGGGCTGCAAATGATGTATTCCAGAAGGAAAAAGGCTGCAGCCGCGGGGCAGAGCCTTCTGCATTTTTTCCTCTCCTCCTGCTTCATGAAGGAGGCTGCAAACACCAGATTGCTTGCCGTAAACAGAATACTGCTGATATTCAGGCAGTTTATTACGGCTTCCCTGGAAATCTTCAGGGAATAGAGCCTGGCCGCCATCCCCCTGGGCACCAGGAAATAACGCAGGAATATACTCAGGTTAAATGAGGATTTACAAAAATATAAAATAAAAAAGCACAGTGATGTCAGGAAGAAAAACAGAACCAGAAACATGGATATCAGCTGCATGGTCCGGTATTCGGATCGGGTAAAAAGGAGCAGCATAATCACCACTGCGCACACAAGTATCAAATATACCATTCAAAGCCTCCACAGCCTGTAAAACAGGCATTTTTTCGGATCCGCTTGTATCTTACAATAATTGGTCAGGAGTGTCAACGAAATGGACTTCTTTGGGCCGCACTTTTCCTTCCACGGCTCCGGCCACGGAGTATTCATTATAAATACGCATGATATTCTGAAGCAGATCCGTATGTTCAAAATCCTTATGGTATACCATATTGATCTCTCTTGTCATGCTCAGGTTCTCAATGGGCAGTCCCGCCATCTTCCCTTTTTTCAGTTCGTTTGCGCAGGCGCTCCTTGCCAGTATGGAAACGCCGAAATCCCGGCGTACCAAATCCTTGATGGTTGCCACGTTGTCTACTTCCAGTATGACATTAAATTCATCCAGTGATACATTATTGCTCTCCAGATGGGAAATAAAAAGATTTCGGGTTCCTGAATCCGGAAGGCGCAGAATCAGGTTCTCTTTCTTCAGCTCATTCAGGGTCACCATGCTCTTTTTAGAAAGCGGGTTCTTATTGGATACGGCCAGAATCAGGGAATCTGTATCCAGCATGACCGAATTGAAATTGGGATCCGTAATCCTGCCCTCCACAATGGCCAGATCGATCTCATAGGTTTTCAGTTTCATATAAAGATTATTTATGGCATCAGAAATAATTGTTATGCGCGTACCTTCGCTGAAGCTACTGTATTTCGCCAATACCTCCACCATGATATTACTTTCGGAGGTATGTGTGATGCCCACCGTTATTTTCCGGGCATGCCTCCTTTCATCCTTCAGGCTCTGCTGCAGGTTCTGATACAGGCTTACTATTCTTTTAGCGTACTTGATAACGATTTCTCCTTCGCTCGTCAGCTTGAGATTTCCCTCCCCGCGGACAAAAATGGTAACCCCAAGCTCCTTCTCCAGCTGCCTGACATGCTGGCTGGCAGCCGGCTGGGTAAGCGAAAGCTTCTGCGCCGCTTTGGTGAAACTGTTCAGTTCATTAACCGTAAGAAGAGTGACGAGCTTGGGATCTATCATGGAATGCCTCCTCATAAATTTTCATAATGAGATAGTTATAAATCATAATTTGCCTTTATGGTTTTCGTTGATATAATTGTACCATAGAAGGGGAATATAGCAATACAAGGGGGTCTTTTTTCATGAAAGAATTTTATAATAATCTGGACGAGGCGACTCTCGTCTTATGTTCTTTATCCATCATACTTTTTGCGGGGTTTCTTCTCACCCGCCTGACCAAACGGCTGCATCTTCCGAATGTGAGCGGCTACATCCTTGCGGGCGTGCTGATCGGGCCGCAGGTCGCGGCGCTGGTGCCCTCCCACATCCTGGATCATATGGGGTTTGTCAGCGATATTGCGCTGGCCTTCATCGCTTTCGGCGTGGGAAAGTTTTTTAAAAAGGATGTTTTAATGAAAACGGGCTGGAAGGTGGTAACCGTTACACTTTGGGAATCTCTGCTGGCCGGCCTGCTTGTTACGGTAAGCATGCGGCTGATTTTTCACCTGTCCTGGGATTTCTGCCTGATTCTGGGCGCAATCGCCACGGCTACCGCACCGGCGAGCACGATGATGACCATCAGACAGTATCATGCCAAGGGCGATTATGTAAATGTGCTGCTGCAGGTGGTGGCGCTCGACGATGTGGTCTGCCTGCTTACCTTCAGTGTAGTGGTGGCTGTCATCAATGCCGGAAGCAGCGGCCATATCCGGATAATGGATGTGCTTCTTCCTGTTGTTTATAATGTGGCGGCGCTGGGAATAGGTTTCCTTTGTGGCTATCTGCTTTCCAGGCTGCTGACGCCCGCCCGGAGCAAGGATAACCGTCTGATTCTGGCCATCGCCATGCTCACGGGGATATCAGGGCTGTGCTCCGCTTTCGGGCTGTCGCCGCTGCTTTCCTGTATGGTTTTCGGCGCTTCCTATATTAATCTTACCGAGGATAAGAAGCTGTTCCGTCAGGTGGATCGTTTTACGCCTCCTGTGCTTTCCATGTTTTTCATTGTTTCCGGCATGAGCCTTGATCTTACTGCGCTGAAAACAGCCGGGGTTATTGGAATCACCTATTTCCTGATCCGCATCCTCGGGAAGTACGGCGGAATGTATCTGGGCTGCGTCCTGACTAAAATGCCGGCTTCCCACCGAAATTATATGGGGCTGGCGCTGATTCCCCAGGCAGGGGTGGCAATTGGCCTTGCTTTCCTGGGACAGCGGCTGCTTCCTGCGGAAATCGGCAATCTTCTGCTGACCATTATTTTATCCTCCTCTGTTCTCTATGAGCTGGTGGGGCCGGCCAGCGCAAAGCTTTCCTTCTTCCTTTCCGGAACAATCAAGAGGGAAACAAAGCCGGAAGCCGACAGGAATACGGGGAAGGAAAAGGTAAAAAAGTATCCCGGAAAAAAACCGGTTAAGAATGCGGGATAAACTGTGATGTAAAAATGGTAACTCTGAAGGGACTGAACAGCTGCCAAAAGAGCAAATCCGACCGCAGAATTGAAATTTACCACT
The DNA here is from genome assembly GCF_003435485.1 of Eisenbergiella massiliensis. Classification (NCBI taxonomy): domain Bacteria; kingdom Bacillati; phylum Bacillota; class Clostridia; order Lachnospirales; family Lachnospiraceae; genus Eisenbergiella; species Eisenbergiella massiliensis. The sequence continues at coordinate 161,206 of NZ_QVLV01000005.1, forward strand.
TGCAGAATACGGAAAATTACTATAGAATATAAGTGCTGCCGGTTACGGCAGCACTCAGTATGTCCGGAGATGTATCGAAGCGGCCATAACGAGAACGACTCGAAATCGTTTTGTCCTTAACTGGGCACGTGGGTTCGAATCCCACCATCTCCGCTGAATAAGCTGTCGGTAGATACCGGCGGCTTTTTTTATTATCTGGTTTTTATTTTACCTAAAACTGTTCAAACATACCGATCACATTTAAAGTAGTCCGCAGTCTTTCAGGATTTTCTCCACCACCTCCCATATGGAAAGTGATGGATTTTCTTTATAATAACTGTAACCTTTATATTTCTGTTCTACACAACCATTTGTACGGTTACGCTGCATAATTACTTTTGACCTTTGAATAGCAGAACGAACATCTTCCAGGGTCAGTTTACTGAGAATCCTTTTAAATTTCTCCTCTTGCTTATACTGAAAAAGGTTCTCAAAATCCTCCCCATATGCACGATTAAGCGGAGCAAGGTATTGGCGCCGATTGGTCAGGCTACCATTACAATCCGCTTTATGGAGAATAATCCATAGTTCAAAAGTAAAATTGCTGTACATGTACTTCGTCTTCACTTTCACGGTCGAATATATGGGTAATTTCAGTTTTTCCCAAGATTGTCAGTTTTTTAATACGAACAAGCGGATCTTTCTGGACTTGACTGTCCAACTTGACGCGGAATTTTGCATCCGATTCTGCATTAATTGTATTTTGCAACCAGTTCAAATACCAGTGTTCGGTCTCTCCCTCAACGGAAAAGTAGTATTTTCGTGTTTCCTTCCTCATAACTTTACACCTCATTTCCACGATGAAGCAGTTCTTCAAAAATAGGTGTAAAATCAATATCCCGGATAGCCCCATACCGATCTACAAAATAATTTTTCATGTAATCCTCGTTGTTTCGGACACCTTTTTTCCCTGCAGTTCCAAAGTCTGAGAGTGCATAATGTATACTGCAGTGATTCGCCTCATCACGCTCTACAAACTTAATCTCATCACGCCGGAAAAGATTAGCATTCAGGAAAATAGGGTTATGTGTATTAAAAATCAGCTGTGCATGGTGGATGTTAATTTCGTCATTATGGAAGATATTTATTATATTCATCAGAGCCATCGGATGGAGGGACGCATCGAATTCATCAACCACCAACGTCCCGCCGTTTAGAAGCGCATTAACTACCAGTGGAAACATATTTACATATCGGATAGTCCCATAAGACTCAAACAACTCTGCAGGAATTGCAGTTCCTTTTTCCATATTTTTAAAAACAGAACATAATTTGGCTTCGTTACTTTCCCCATCAACTATATAGCCCAGCGCATTGGAATTAATTCCAAAACAAGCGGCTGCTTCGTTTATGGTTTTCTCCACATATACGGATTTCTTCCCGGCATCACTGAATTTCCGAATCAGATGCAGGGCATCAGCCCTGTATATGACCATAAATTTATTATCCAGCCATTCACTTATCAGTGATACCAGCTTGGAACTGAACATAGTCTTAAAGCCATTCATCAAAAATAATTCTTCTTCATTCAGATTACTGACAGCCAGTGCTATTGCACCTTCGGCGTTCTGCTCAAAAGCATTGACCAGCATATTCCTGATTACCGTCAGGTCCTCAATCTTAAGCCCCCCATTCCGGGAAAAAATAACAGAACCATCGACAGACAATGTTTCAGTCAGGATCCGCCGTTTATAATGGCTTTCCAAAAAGCCACCCAAATCAACAGTAAAGGAATATTCAATCAGCCGTTCTTCTGAGATAAATTTAACCGCAAAGCTTACTGGTAAATTATTTTGACTGGAACTATTCGGAATCAGCTCCAACGTACCGGCCGCCGCATTAGGATCACTTTTATCGTTATCATTTCGGATATTGCCCCGAAGCACAATAGATTTAAAAGTATCCATTGCACCTATAATATTGGTTTTTCCCGATGCATTAGGACCATAAATAATAGCGGAACACAGTCCCTTGTATGTTTTTTTACCAATTGTTTCTTCCAATATACTGTAATCCAGTCCTTTTTGTTTAGGTGCTGGTGTTAGTGAAAAGACAAGTTCATCCTTAAATGACTTGTAATTGGATGTGCGAAATTCCAATAACATACTTCCCCCTCCATTCTGCAAAAATTTTACAAAAATATAGCTTTATTATATTGTATAGTATGGCATTAAGTCAATTTTTTATATTAATTTTGCGTAATCTTTGCAAAATGTTTTTTAATAATACAGTAGACTTCCTTTCATATTTTGTAAAACTATTATACCTAATTATCGTTGTTTTCACCAATTGTCAGTTTTTATTAAGAATTATGAAGATCATTTTTTAAGAAACAGCTACTATACTCTTAAGTATACCAAAAGCAAGTAGTACTCCTTCAGAAACAGAAAGAACAGAAAGGAATTTATCCATGCGAATTAATTTAAACCACTTAAGCATGATCTATCCTAACGGCAGGCAGGCTTTAAAGGATATCAGCCTGACGCTGGAAAGTCCCAGCCTTATAGGCCTGGTGGGCCCTAACGGCGCCGGGAAATCGACCCTGATGAAGCTGCTTGTGGCCGGGCTTCTTCCCACAGGCGGCACCATCAGCGTTGATGATGTCCCCCTGTCCAGATGTGAAAAAAAGCTGAAGGAAAAGCTGGGCTATCTCCCCCAGGATTTCGGCCTGTATGATGAGCTGACGGTCCGGGAATTTCTGGATTATATGGCGGCGCTGAAGGGTATCCGTGACAGTAAGGCCGCCATCGAATCCGCTATCCTGGCTACCGGCCTGGAGGAAAAGAGGAAGGCGCGTATCAAAACCCTGTCAGGAGGACAGCGCCAGAGAGTGGGAATTGCACAGGCGCTGCTGGGCACGCCGGAGTTTCTTATTTTAGATGAGCCTACGGTCGGCCTGGATCCGGAGGAGCGTATCCGTTTCCGTAATTTTTTCTCCCAGACAGCGCAGGATAAGCTGGTATTGCTTTCCACACATATCATCGAGGATGTACAGTCCGTATGCGACCGGCTCATTGTGATTGACCGGGGGCAGATTCTGTTTATCGGAAGGCCTGAGGAATTGGTTCTGCAGGCCAGGGGACATGTAGGGGTATTCCTGGAACAGGGCGGGGGTGAAAAAACTTCCGCACTCCGCATCATTTCACGGGTCAATACAGCGGAGGGCGTGCTGTGCCGGGGCGTGGCGGAGGTTCTGCCCCAGGAAGCCCGCAGCGTGGAACCCACTTTGGAGGACGCTTATTTATATCTCATCACACAGGAGGGAAAAACACAATGAAATTCCATTCTCTCTTCCGGGTGGAGCTGGGACGGCTTTTCAGAAGCAGGCTGACCTGGGCGGCTCTCGGTATTACCATAGCCGCGCCGGTGCTTGGCCTTACGCTCTACAGCCCCCTCTCCGGTTCTCTGAACTGTACCTTTCTCGCCAATCCCGCCCTGGCAGGTGTGCTGGCCGGCGCGTTGATTTTTGTGCTGCTCACCGTTCTGGAGCTGGACCGTGTCCACCGCAGCCGCACCGATGTCCTGACGGATTCCATGGTTTCCCCTCTCGCTGCGGAGGCCTCCCGGACGCTGGCCCTGCTGACGGCCGCCGCCGCTGCCGTTATAGCTGCTGTATTAATTTGGCTCCCCATTACGGCTGCGTTAACCGGCGCCATATTCCGGCCGGGCCTGTGTGCGGCAGTCTATCTGCTGGTAATTCTGCCCGCGCTCTGGTTTGCCATCCTTTTTACCGCTTCAGCCTATCAGCTCGTGCGAAGGCTGGACATCACACTGGTTGCCTTCACAGGCTTTTTCCTCTTAAGCCTGACCGCCTGGTCCGAAAACTGGCTTCTGCGGTGGGTAAATCCTGCCCTGGCTTATCTTTCCGACGATTTTGGCAACCTGCGGAGGCTTATGTCCCTGGGCTGGAACCGGCTTTTCTGGCTGCTGGCACTGGGCGGGCTCTGGTGTCTGTGCCTGCTGTGTACCAGGCGATATGGCAAAGGCGCCTTCGGTTCCCTGATCCGGAATGCAAGAAAGTTTTATCTTCCCGTACTGTCCGTTGTACTGGCGGCGGCGAGCTTTCTGGCCTACACGAAACAGCCCTTTATCGATCATAGTGAAAAAGAAATTGATTACGATGCACACTACGACTTTGACTATAACGGGCATGTGACCTATTCCGCCATTACCGTGGACGCGCAGCCTTCTCTCACGCGCGGGCTCTTCCGGGGGACAGCGGACTTTACCCTGCACAATGATTCCGGACAGCCCCAGACGATCTCCTTCTGGATTAATCCGGGCTACACCTTCCGGTCCGTTACGGCGAACGGCAGGGCAGTTCTCTTCCGTGACCTGAACGATGACTCTATCAATCAAAAAACAATAGAGCTGGATATACCTGCCGATGAGAACATAGAATTGATAGTTGAATACGGCGGATTCCCAAAGGAATGGAATATTATGTCCCTGTATCAGGGAGAAACTGAAATCAGCGATGACTATATCTATCTTGCCCATCAGGATTTTTCGCCTATGCCGCGGGATTTTGCGGAGGGCACCAAGGAACAGGCGCCCCTTACGGCCAGGATCACCCTGCCTGACGGGCTGAGGCCGGTTCTTTTTGGCACAGGCGAAGTGGAAGCAAAAAAAACTGAAAACGGTTCCACGCAATGGGTTCTGCATGATGCGGGCTGGAGTCTGATACTCTATGCCGGGGATTATATTTCCGAGCAGATTGACACCGCAGGGCTGAACGTGGAATTTTTCTACAGTGCCAAGCACCAGCGGGTAATGGAGGAGTGCCGCGTAAATGATACGCTGAAACAGGTATTTGAATACTGTACCGATCATTATGGTCCTTTGTCTTTTTATGGGGATGAGGGTATGCGGCTTATAGAAATCGGCGCCGTGGGAGGCGGATATGCGGCCGGAGGCGCCAGCGTCATGGGCGAAGACAGCTTCAGCGAAGCAGGCCTTAAGGATCCCCTGAAAGGGGCAGGCGGCAGTGAAGTCATGGCCCACGAAATCATTCATCAGTGGTGGGGGCTGGGCAATATGGTCGAACCTGTCTCCGAGGCAGATCCCTGGTCCGCCGAAGGTCTGACGGTTTACACCACCTACCGGCTGATGAAGGAGCTTCACGGCGCGGACTATGCGCAAAAGTATTATGTAGATGTGTGGCAGTCCCGGGTGGCGGATTATTATCAGGATTTCTACGTACGCAATCCTGAGTTCCTGTCAGCGCTGCCGGAGCAGTACAGGGCCGATATCGCCAACAGCCAGTCCACCGTCCGGCGTTACTGCGAAATGCCGCTGAAAATACTGAAAGCGGAAAAGCTGGTGGGCGGTGAGGAAGCTATGGATCAGATTTTGTCCGGGCTGTTCACCGGAGAAACCAATCCGTCCTATCCCTATCTCACCTGGCAGGATTTTCTTGACGCCTGTAATCTATCGGAGGAGGATTTGAATCTTGGGTAAAATTTATTTATACGAACTGCGCAGAACCGTGCGGAGTAAATTCTTCTGGGGCCTGCTGGCGGTATGTCTGTTTTTCGGCTGGAATACGCTTAAGACCGCTACCATCCGGGGCGCGGCCCATACGGCTCCGTTTTCCCCCTGGAGCTTCGGCGCTTATCTGTCCCGCCTCCTGCCGCTTCTGGGCGTGGCGCTGCTGTTTTTCCAATGGAACCAGTGCAATGAAAAATCCAGACGCTTCTGGATCCTCACGGATTCCACTCCCGTGCCTCCCGGACGGTATCTTCTGGTAAAATGCGCCGCCGCGGTCACGGCCTGGCTCTTGCTGGCGCTGAGCGTCACAGCCCTGGGCATCGTCTTTCTGACGGCGTTGTTTGGCGGCAGCGTGCCGGTGGGAATGCTGCTGCTGACGGCCGCCTTAGCACTGCTGCCATCACTTGTGTTCCTGACAGGCCTAGGGCTGCTGGCCGGACATATACATTCCCTCCTGCTGTTTGTGCTGATGGTGTTCGCCCTCGCAGCGGGATTTGTCCCACTTCCCATGAAGCTTGATCTTTACGGATATTCCTTCTTTACGGAATATCCGCTCACCCTGGGGCTGCCTGATCCGGCATTTTCCTTGCCGGCAGGCATGCTTGTATCGAAGATTATTTTTCTTCTTGCCGGAGCTGCTTTTCTCCTTCTGGCCATATGGCGGCGGAAAAAGGCTTCCTGAGCTTTCTGCCCAGGCTGCACTGCGGGAATCTGCCGTAACGGCTGCACTTTGTCAAGCGTTACGCTTTTTCCCGCCCTTTGGCGTACTTCAGAAACCTGGCAATCTTTCCACGCACCTGTTTTCTTTCATTGTCACGGTTTCTTTCCGCAAAGGCAATCATCTTCTCCTGATAGCCGGGCAGACATAAGAGGACGGAAAAGCAGTCGATCACATGGCCGACAGCCACGTTTCTGCATTCTGGGGAAAGCTCCTGTTTCCTGTAAAAATTATGGCTGTCTGTTTCCAGGAGGCGTGGAAGCACCGTATCCGCCGCTTCCGGATAGGCCTTCAGAATCCTGGGAACGCTTTGTACGACATTTCCGAACACCGCAATATCATCCGTATCCAGCAGACGCAGGTAGCGCCCGGCGCAATTTTCCCATTTTCTTTCCGTCTGCGAATCCAGCTCCAGCAGATTGGGGACGGACAGGATGACCCCCAGGCGGATAAATGCATTATCGCTGTCCAGGAGGGCAAAAAGCCGGTCAAAACAGGGGTACAGTAGCTGCGGCCTGTCTTCACTTATGTAACGCACAATCTTCTCCGCCATATATTTGGCGGCTGTCTTTTCCGTTTCCAGGATGTCCAGCAGATCAGTAAGCAAAATATTTTCTTCATATACCTGTGCGGCATAGCTCTCCGCCGGGTCTTTTTTTCTCAGCTTTTCCAGCAGTTCTTCTCTTTCCATGGCATTTTCCTCCTGCTTTGAGGATACACCCTCCCCCGCAGGGGAGGGTCAAGACGGTTATCGCTTCCCTTTCATAGTACCATGCGCCCCGTATAAGTCAATGCTTCCAGATTTTACTGGGCTGTGCGCGGAAGGTAGGATATCGGAACAGCAGCGTTTTCAGCGCCGCCCAGTTAAAGGGATAAAGCGGCCACAAATAGCTTGTGCCCGCAAAGGTGGGGGTCGTGACGGCGGAGAGGATTACCAGTAACAGACCTCCCACAAACCCCCAAAGCCTAAAGACCGCAGTCATCAGTATCAAAAAGATGCGGTACACCCGGACGGCGTCGCTGAATTCCATGCTGGAAAGGGAAAGGCTGGTAAGAAGGGTCACCGCGGCATAGAAAAGGACCTCCACCGTAGCCCAGTTCAGGCTGACAGCAATGTCCCCGATAATCAGCCCTCCCACAATGGACAGGGAGCCGGCAAACCGGCTGGAGCTGAGCGAGGCGGAATACTTGAACAGGTCCAGGCCGAATTCCACTACCAGTACATAAAAAATCAGGGTCGGCGCCGGCAGCGTGCCGTCTGCCAGCAGCTGCCACTTTTCTGTAATATCCGGGTAATAAGCGGTTATCAGCAGAAAAATGGGCATCAGGAGCAAACTGATAAAAATGCAGACAAAGCGCACAAGCCTGAAATAACTGCCCACAATCGGGCTTTTATAATAATCCTCCGGGCTTTGGGTAAACTGGAAAAATGTGCAGGGCAGAATCAGCGCCTCCGGGGAATTGTCCACAATCAAAAGCAGATAACCTTCCATCAGATAACTGCAGGCCACATCGGGACGCTCCGTGCTGTGTATGCATGGAAGCGGGTTATACCATCTTTTATGCACAAGCAGCTCCTCCAGGCTCTTGGAGCCCATGGTAAGGGAGGTTACCTGCAGGCTTTGAAGCTTTTTCCTCAGGGTATCAAGAAGCTCCTCGTTTACATAGCCCTTTATATAGGCGATTGCCACATCGGTTTTGCTTTCCGTGCCGACATTCTGTATTTCAAAGGTAAGCTGGGGAGAACGGATTCTCCGGCGTATCAGGTTGGTATTAAACAGCATGGTTTCCACAAAACCGTCGCGTGATCCCCTCGTCACCTTCTCCGTATCCGGTTCGTCGATGCCGCGGGTCGGATAGGAACGCACATCCAGGATGATCGCCTGGGCAAAACCGTCTATCAGCAGAACGGAAGGGCCGCTGAGAACGTTTCTCACGATTGTATCCCAGTCATCCGTAAGGCTTGCCTGTGCGTACCCGATTCTGGCATTCATATAATTCTGTATGTTTTCTACGACGGAATCCTTCATATAGAGAGGGTTCTGCAGATCGGAAAAAATCTGCTGCAGGATTTCTGTTTTGCAGAATCCGTTGATTCCTATCCAGTAGCCCCTGGTATCGCCCAGATACAGATCCCTTGTGATGAGATCGAAGCTGGTTCCAATGGGAAAAAGCTCTCCTGCCGTTTGTATGTTGTCGTCAATATTTTCTGATAGCTTATTCATAATGGGCTTATCCTCTATTTTTATTTTCGTAACTGCTTTGCCATGTGGACAGTTTCTTATTTTTTCCTACAGGATAGTATGTGCCATCGGCGGAAACTCTATTCTTTTGTTCCTAAGACCTGTTTTTGCACTTTGATTATATTTTTACTTTTTATATATTTTCTGCTTTTTAAAGATTTACTATTGACAAGCATTACTGTATATACTATAGTTACAGTATAAACTGTAATTGCAATTTTTACAGAAACCAAACAACAATTTACAAAAGATAAAAGGAGGCTTATTTATGTCTGTTACTACTATAGGAAAAGCAAATTTTGAAAAAGAGGTACTGCAGTCCGATCTTCCGGTTATGGTGGATTTCTGGGCGCCCTGGTGCGGTTACTGCCGCAGGTTAAGCCCTGTGGTAGATCAGCTTGACGGAGCTTATGAAGGCCGTCTTGTGATCGGCAAAATCAATATTGACGATGAACCTGAGCTTGCGGAAAAATACACGGTGGAGACCATCCCCACGCTGATGCTGTTCCAAAAGGGAAAGGAACCCGCAGTGATTATCGCTCCCCAGTCCAGAGGCCAGGTAACGGAATGGCTGAAGGAAAACGGTGTGGAATAAAGCGGCCATGCTGAAGAAAGAAAGGAGTCTTCCATGAAATCAGATTATACAGACGTAGCTATCATAGGAGGCGGCCCCGGCGGTTATTCCGCGGCATTATACTGTGCCAGAAGCGGCTATTCCGTCCTGGTGCTGGAAAAGCTGTCGCCGGGCGGCCAGATGGCAACCACCGGCCAGGTGGACAATTACCCCGGATTTGACGAAGGGATAGATGGCTTTGAGCTGGGTGAAAAAATGCAGCGGGGCGCGGAGCGTTTCGGCGTGAAAACGGAATTCGACGAGGTCGTGTCCGTGGATTTGGCCTCCTCTCCAAAGCAGATCACCACAACCTCAGGCGTGATAAACGCAGGCACCGTTATTATAGCCACAGGCGCATCTCCCAGGCTGTTGGGACTCCCCGAAGAAAACGCATTGCGCGGAAGGGGCGTTGCCTACTGCGCCACCTGCGACGGGCAGATGTATAAAAATAAAACGGTCATCGTAGCCGGCGGCGGCAACAGCGCGGCGGCGGATGCCCTGTTCCTCTCCAAGATATGCAGCAAGGTATATCTGGTCCACCGCCGTGACAGCCTGAGGGCATCCAGGATCTATCAGGAGCCTTTGGAAAAAAGCGGCGTGGAATTCTTATGGAACAGCAGGATTATAGAAATCCTTCATGATAAACGGGTGAACGGCGTACGGATCGAAAACGTGAAGGATCAAAGCATAAGGGATATTCCTGTTGACGGAGTTTTCGTGGCAATCGGGCGCGTTCCGGATACGGAGCTTTTCCGCGGGCAGATCGAGCTTGATCCCCAGGGTTATATCATCGCGGATGAAACGACGCGCACCAGCATTCCGGGCGTGTTTGCCGTGGGGGACGTGCGTACCAAACCGCTCAGGCAGATAGTTACCGCGGCGGCGGACGGAGCTACGGCTTCCCATTTTGTTGAAGAATATCTGATGTAATGAAAGGACGCTGCCAGGCGCAGGAATGAATTGCGCCCGAACAGGCAGTTAAAGGGCCCGTGAAAAATGAACAGTCATTTTTCACGGACCCTTTTTACATGTCTTCTTTCTGGTCCAGGTTACGCCATCATCTCAAGGAGCGTCAGAATATCATCCCTGGTGAATGCATAGAAGGCGCCGCAGGTATGGGAGCCGCCGTTTGTCATGTTATCGGCGATTTCCTCAAATTTCTCTTTTCCCACGCCGGCCTCGCTTAAGGTTAATGGAAGCCCGGCCTCCTTAATCAGGCCGCGCAGCCGTTTTATGCCTTCACGCGCTGTTTCTTCCGGGTTGTCGAAATTCATTTCCGCATTCCATACCCGTACAGCATATTGCGCCAGCCTAGGGATGCATTCTTCTTTGCCGCAGAGGAACTCCATCCATGCAGGGAAGGAAATCGCCAGCCCTGCGCCATGGGCGATATCGTAAAAACCGCTGATTTGATGCTCCAGTCCGTGATTGAACCAGTCCTGCGCCCTGCCGCAGCCTGTCATATCATTCTGCGCCCAGGTACCGCACAGCATGATTTCCGCCCTTGCCGCATAGTCATCCGGTTTTTCCAGAACGACGGAAAGGTTGTGGATTACGGTGGTGAGGATTGCTTCCGTCACCCTGTCGGTCATTTCCACATTCTGTGTATGGCTGAAGTAGCGTTCCATGGCATGGGCCATGATGTCCATGCTTCCGCACGCTGTCTGATAAGGAGGCAGCGTATAGGTAAGCTCCGGATTCATGATGGAGAATACAGGGCGCATCAGAGGTGAGCCAAATCCGGTTTTTGTATGTGTGGTTTCATCCGAGATAACACAGCTGTCGCTTTCTTCACTGCCTGCTGCCGGAAGGGTGAGGATATCCGCCACAGGCACTCTTCTATCACCGGGCTTCACCTTCCCGGAAATCAGATCCCATACGTCCCCGTCATAGTATACGCCGAAGGACATGGCCTTGCAGGTATCAATGACGCTCCCGCCGCCTACTGCCAGAAGAAAGTCAATCCCTTTTTCCCGGCACAGCGCAATCCCTTTCCTTACCAGGGAAACCCTCGGGTTGGGAACCACGCCCGGCAGCTCGTCAAAGGGCAGGCCTGCATCCTGAAGCGCTTTTACCACTTTTCCATATAGTCCGCTTTTTTTAATGGAAGAGCCTCCGTATACAAAAAGGACTCTTGTTGCGCCCTGTTTTTTCAGTTCTTCTCCCACACGAAGCTCGGTTTCTTTTCCAAAAATCATTTTAGTACCGCATTGAAATTCAAATCCGTTCATTTTCCTGCTTTCTGAAGCGCACCATGTATCTGCGCGGGCGCTTCCCTTATATTTCTTTTTTAAAGGATTATCAGATCCTTCGGGCTTTTTGTCAGATTTTCAAAGCCGTTTTCCCTGACCACAATCATATCCTCAATCCGGACCCCGAATCTTTTTTTCAGGTAGATTCCGGGTTCTACGGTGATGACAATGCCCGGGATCAGGCGGTCGGTGCAGATTTCATTAAAGCGGGGGTTCTCATGGACCTCCACGCCAACGCTGTGCCCCAGCCCATGGGAGAAGCAGCCCTCGTAGCCCTGCTGATAGATATAATCCCTGGCCGCCGCGTCCACCTCACGGCAGATTGCGCCGGGCCGGATTTTATCAAAGGCTCTTTTCTGCGCTTCCTTCACGGTTTCATAGACCCTGCGCTGTTCGTCGGATACGCTTCCCACCGCTACCGTCCGCGTCATATCCGCCAGGTAGCCGCCGTATACCGCGCCGAAATCCATGGTGACAAAATCGCCCTTCCTGACCAGACGGTTTGTGGCAAAACCATGGGGCAGCGAGCTGTTGGGGCCCGACGCCACGATAAAGTTGAAGTTTTTATCATCTGAACCAAGGGCGGTGAGGGTAACGCCGATTTCCCTTGCAATGTCCGTTTCCGTCACGCCGGGGCGGATATAACCGCAAATATGGGAAAAGGTGTGATCCGTAATCTGCTGCGCTTTTCTGTGGCAGGCGATTTCGTCCTCATCCTTCTCCCTGCGCAGGGTGTCCATGAGGGTTGAAAGGGCCTCGGAGCCATCAAGGGTGATTCCCGGCAGGCCTGCTTGCAGCTTCCTGAACTCCTCCAGGGATACCAGCCCGGCATGGACGGAAAGGGAGGTGATCTGCTCTGCCTCCAGCAGTGTTTTTATCTGGGCATACAGGTTCTTTTCTTCCAGAACCGTGCAGTTTTTCACTTTGTTTTCGGCTTCCTCAAGATAGCGGAAATCAATGATCAGCCATGCTTTGTTTCTGGTGGCCAGCACGGTTCCTGCGGAAGATTTCATGCCGGTGAGGTAAAACCGGTTGGCGCCGTCACGCAGGACTATCGCCTGCATGGAGGCGGGCATTGCCTGTTGGAGGCGGGTTATTTTGTTCATGGTTGGTTCCTCCAGTTTTTTTGAAAGGGGATAACTGTTCAGTATCCTTACAGTTATGAATAGGGTCAGTATTTTTTCAGAAGGGAATAATAGCAGGCGGCTGCATCCGCCACTGCCTGAATGTCGGCGGATTCGTTGTCTGCGTGAACTCCTCTTCCCTGTTCTGGCGCCGCATACATGGGGGAAAACCGGAGCACATTATCGGTAAGTTCCTGAAAATGTCTGGAGTCGGTTCCTCCGCCAAGGACAAAGGGAATGATGGGTAGGCCGGGATAAATTTCCTTTACGCTCCCGCTCATATTGCGATAGCCTTCGCTGTCCGCCCTGCTCTCCGGCGCGGCATCCCTTCCGCCTGCAAGCTCACAGATCAGATCATGACGTTCGGCAATTTCTTTTAATTTTACCGTTATCTCACCTTCCGTTTCTACGGAAGCGACACGTACATTTGCCGTCAGCACCGCTTTTTTTGGCATTACGTTAAAAGCCGTTCCGCCTTCAACCATGGTAAAGGCTATCGTAGCGCCCAACAACGTCCTGGCTTCCGGGCAAAGTTCAAAAAGGGTCTGATAATCGTCCGTTTCCTCAGAAGCACGCAAAAGCTTTTCTTTCTTTTCTCCATGGGAATATGCTGCGATGCCCCGAAGCATTGCCCGGTTCCCTTCACTCAGCTTTCTGCAAAAAATTTCCGTATGCTCCACCTCATGGATGAAATCGGCCAACCTTACAATTGCCGAATTCGCCGGAGGGTTCGCAGAATGGCCGCCTTCGGAATTTGCAGTAAAACGGTATTCAAGGGAACCTTTTTCAGAAAGGCCGAAAAGCGCCGCCTTTCCCTTCAATAATCCCATAAAGTCTTCACAAATGGTTCCGCCTTCATCAAAGACCGTTTCAAACCGGATATTTTTCTCCTTCAAAAGAGCCGCAGCGCGGATTGTAGTCTCTCCTCCTGTTTCCTCATCACAGGAAAGGTAAATCCAGATGTCCCTTCCGGGCCTCCACCCTTCCTGCAGGAGCTCATCAAAAGCGGACAGAAGGGCGCACTGAGGCCCCTTCATATCCTGCGATCCTCTTCCCCATACACAGCCGTCTACGATTTTACCGGAAAAAGGCGGATACCTCCAGGCGGAGGCGTCGTCTGCAGGCACCACATCCATGTGGCCGGTAAACAGCACCGGAAGCTTCTTTTCTCCCCTGCCTTCTATTTTCAGAAGGAGAGCCTCCCCCACCAGCGTGGGCACAGCGGCTGCAAACAGGCAGGGAAAGGCTGTTTGCAGATATTCCCGGTACTCCCCAATATGGTAGTCTGTTCTATTCCTGTTACCGCTGACAGTAGGTATTGCGACCATAGCGGAAAGCTTTTCACCAATTTTTTCAAACATATTACGATTCACTCCTTCATGCCGGATACGGCGATTCCTTCCACAAAGAATTCCTGTGCAAAACAGTAAAGAATCAGCAGCGGCAGCATGGAAATCAGGGCGCCTGCCAGAGCGGGGCCGGTTTCCCTGACACCCTCGCCGACAAACATGGCAAGTCCGGCCGACAGGGTTCTCATTTTGGTGGAGTTTGTCATCATCAGGGGATAGATCAAATCATTCCAGTTAGACGTCAGGCAAAAAATGAAAAAGGTTACAAACGCAGGCTTACACAGCGGGAACATGATTTTCGTATAAATTCCAAACTCGTTCATGCCATCAATTCTTGCCGCCTCCTCAAGACTCTTTGGAAGCCCCATGTAGAAGGAACGCATGAAAAACATTCCGTATGCGGAGGCCGCTCTGGGCAGGATCAGACCAATATAGGTATTCAGGATACCGAAGGTATGCAGTTCCAGGTACAACGGAATCATGATGATTTGGAACGGAATCAGCATCGTAAGGAGAACGATATTGAAAATGGTCTCCTTCCCCTTAAATTCCAGCCGGGCAAACGCATAACCCGCCAGGGAATCCAGCAGAGCGGAGCATACGGATACAATGCCCGCGAAAATAACTGTGTTTTTTATGTAGGTGGCCAACGGGATTCTTGACCATACCTGGATATAGTTTTTTATTGTCCAGGCCTTAGGCCAAAGCGTAGGGGGCCATTTGATAATATCCTTCTGCAGCTTAAACGTACTCAGGAAAAGCCAGGCAAAGGGAAATACAATCAAAAAGAGAACGAAGACGCATATCAGTATTCTGATTATATTATAGGGTTTTAATTTTTTCTTCATTCCGGCTCCTCCTACATGTTTTTCGCAATTTTGCGTTCCATGTATCCCTTAAATATGAGAATGATGACGGCGATTACAAAGAACAATTCAATACACATTGCCGATGCATACCCCAGATCATAAGGATCCGAGAAGCCCCTGTTATATATGTACTGAACCATCGTTTCCGTTTTATAAAGCGGTCCTCCGCCTGTCGTCACATAAACAACGTCGAATACCTGGAAAGCTCCGATTATTGTTGTCAGCAGAGTAAAATTAATGGTCGGAAGCAGGTTTGGCAGCGTTATATGGAAAAACTGCTGTGTTTTTGACGCGCCGTCAATTTCGGAAGCTTCAAAATAGGTCCCGGGAATATCATTGATACCCGCTACCAATATAATCAGTGTCTTGCCAAAGGCTTTCCACACGGAAATAAATATGATTATCGGCATGGCAAATTTCACTTCACTGAGCAGGGCAATCGGCTCACCGTATACAAGGCTGATCAGATAAGGAATGTAGCCTACCGTTGAGTTCAGAATCAGGTTGAACAGAATACCGATTGCTGTAAAGGAACAAAGCACCGGCACGTAGAACACAGAGCGGCAAAGCTTGTTGAATTTTGTAGGTTTATACAACCAGTAGGCCAGGACAAGCGCTACAATCAGCTGAATAGGTACGGATATCACAACATAATAAAAAGTGTTTTTGAATGCATTCCATACCCTTTCATCGGCCAGGGTCCGTTTGAAATTATCCAGACCCACAAAATCCGGCCAGGCAAGAAATATGTCCAGATTTGTCAGGCTGATAACAAAAGATATTATCAAAGGGACAATCGTAAATACAAACAAAACAAGTATTGCAGGGAAGATAAACAGATAGCCTACCCTGTCTTTTCCCGTCCATTTTGCTATTTTTTTCTTAATTGGGCTGCTCTTTTCCATCCTTAGGCTCCCTTCTGAATAAAGGATGCCGCTGAAAGCAGCCGCATCCTTTATATAATCCTGACAGAATTTATTTATCCAGAATTCCCTGTATTACATCATTATATTTATCCAGTGTGGTCTTTATATCGGCGCCTGCAAAAATTTCTTCCATTGCAGGATATAAGCCATCTGTGGAAATGGTGTTGACACCATGGATTTTACATTCGATATGTCCGTAGGAAAGAGGCTCCGACAGTGCTGAGGTCTGCGGATCGTCTGCAAAATTCGCCTGAGCGGAAATCAGATATGCGGGAGTACCGCACTCCTTAGTCCATTTTGTACAGATTTCCTCGGAATTCCAGTAGTTTACAAATTTATACACCAGTTCCTTATGTTCATCTGAAGTAGTCTTGGGTACGGAAAAACCGACCGGGATAACTGCTGCGTCCTGTTCTACTCCAACACAGGCCGGAACCGCCTTAACGCCATAGTTAATCTCATTTTCACGCAGCCCGTTGATAATCCAGGGCCCATTGATAAACTGTGCCAGCTGTCCGCTGATGTAGGTATTGTCATCTGTATCCTTAGGTGAACATTCATACAGTGTCTTAAGTGTGTCAAAGGCCTTGGCATTCGCTTCGGAATTGAATTCTGCTTTGGTTTCATCTTCATTTACATAGCCGCCGCCGTAAGCATACATTGTATATTGAGCGGTTATATTATTATTGACAGGAACACAGAAGCCGTACTGGTTTTTGCTCTTGTCTGTAAGAAGCTTCGCATTCTCAACGATTTCCTCAAAGGTTTCCGGAGGAGATTCCGGATCCAGGCCTGCGGCTGCATACAAATCCTTATCCCAGTAGAAATAGTGGGATACCATCTGCATGGGGATACCTACGCAGAGATCATCATAATACAGCAGGTCAACAACGTTCTTATCAAAATCATCTGCATTTACTTCCGGCAGCTCATAGAAATCGCTCACATCCTGGAAGCTGCCCGCTTCCACATACGGTGCGTAATAGCCTGAGGAACAGAGCACAAAATCAGGTGCGTTTCCGGCTGCAATCGCGGCGGGAAGCTTTTCATTAAAGGTTGCCCAGGGCATAACATCCATTTCAATTGTAATGTTCCATTCATTTGTCGCATTAAAATCATCCACAATCTGCTGCAGGACTTCACCGTCTGTGCTTGTAAAACCGTTCCAGAAGGTCAGCGTGGTAGGTTCATAGGTCTTTTCCTCCGCTGCATCCGCCACAGAGGAATCTGCGGCGCCTGTGCTTTCCACAGCTGCTTCCTGGCTCTGCGGCTCGGCACTGCTGCCGGCCTCTGCCCCTGTTGAAGAGCTGCCACATGCCGTCGTTCCCAGAACCATGGCAAATGTTAACCCCAATGCTGCAAATTTGCTCCACTTTTTCATAATACTCTTCCTTTCTCTCATTCATTGCTTTTATCAAAAAGGGCCTATCCCTTTTTATATCAGATACTTCTTGCCGCCTCTACCACCCAGCGGATTCTTTCCCAGTCAAGCTTGGCGTCAATTGTGCAGTCTCCGCCCAGCATCAGGCCGATTTTTCCATGATTGAGAATCATATCCGTAGTGTATTTCTGCACTTCCTCTTTAGTGCCGGTATAAATAATACCCTGCTGGGTATGCTCATCCCAATGCGTTTCAAATCCGCCCAGAGAGGTTCTTCCTCCTATAAAGTACCTTCCGGCATCCAGGGACAGACCTTCCACAAATACAGCCCAGTTTACCACTTTTGCCGGATAATCCTGCCAGATTGCCAGCTGGTTCCTGTTTCCTGCCCAACCGCACATATGTATGATATTGTTTTCGGAATATCTGTTCGCATGTTCAAGGACATACAAATCACTGGGGGTAATTATTTTCCTGTATTCCTCCGGTGTGAAGCGGTCATATTCCCCGCCCTGTACACAGTAGTAAACACCGTCACAGCCGGCTTCGGTAATCAGCAGTTCTGCCAGCAGGGCATTGGTCTGTGCGATTACATCCAGCGCCTGCATTACCGCATTTTTATCGGTTCTTATATATTCCATTACGTCAGCATCGCTTAATCCAACCGCTTCCGCACCAAATCTCAGGGAAGAAAAGGGTGCAAATACGTTATAGAACACACAGCGTTCTTTTCCGATATCATCTACAATAGCCTTTGCTCTTTCCACCTGTTCCCTGATAAAGGGATGATCTGCTGTCAGCGGCTGCAGTGTTTTCCAGTCGGCGGCTTCCCTGATTTCCGGAAGCGGATAAGGGAAATAGCCATCGCACATGATTTTTACGAAGTCCAGATCCGTTTCTCTGTAATATTTCAGATGTGCTTTGATACAGCCTTCTCCGGAGGCCTCTTCTCCGGCAAAGTGGAACCAGAAGCCTACCGGAACATGGTCCACCTCTTTCTTATTCATTGCGTTTAATACTCTTGTCCTTTTATCCATTTTTATTTTCCTCCTTTTTATCTGCAAACCATCATGTCCAGAATCACCTGATCCGTATCGGCCATTCCTCTGTTTCCCAGTTCCCCCAGGTTCCTGATGGTGCTTTCCACATCTCCTGATACAATTCCGTCCAGCTCTCCTGCGCCATAATTCTTCAATGCCAGCATGGAGCACTGGAAGGCGCTTGAAATTACCGTTGCTATCTTAAGTGCGCAGCCTGCCTTGGCGCCGTCACATATAATGCCGGATACATCTGCTATCATGTTGTTAATCGCCCTTTTAATCTGGCCCAGTCCGCCGCCCTGCATGTACACAAATGCACAGCAGGCGCCGATAGAGGATCCCATTCCGCAGCCGCACAGAGGGGAGAGCTTTCCAATATAGCTTTTCACGTGGATTGTTATCAGGCAGCTCAACGCCAGGGAACGGTACAGAAGCTCGGAGCTGCCATTCCTTTTATAAACGGCCGCAATCACAGGAAGCGTTGCCGTCAGTCCCTGATTTCCGCTGCCGCAGACCGTCATTACAGACATTGCACAGCCTGCCATTCTGGCATCCGCTGCTGCCGCGGTAACCGCTATTGCATAATTCTGCACATCGTCCGCCGTTGCGCCGCTTCTTATATCATCGTAAATGCTCCGCCCTACATTCAATCCATAACCGCGTTTCAGTCCCTCCTGGGCAATGGCCCAGTTCATTTTGATACAGCCGTCAAGGAATTCCAGCTCGCTGCTGTCCACATGCTTTATAAAATCATATATGCTGTCCACTGTCAGAACAGACCTGTCATATTCCTCTGTGGGAAGCTCCTCGCATCCGCTTTTGTCATAAATGCAGAGCAAATCATGGACAATTCTTGTTATATTGGTATGGCTGTCTTCTATGGTCACGGATGCGGAATGTCCCTGCGTTTCCAGAATCACTTCTATATACAGCTTCTTGGGCGTATCCTCTAAGGATACCTCCACACAGTTTTCTGCAAATGCTTTTGCTTCCGCAATGTGTTCCGGGGTTATGCTGTGAAGCACCTCCAGAATTGCCTCACTGTCGCCTCCAATGATACCCAGCGCAGCCGCCATTTCCAGGCCCGCCATATCAGTTCCGGGGATACCGACTCCCATGGCATTCTTCAGTATATTGCAGCTGACGTTTACTCTGGCTCTGTCCGGTTTCCTTCCCAGCACTGCCCTGGCTTTTGCTGAGGCATAGGCAATGGCTACCGGTTCCGTACATCCCATGGCTGCCGCCATTTCCTGTTTCAGTATTTTCAGGATCTTGTCATATTCCATCATATTATCCTCATACTTATAATGTTCTCTTTGTATATATTGCTGATATGATTAGCAATGTGATAATTAGAATATAACCTTGCTTCCCTAAAAAAGCAAGCTGTTTTTACTACATTTTTTACTTTTGTGTGATTGCATAAAAATCAGGGATTCAATTTGTGAAAAACAGAGAATATAAGAAATTATGTATACTTTATCAGCCGAATGGCAAAGGGGCAAAATGAGAACGGCATATCAGATATATGAAGCAAAATAACCGGAAAATCCGGGGAGAAGCTTAACCGTTCCCCGGGCTTTCCGGTTATTGCAGTGCTTTCGTTACAGTTTAGCAGCCTTAGGCTGTTTATTTTACTGAATTTCTTTTGCTTCCTCCAAAAGCCCCATCCTCTCATACTGCTCGGCGGGCGCATCGTTTTCCTTCATGAGACGGGCTATTTCCTTCCTGAAGTATGCTTCTAACGCAGGATCAGATATGGGGGAGAGTTCCCCGGGATCCTTCTCCAGGTCAAACAGCAGCGTTTCATAAGGGTGTTCTCCGTTTTCATCCAGGTATTCCTTCTTTTCCTGATTTTTAATTTTCAGGAGGCGGCAGCCCTTGGTGAAGGAGAAGGGTTCGCTGAGTTCAAGCTCCTGCAGCTCCTGTGTCGGAAACATAGAACGCATATGGGTGGGCATGAGTGTATAATTATACAATGGATTATTGTTCTTATCCGCAGGCGCCAGTATATAGGCATAATGGCCGTCGGTACAGCTGATCTGGGAACCGCAGGTTCCATACAAACAGGTGCTGCGCACCGGTTTACCCTCCGCTATCGTATCGCCCAGCGGATGTCCCAGCATATCATCCGGAACCGGAAGGCCGAAGAAGTCAAGAACGGTGGGCGCCAGATCGATGGTCTGGACCAGGCAGTCACAGCGGCCCGCGGCCCGGCTTCTGGGATCATAGATAAACAGTGGTGTATGTACAATCTCTTCGTAGTAGTTGATATGGTTGCTCTTTGCCCACCAGTCATGTTCTCCCAGCATAAAGCCATGATCCGTGTTAACGATAAGCATGGTGTCTTCCCACAGGTTATATTCGTCCATTTTATCCAGAATCCTGCCCAGGCTGCGGTCGCACATCCTGAGAAGGGCAGCATATTTATTGCGTACATGCCGGACATACGGCTTCTCCTCCTCCGTTACGGGATGATAGCCCGGCCAGTCGAAAAATGGGCCGTCATATTCCGGCTCAAAGCCCATGAGATCCTCATCCTGTACATAGAAGGGCTCGTGAGGGTCAAAGGTCTCCACCTGAAGGAACCAGTTATCGCTTTCATGGTTTCTGTCCAGGAATTCCATTCCGGCCTGGAAGGTTTGGGTCTGTGCCATTTTTTCCACGGTATCCGCGTATTCCCGGTTCACCATGTCCTGCTTAATGCACTCTCCCAGATGCGGAGGCAGTTCTTTCTCACCTACGCAGGCCTTCCAGTGATCCCCCTCCTGACCGCGCACATTTTCCCAGCTGCTGTATCTGTTATGATAGGTGCAGCCTCCATCCTCCCAATAATGATAGTGGTCGCTGATCAGATGGCTGTAAATGCCGTTTTTCTTCAGGATTTCCGGCATGGAATCATCGTAGGGCTCCATGGGGCCCCAGCTTCTGTGCAGGAAATTGTAACGTCCTGTGTGGATTTCCCGCCGTGCGGGCATGCAGGGAAGGCTTCCCACATAGCATTTGTCAAACGTGACGCAGCGGTCCGCAAGGCGTTTGAAATTCGGGGTTTGTGTCCAGTCACAGCCGTATGGGGAAAGCATGTGACGGTTCAGGGAATCGTACATTACCATGATTGCTTTCATAATTTTTCTCCATCCTTTCTTCCTATGAAAGAAAAAGGCCATGGCCGTAATCGCCAGCCTATGGCCTTTTCATTGCTTATTCTTCAGCCAGCTTCATCATTCTATCATAATACTCCTGATTCAGCTCCGTATATTTTTCATAATTAAACTTTTTGCAGTCTTCCAGATGCTTCTGCCATTTGGTGTCATCAATTCCATTCATTACGCTTTCCGCCATGAAATTATCCATATAGGTCCTTAACTCCGTAAGAAGTACATTAATTTCCTGGGTGTTTTCAGGATAATCCTGGCCTTCAGGTATAAATTCCTTTACGGCGCATTCCATATAAGGATCCTGTCTCTCCATATATTTGATTTCACGATCGGAAGTTACTGCGAATTTTGCATTATCCTCTTCAGTCCATAAGAATACACCTTTTATGCCCATGGATAAAGTGTGGCGCACCTCAGCATAGCTGTTATAGCCTTCCAGAACCGGATCTGCCTTCTTGGAAATCGTCCCATCGCCATTGTCAACCCAGGCCATATCCTTGGGACCCCATCCGAAAAGAAGCCTGTTTTCAAAAGAACTGTTGATATAATCGTAAAGTCTGAGCATTGCTTCCGGATAAGGGCAGTTCTTTGTAATGGAAAACTGGTTTACAATTACGGAGCCTGACCATGAGCTGGGAAGATAATGTCTTTCCCCGCTGCTGTCCTTTAAAGGAAGAAGGTATGTATACTCATTTGCATAATCGCCTACAGTAATGTCATCATAGGAATAGTTGGGGAATACGCCAATCTGGGCGTTGGTACCCTTGGCAATCATATCTACCTCTTCCTGAATAAAACCGTTGGGATCTATCAGCCCGTTGGAATACAGCTTATTCAGATACTGCAGATAGGCATAGTAATTATCGGAAACAGGATAAAAATCAACTTTTCCATCCACTACCTGCAAGTAAGGATATTTATAGTCCTTCTCATCATAGCCGGCAAAACCGAAGGCGGATTTGAGCAAATCAAATTTCCTGTCCTTGTAAAAAGCAAAGGGAATTTCATCTGCCTGTCCGTTTCCATTGGGATCCTGCGTTTTAAATGCCATAAGTACATCAAACAGTTCGTCCGCAGTTTCGGGCATCTCCATTCCAACATTTTCCAGCCATTTTTTATTAATGGCAAGACTCTTACCGGCTACATAGCCATCCAGCTGCACCTCCGGCAGTCCGTACATGGAACCATCGGGAAATACACTGGCAAGCTTGATATTCGGATATTTGTCATAAAACGCTTTCAGATTGGGTGCATATTCGTCTATCATATCGTTCATCTTGACAAAGGAATCCAGGAACTGTGCAAAGTTGGGTATTTGGCCGATAAATGCGTCCGGCAGATCTCCCGCAGCAATCATGATTGCCACCTGATCGTTATAGGATGCTTCAGGTATTCCCATCCACTGAATTTTCAGGCCTGTTTCCTCTTCTATTTTTTTAACAAAATCCTTGTTTTCCCAACCGCCGATTTTGTCCGTAGAGGCTACCGGATATACAATTTTAAAGGTATAATCCTCATTCATAATCGGATATCCCGTCTTATTGACAGCCTCTGAGGCCGCTGTGGCTGTGCTTTCTGTGCTTTCTGTTTTTTCTGATTCCGCCGTGTTCCCGCATCCTGCGAGAACTGACATTACCATGGCGGCGGCGGCCGCCGCTGCAATCAATCTTTTGAGTTTCATAATTACTCCCTCCAATTTCTTCTCATAGCTTGTATCTTTATCTGAAGGTCCGTCAACCTTTGACCGAACCAATCATAACGCCTTTTACAAAATATTTCTGCAGGAACGGATATACACAGATGACCGGAAGCGAAGAAACGATAATGACTACATATTTGATTATCTGTGCTACCTTCTGGCGTTCCACAAGAGCCTCGATTTCAGCCGGATCCGTTATCTGTGTCAGCTGCTGTCCAAGAATCAGGATATCCCTCAGCACAAGCTGCAGAGGATATATTTTCTGATCCGTCA
The DNA here is from genome assembly GCF_003435485.1 of Eisenbergiella massiliensis. Classification (NCBI taxonomy): domain Bacteria; kingdom Bacillati; phylum Bacillota; class Clostridia; order Lachnospirales; family Lachnospiraceae; genus Eisenbergiella; species Eisenbergiella massiliensis. The sequence continues at coordinate 184,380 of NZ_QVLV01000005.1, forward strand.
CATAAATCATTGCCGTAAAGTAAGAGTTCCATTGGCTGACGCCTACATACAGTGCAATCACCGCAATAATCGCTTTTGAACAGGGAACCGCGATTTTGAAAAAGAATTTTCCAATCCCGCAGCCGTCAAGTTCCGCCGCTTCAAACAGTTCCTCAGGAAGGCTGTTCTGAAAAAAGGTCTTGGCAATGATCATGTTATATACGGTCACAGTTCCCATCACAACCAGAACAGTCCTAGTGTTTACCAGATGCAGGCTGCTGACCACCATATAAGTGGGAATCAGTCCGCCGGAAAAAAACATGGTGAATACAAAAAGCTTGGTAATTACATTCCTGCCGAACAAATCCCTTCTGGACAGGGCGAAGGCTGCCATGAGGGTAACGCTGGTACCCAAAAGAGTACCGAAAAAAGTATAAAAAATCGTATTCAGATAGCCTCTCCAGATCTTCCATTCCTCCAGAACGAATTTATACGCTGCAAAATTGATACCGGAGGGAAGAAAGGTTACCTTTCCCAGGGATATGTCTTCCGGAGAGCTGATGGAAGCAATGATTACAAAGTACAGTGGATACAGTACAATGACCAGCACTATAAGGGAAATCACGGTCACCGCAATATTGAAAATCCGGTCTTCCCTTCCGGCTTTAATTTTTTTCGTTTCCATAATCACCCTCCCTTACCACAATGAATTTTCCGTCGTTTTTCCCGCAATCTGATTGACGAGAATGAGGATTGTAAAGTTGATTATATTGTTGAAAAGGCCGATAGCGGAAGCATAAGAATACTGCTGTCCCTGAAGACCAATCTTGTAAACATAGGTACTTATAACCTCTGATGTGGACAGGTTGGGCGCCGTTTGCATCAGATACACCTTTTCAAAGCCCAGGTTCATGATATTTCCGCAGTTTAGAATGAGCAGAATCACTGCCGTGGGTATCAGCATGGGGATATCGATGTAAATAATACGCTGCAGCTTGCTGGCTCCGTCCGCAATCGCTGCCTCATGCAGCTCCGGACTGACTCCGGACAGCGCCGCTATATATATAATTGACGACCAGCCGGTAGTCTGCCAGATGGCGGACCAGACATACAGGTGGGGAAATGAGGCAGGGTCGGTGAGCACCTGGGGATTATTCATTCCGAATCCCTTCAGGATAGTGGTTCCGATTCCGGCCGCAGGATCGAAGAATACGAACATCATGCCCACCAGAACCACTGTGGAAATAAAATGCGGCGCATAGGTGGCGGTCTGCGTTATTTTTTTCAGTTTCTGGTTGGGTGTATAATTCAGGATCAGCGCCAGTATTATGGGGATAGGGAAACTGAACACCAGCTGATACAGGCTGATTACCAGCGTATTTTTCAGCAGCTTCCAGAACATGGGAGAACTGAAAAACTGTTGGAAATATTTGAAACCCACCCATTCGCTTCCCCAAATTCCTTTGGTAGCTACAAAATCCTTAAAAGCAATCTGCAGCCCTGCCAGAGGCATATAGTTAAAAATCAGGATGTAGATTATCATGGGCAAAAGAAATAAATATAAGATTCCGTTCTTCTTCAGACTTTTTCTGAACAGTGCTTTATTTTTCAAGACCCCTCATTCCTTTCTCTTTTTGATAAGATTATTTTATCAAAGGAATAAAAAAGAGCCTATGAAACGAAATCAGTTATTTTTGTAAAAAACTCAGTTTATGACAAAAAATATGGCAGACAAAAGAAGACTGCAGCAGGCATAAGGAAAGCGCGTGACGGTACGATCCACGCGCTTTCGGAAACTACCGCCCTTCCTGTATATCTATGGGCAGCTTCACCGTTACTATTGTCATTCCCTCCTTCCGGCCGAATGTCAGGCCGCCTGCATCCCCATACATCAGCTTCAGACGGCTCTGGATATTTACAAGCCCTATCCTCTTCCTGGCGCGCCTTTCCTGCTCCAGGAGCTCTTTATTTTCCAGGGTTGCCTGCAGGAGTGCAAGCTGCTCTTCATCCGGCCCACAGCCGTTGTCGGTGATACGGAAAATCAGGCTCTTGCCTTCTTTTTCTCCCTGAATCCACAGCATTCCTCCGGGCGCGGTCCGTTTTTCCAGTCCATGGTAAACCGCATTCTCCACAAGCGGCTGGAGAATCATTTTATCAATATGCAGGCTTTCCAGTCCTTCCTCCAGTTCTATCCTCCACTTAAATCTGCCGTTAAATCTCACATCGCAGATATCCAGATATTTTCTCAGGAAATCCGCCTCCTCCTCCATGCTAACCTTATCACCTTCCTTAATGGAATATCTGAAGATCTCAGCCATGTTTGCTGCCATTTCCGCCACTACGGGCTGATCATTCATCAGGGCGATTCCACCCATGCACTGAAGCGTATTGTAAAGGAAGTGGGGGTTAATCTGACTTCTGAGCGCATAGATTTCACTCTCATTTTTCACAAGCTCCGACTCGTACAGCCGTTTCTGTGTTTCAAAGATTCGATGCGACATCTGGTCGTTGTTTCTGAGCATTTCATTCATTTTATCAACAAGGGGGGTGAGCTGGAAGTGGTATTTTCCGGTAATCTGTTTTTTTCTCCGGTTCGTGCCAAGCTCCGCAACTTCCCCGATCAGCCTGTCAATGGGATGGGCAATGGTCTGGTTGAAAAGCCACCCAATTAGCAGCAGCATTCCCACCATTATGGCACAGCTGAGCAGCATCTGGCTTTTAAACAGGTCGTATTCTTTTACCACCTGATGGTTGTTAATCTTTGCAACGATACGGAAGCCCTGCTCTCCCCAGATTTCCCGTTCCAGATAGGTAAAGCCGCGCAGATCCCTTTCCAGGGTATCCGCGCCGGAATTGGCCGCCATGATCCGCCCCTCCGGATCGAGAAGATAGAACTCTACCTCCTCCGAATTCCCGGTTTCCTCTAAAACCTTCATGATGGCATTAGGCCGTATGACAAGCATCACTGTACCAATGCGCTGGCTCTCGGTAAAAATGGCCGCCTTATTGGAATAAATAGGAGTAATGCACAGAAGCATTTCCCGGCCGTCGTCACCCTGATAGAAAATAAAACGATTATTTACAGCTTCCCGGTAGCATTCCCTCTCGATTTTCTTCAGCTCCTCATGGAATTTCATTTCCGACGAGCTGTAGCTGAATTCACAATTTCCTTCCTTATCAAACAACAGAGCTGTCTGTATCTGGGAATTCATGGCCATGGCTGCCTGGCAGGTATCATTCACGAAGGTAAGCATTTTATATTTTTCCAGCTGCTCTTCTTCCGACAGAAACTGCTGTACAGCGGAGTTGATGGAAAAATAGGTGGTGGTATAGGCAATGCTTTTAAAAGCTGAATCCAAGTTGTTTTCTATCTGTTTCACGGTGGTATTGGTATAGGAAAGCAGACGCTTCGCTGAATTTTCCGCAATTCTGTGTATATATATGAACTGGCTGCCAATCTGGATTAACACTGCCGCAAATATAATAAGCACAATACTTTTCTTAAAACTCAGTTTCATATCTCCTCCATGGCAGCCCGGTTCTCCGGGTTTTTCCTTTGCTTCCGATACTGGCTGGGTGTTGCGCCGCTGTATTTTTTGAATACCTTATTAAAATAGTAATAGTCCTGGATGCCGCACTGCACTGCAATTTCCTCCAGTGACAGCGTGGTATGGGTCAGGAGGCGTTCCGCCTCCTTCATTCGGATAGAGGTGAGATATTCGGAAAAAGAACCGCCGGTATCCTTATTAAACAGTGCACAGCAGTAATTGGCATTCAGGTGGAACTGCTCCGCCAGCTCCTTCAGCACCAGCTTTTCCTGGAAATGTCCGTGCATATAAGTCAGCAACTCCTGAAATACCGGATTTTCCGTCAGGGGGATCTCTTCTTTTTCCTGTTGCTTTTCCTTTTGTTCCTCTAATATCAAATGCAGCTTACCAAGCAACGCTGTGAGCTTGTCCCTGGCAATGGGCTTCAGGCAATAATCGCATACCACACCCATGCGTATGGCCTCCTGGGCATAACTAAATTCTGCAAATCCGCTGATAACAACAAACCGGCAGGGAAGCCCCGCTTCCACAGCTTTTCTCATAAAGCTCAAACCATCCATTTCCGGCATCCGTATGTCGATAAATATAACATCCGGAGGATCGGAGACCGCCTGGTTAAAGGCTTCCATGGAATTCTCAAATTTTCCTGTAATCCTGAAGCCCAAATCCTCCCACTTTACAATTTTCTCCAGATAAACAAGCGCCCATGGCTCGTCATCCACCAGATAAACCCGGTATGTATCCATCTTCTCCGCCTCCATGTATATTCAGGCATTCCGCAGAACAACGCTCCATTTTACTACTGTTCTGACTCTTTTTGCTTTATTTTAGTCTACCATCGTTTCCCCGATTCCACAATTCCATTCTTTTCCGGTTACAGGACATGCCCCACCTCAGGATAAACGCATCAGCGTAGGCGACGCCCTTCCCGCCGTCCGAGGCTGCAGCTGCCGGCCGTCTTTTTCCCGGACGAGATGGGGGTATTGTCCGAACCATAAGAAAAAACGGCGGATATTTCTTACTGTCCCGGGAGGCCAGAATTTCGCCGTCCTTAGCGGCCTGTCTGACGAACGCAGCAGACGTAAGTCGCTGCGAGAGGAGTTCTGGCCGCGTTGGTGGAATTCTGGTTTACCGGGACAGTTAGAAATACCCCGTTTTTGAAACTGGATCGGACAACACCCCCATCTCGTCCGGGAAAAAGACGGCCGGCAGCCGCAGCCTCGGACGGCGGGAAGGGCGTCGCCTACGCTGATGCATTTATCCTGCGCCCCACCTGGGCCCCGGAGAGAATATGCTTTCCTTTTCCTCTCATATCCGTTAAAATTAACTGTATAATTATCGGGCGGGATTCTGCAGTTTGGATATACTGAAGGTAAGGAGGAGACAGAGGGATAATGGATTGGACGACAAGGCTTAACAAGGTGATGGATTATGTGGAGGCTTCGGTACACGGAGAGATTTCCGAAGAAGAAATCAGCAAGATTGCGGCATGTCCGTATTCCATGTTTCAGAGCTCTTTTTCACAGATTGTGGGGATTCCTTTTTCAGAATATGTGAGAAGGCGGCGGCTGACCATGGCGGCATATGAGCTGTTGAATACTGACAGAAAACTACTTGACATCGCAATGGATTATGGCTACCAGTCGGACGATGCCTTCCGGGTGGCGTTTAAAAACCTGTACGGCATTACTCCTGCGGAGGTCAGGAAATCCAACCCCAGCCTGGTTTTTTACTGCCGCCTCACTTTTGAAATTAATATCAGGGGGATAGAAAAAATGAATTACAGCGTAGTGGAGAGAGAAGCCTTTCAGGTCATCGGTATAAGGAGGATTACGCCCTACGGCGGCGGTACCTGGGCCATCGTAAAGAGCGACGGCAGCAATGACCGGATCCGTTCGCTTACCGGCAGCTTCTTTGACCTGGGATTATGCTTCGGTTTCGACGATGAGGGAAACAACGACTATATGTGCGCCGTGGAATGTGAGGATTACGATGGGGATGAGTACAGTGTGTACCAATATCCTGCAACCACCTGGCTGAAGTTCGAGGCAAGCGGTAAGATTTCGGACAATACGCTGGGAAATGTCTGGCGCCAGATTAACACGGAGTTTCTGCCCTCCAGCAGGTTCCATAAGGGCCCGCTTCCCACCATTGAAAAATATGTGTCCTGGAACGACGCGGAGGATACCTGCCTGGTGGAAATATGGATTCCTCAATAAACAAAGACGGTTCCCTGTTTTTCCGGGGAACCGTCTTTGTTTGGGGGAAACTGTTAATTATACAAATCGTATTTATGCAGCCATACGGTAACGTTCCACTGCATTCAATACATCCTCGTCTTCTCCTTTGGAGTTCACAAATACCAGGTTCAGAGTTTTTCCGATACCAAGGGCGAATACGCCCAGGATGGATTTGGCATCCACAGTATAGCTTCCGAGAGCCAGGTCATATTCTCCTTCGAACTGTCTCATGGTCTGTACGAAGGATTCTGCTGCCGCTGCATTTTCCAGATAAATATTAACTGATTTCATTTCAATACCTCCTGAAATTCATCTTTGGTTGTGTTCTTTATGTTCGCTTTTTACGTTTGGCGCATCTGTAAGCCGTCATCGATTAGTTTCTTTTTTCGTTGTATTTATCATACAAAAAAAATTCCTCCCTGTTAGGAGGAAAATCTTAATATTGGGGGAAATTTTTGCACTTTGTAACCCGTTTCACGGTGAAAAAGTGGGTTTTCGTGTCCTTTTTCATCGGTGAAACGGGGTGTTATCCTTTTTTTGGGGAGGGGAAAATACGTCCTGTACCGCTGTCGGATACGGCTTTCCTCCATGATAATCAGGATTCAGCTGTTCATCTGGCGGTACTCCGCGGGGAGGACGCCTACCTCCTCTTTAAATACCTTACTCATATATTTCGGATCGGAGAAGCCGGTCATTGCTGCGATTTGGATCAGATTCTGGCTGGTTCCCAGAAGCAGGGTCTTTACCTTTTCCACTTTCACATTCCGGACCTCCTCCGTAAAGGATATGCCGGTTTCCTTTTTGAACTGGCGGCTCAGATATTCCGGGGAAACAGCCAGCTTCCTGGCGACCTCCTCCATGGTAATGCCCTGGCTGTAGTATTCCTCAATCATGCGCTTCGCCCGGGCGATCAGGGGGCTTACTTCCTGCTTTCCGGTAATTCCCCCCGCCATGATGGCGTCAAACAGGCGCTTCATGCTCACGCCCACATCGTCCCAGGTATAAGCGTTCATTATGGCCTCCAGCAGCTCCGGAACCTCCAGCTCATTTTCCTCAAAGGTTATGTATTCCCGGGCCGTATTCAGAGCTGTCCACAGAAATGTAATGCACGCTTCCTTGATATCCTTTGGTTTATGCACCTGATCCCTGCAGTAATTCAGGAATTCCGTGAAGCAGGCTTTAAACTCCTTTTCATCGCCCTTGATGACGGACTGTTTCAGCCGCAGGGACAGCTCCGGCGGATATTTCAGCGGATATACGGGAATGTCCGCGATGCGCCGCTCAGATATGATTTTCCCGTTGCCCAGTGAAAGGCTCCATTCCAAAAGCCGGCGTATCCTCTTCCGGCTTTCCTCCAGTTCATAAAAGCCCCCGCATTCATCCCAGACACACACCGCTTTGCTGTCGGTATTGGAAAGCAGCATAGGGACTACGGAACGGTTAAAATAAGCTTCCCAGTCCCGATCCTGCTCCATATGGTACAGCACCATCGTGCACTGCGTCCTTTCCGGGAATGCGGTCACCACGCTGCTGAAGCCCTGCACATGCCCGTCCACCTCACCGAGGATACGGAGCACAATGTCCTTCCTTTCATCATAAAACCGTCCCAGCCAAATGATGAAAACGGTCATCGGATCCGTTGCTTTAATATCATATTTTTTCTCAAGCGCGGCGGCGGTTTCCTCCGTTTTTTCCAGAATTCCCGTCAATGCGCTGCGGGTCATACTTTCCAGGCTCAGCAGCGTTCCCTGGTGATTTTTCTCCTGTACCTCTTCCTCCATCTGCTTCAACACTTTTTTCAGCTCCTGGATTTTTACAGGTTTGAGAAGATAGGTGCTCACTCCAAGCTCCATGGCCTGTTTGGCATAGGAAAAATCAGAATATGCGCTCAGGATCAGGGCCTTGCTGGCAACGCCCTCTTCCCGCAGCTTTTTTAGCATGGTCAGGCCATCCATATCAGGCATGCGGATATCCATTATGATTAAATCCGGTTTTACACGACGGATGACCTCCAGGCCCTCAATGCCATCGGCGGCTTTTCCCGCCAGCTCATAGGAAGGATTGAGTTTTTTCAGGATTCCTTCCATGCCTTCCCTGATGGGCGCTTCATCTTCCACTATCACAATTCTCAATTTTCTTTTCCTCCATTACGGGAATACACAACGTCACCCTCGTATATTCGGACGGGCGGCTTTCAAAGAGAACGCTGGCGGCCTCCCCGTAATAGAGCCGCAGCCTTTTTCTCACATTTTCTATTCCGAAATGGTCTTCCCTGTGATAATCCGGCTGATTCAGGATTGTCACCGTTTCTTCAGGCATACCCTTTCCGTTATCTTCGATTTTTACCCGGAGCATACCGTTTTCCAGCTCTCCGGTTATTATCAGGAGCGGTTCTTTTTTGCTGCCATGCAGCCCGTGTCTGATGCTGTTTTCCACAAAGGGCTGCAGAAGCAGCTTATGCATGGGGCATTTTGCGGCTTCGGAGGTGAGGCTGCAGAAAATCTGGATTTCCTTTCCCAGCTTCTCCTGTTGGAGGCGGGTATACTTTTTCAGCCAGGCGATCTCTTCTCCCAGTGTGGTGACACCGCCTGCATTCTTGATGGCATAACGGAGGATATCTCCCAAATCCCCAACCATTTCACTGATTTCATATTCCTCTCTGGCAATCGCCTTCCAGTTAATGGTATCCAGGGTGTTGTAGAGGAAATGTGGATCAATTTGGGCCTCCAGGGCGGATATTTCCGCGTTTTTCTGTTCCAGGGCGGATTGCCTGACCTGTCCCAGCAGCAAATCGGTCTGCGCCACCATTTCGTTGAAGCCGTCCGCAATCTCCACAACCTCCACGGGCATGTTGCCCCGTTTTTCCACCCGGGTGGTAAAATCGCCCTCCTCCACCCGGTGCATGGCCTTCAAAACGGCTTCCACGGACACTATTACAGGATGAATCACAATCAGTACAGCGGACACCAGGACAATGCAGACGCCGAAAACCATTCCCACCTGCAGCCAGAACTGATCCCGCATGGTTTTCTGGTAATGGGACAGGGGATAGAACTCCACAATGTTCCAGCCGCTCTTTTCGTTTGTTACCGATGCCGCCTTATATTCCGAATATGACCGGTTTCCGATGCGGCTGATTTGATCCAGCCTGATGGTGGAACCGATCATGCTGTTGTTCGGCGCGCTCAGCACTCTGCCGTCCTGCTCCAGAACAAAGATTTCACTTCCGGTTCCCTTCATGGCGTCCTGCAGCACTCTCTCATCCACGCTGATAAGAACGCTTCCCACTTCCTTATGGATATCCCTGTAATCAATCAGCCTTCTCTGGATGGAAAAAACATATACCGGATCATTTCCCGCCACTGTGGCGTATTTTATGGGCTGATACATCTCCACCTCATCCTGCAGCAGATTCATGCTGCTGTTTATCCAGAGACTTTCGCTGGTGGAGGATGACAGGCCGTCATAGTAAAGGCAGGTTCCGTCCGCTGTAAAAACAGCCAGTCCAATCACGCCGTCATTCCGGTTGCAGATATGCTTCAGTTCCCTGCGGATACGTATTTTAACGGATTCCATATCTTCTGCGCCGGCATTGAATTTTTCCACCAAATCTATCATATCGTCATCCGTGCAGAAGTCGTAAAGGAGCGTATAATATTTCTCCAGGGTAAGGGAAAGACTGCGGTTGGACTTTTCCAGGCCTGCCTGCACCCGGCTGTCCAGGCTTTCCTCCATGGATGAATTCAGCCGCAGCTGGGATACCCCTGCAAAAATCAGGATGGGGATAAAAAGCAATGTGAGAAGCATAAAAATCAATCTGATACGAATTCCCCAGGGTCTTTTCATTCGCCGCCTCCCTGCTCCAGCAGGAGCGTAATGGTTTCCTCCGCTTCCTTTAAGGTTTCCTCCACGCCGGCCCCAAGAATGACATTTTCCATGGCTTCGGTCACCGTTCCTGATACGCTGGGCCACCAGGGTGCAAATTCCCTGCATCTGGCCGTTTGAAACAGCCCTACAAAAGCTCTGCGCTCTTCGTCGTCGGGAAACTGCTTTTCCATGACGTCATCCCTTGGGGCAAGGAAGCCGAAATCATCCATATAGGACTGCATCCTCCGGGGTTCTGCCAGGTAGCGCATAAACTCCAGCGCCTCTTCCACATGTCCATCCTCCGATACGGCCATGATTTCGCCTCCTACCGTGGTTATCCTTTCCCCGTCCGAGGGAATGGGGGCAATGCCGAATTCTATATCCGGCGCGTTTTTGCGGATATACCCCACTGTCATGCAGGTATTGAACATCATCGCCGTTTTTCCCTTTGAAAACTGGTGCATCACATCCGCCAGCGTCATGCTCACGCTCTGTCTGTTTAAAACGCCCTGTTCCGAAAGCGTCCCAAGAAGGCTGAATGCGTTTCTGCCCGCTTCACTGTCTATCCGCGTCACATCCCCTCCCATAGACCACAGCACCGGAAGAAAGGCATACAGGCTTTCCTCACTCTGTATTCCCGCCACTGCAAACCCGTAGTGGGATTCGTTTGTGGTACGGACCGCCGTATCGCAGAATTCCTCCCAGGTTGCAGGCACAGCGCAGCCTGCCTCCTCCAGCATCTGTTTATTGTAAATCAGCGCCGGACAGTTCATTCCAAAAGGAAGGCCGTAAACCCTTCCGTCAATTTCACAGGGTTCCATCGCCTGGGGCAGATATTCGGGAAGCACCTCCAGCTTCCCTGTCAAATCCGCAAAGTGCTTCATATTATGGAAAAACCGGAAATCCGAGGAATCCACCACCGCAATGTCCGGCATGGTTCCATCCGCCATGCTCAGGGCAAGCTGTTTCTTAAAATCCTCATCCGGTACATATTTTATTTCCACCGTAATGCGATCCTGGGATGCGTTAAATGTCTTCACCAGCTTCGAAAGAGTCTGCTGGCAGGCCGGGATATCCCAGTAATGCCAGAGCGTTACCACCGTTTTTTCAGGTGCACTTACCTCCTCCTGCGCCTGCCTGCCGCAGCCTGCCGTAAAAAGCAGCAATATAAGAAGAAAGGCCATGCCTGCCCTCAGCCCGATTTTTCTGACGTTCATTTTCAATCTCCCTGTTTTCTGCAGCGGACCAGCCGAATGGTTACTAACTGAATCATTTTCTTACGGTCAGCGCAAAGCGCTGGACTGTTGAATAGTTACTAAAAGTATATCATATCCGTATGAAAGAAGGGAGCCTTACGGAAATCTTTTCCGCTATGGCTCCCCTGCCTCAGCTCTTTATTTTCCTGTATGCCTTATTTTTACTGTCCTGCCTCTTCCATCTTCGCGGCAATCTGTTCAGCCAGCTTCCGGCAGACCTCTTCCTCACGGGCCTCCACCAGAATCCGGATCACCGGCTCCGTGCCGCTTTTGCGGATCAGCACGCGGCCTGAGCCGTCAAGCTCCAGAGAAGCCTGGTCAATGGCCTCTTTTACCACGGGATTTTCCAGTACTGCCGCGGCATCCTGCACCCGTTTGTTAATCTGTGTCTTGGGGAACAGGGTGACTCCTGCGGTCAGGAAGGAAGGCATGGTTTTCTTTCCCACAATAATTTCCATCACCCGGATGGCGGTTAAAATGCCGTCCCCTGTGGTGCTGTATTTGTTAAAAATAATATGTCCGGATTCCTCGCCGCCTATACTGTAGCCATGCTCCTGCATTTCAAGGGATACGTATTTATCGCCGACCGGCGTGCGTTTCATGCGGATGCCCTGCTTTTCCAGAGCCTTTTCCACTCCCATGTTGGAGGCGATTGTGGCAACCACCGTATCGTCAATCAGCGCATTCCTTTCCTTCATGTGCACGGCGCACAGATACATAATCAAATCGCCATCCAGAACATTTCCTTTTTCGTCCACAGCAAAGCATCTGTCAGCATCGCCGTCAAAGGCAAAGCCCACATCCAGACCTTTTTCCACTACGAACTTCTGCAGGGACTCAATATGCGTGGAACCGCAGTCCACGTTAATATTCAGGCCGTCCGGCTCATCATGAATCATATAAGTGCGGGCGCCAAGCATTTCAAATACCGTCTTGGCAATGCTGCTGGCGGCGCCGTTGGCACAGTCCAGACCCACCTTGTAGCCGCGGAAGGAATGTATGGTAGTGGAGGTGAGATAGCTGATATACTGGTTTCTTCCCTGGATGTAGTCGGTAATTTTACCGATATTTTCATTGCGGGCGCAGGTGATTTCCACCTTGCCGTCCAGATAATCCTCCACCTTTTCCAGTACGGCATCCTCCATTTTAAAGCCGTCTTTGTCTATAATTTTAATTCCGTTGTCATAAAAAGGGTTATGGCTGGCGGTAATCATGATGCCAAAGTCAAAATCCCCGCTCTTTGTCACATAGGATACGCTGGGCGTGGTGGTAACGTGAAGCAGGTTGACATCTACGCCGCCTGAGCTTAAGCCTGCCGCCAGGGCATATTCAAACATATAGCTGGAGCGTCTGGTATCCTTTCCGATAACGCAGCTCGCCTTTTTATGGGCGCCGTCCGTAAAATACCAGCCCAGGAACTTCCCGATATTAAAGGCATGGTCCGCCGTCAGAACCTCGTTTGCTTTTCCTCTGAATCCATCGGTACCAAAATACTTCATATGATCTCCTTTCATGGGTCAATCACGATTTTCGTCTGCCATTTTATCACAGTTTTGGAAAATTTGCACTATTAAATCTTTTTTTTGTACTAAAGTAGCATATGTGAGGATGAGGAAAAGTAAACGCGGGTTTTGACATTTTTATGATTCTGCCAGGATAAACGCATCAGCGTAGGCGGCCTCCATCCTGCCCGGGAAAAAAGACGGCTGGCAGCTGAAGCTTCGGATGGCAGGAAGGAGGCCGCCTACGCTGATGCGTTTATCCTGATGATTCTACTGTGGGCTGATTCCATTTGTCTGGAAGGCGATTTTCAGATTTGCGCTCATCATCCGGTCGGTTTTATATTTCTTCCACATCCAAAGATAGGTATCGTCAAGCTTCCTGCATTTGCTTCTGAAGACAGCCTGAAGCGCTGTATGGGCCAGCCAGTAGGACTCTCCCCGCATTAATTCGGAAAGCTCTCTCACATAGTTCATTTTATCATCGCAGGTACCGATGACGTAGACAGCGGTTTTTCTTGTTTCCTCTTTATTGTTGTTATCCATTGCAAAAACGATGATATCCCCGGCACGGCGGCATTTGCAGTCATGGAGGAAATACAGAAGCCTGTTTTTTTCTGTAACATTTTCTCCATATAAAAGCTGCAGCATGGGCTGGTAATAGCGGCACTTTTCACCCTCCGGCAGTCTTCTGGCGCAGCAAATGGCAGCGTCAGGATTGCTTCCTGACAAAAGCTGTTCAAAGACCTCCCGGCCCCTGTGTAAATCAAAACGGAAAAGAAGCTCCGTCCTCATGGCATCCAATTCTGGTTCCTTCAATGCTGCAAGAAAATCTATGGTTTCTGCAGCGGCGGTTTTGAACCGGAAGAGGCTTGACAGAAGCTGTTCCTTATTCAGGGGCGGAACATCCCTGTTGTCTTCCACCGCTGTTTTTTTGTCCATTTCGCAGAAGTCCTTAACAAGCTCTTCTTCGGATTTCAGGCACAGGTATCCGTAGGAGGTAAGATTGTGATCCTGAAGGATTTCCTGAAAATACATTTCGTACCAGTAAAGAAAGGGCATTCCGGTAAAAAAGGGGCCGTACTCCGGTTCCAGGTTCCAGTCGATATAGACGATTTTACCGCGCTCACTTCCTCTGCACATCAAAACAGTGTCATAGGTACAGCCCTGGGTTCCGATGACCAGCATTCCCGCGCAGAGCTTATAAATCAATGAGTCGTATTCATCATCGCTGCAGTTATCAAGCTCCTCCATGCGGACGGCCCAGTCCTCCGGCGTCATGCGCCGGTCGATGAAGGCGGGCACCGGGACTTCTTCATCCTTTTGCTTTGCAGCGGTTTGCGTAGTCTCCAGGTATTCCGTATACCGTTCCGCTTCATCAAGAGAATAGAGGCCATAGTAAGGGCCTGCCCCTCCGTTCCCTATCTGAGTGAGGAAAAATTTGTATTCCTCGGGAAGCAGAAGATTATGTTTTTCCTCAAACCGGCGCACCTGTTCCGGTGAAGCAGGGGGATTCAGCTTGTATTTGTGGCGATCCGCGCCAAATATCAGATGGGAAGGATCCCGGGCTCCGGCCTGGGTTACCAGAGATTTCAGATAAGAGGCATGGGCTGGGTGGAATGGTATTTCTGTTGGGGAATCCGGGGATGGGTGATATTTTTCTTCCATTATTATCTCCTGTATATTGTAGTCTTGCCTGCGATGCTGCATTAATGAGTAGTTTTCAGGGTGATTTACAGCCTGTGCCTGTCCGTGCGGTAATATGTGCCTTTGCATGCGGCAATATGATTTTTTTCTGATTGGTTTGTTTATTTGTTCACTTGTTTTTATCTTGCTTTTAGTCCTCTTTTTTAAATGGCTTTTTATCTTGATAAAGGATATAAAGTGTCTTGAATATTATAATATTTTATGGGAATTAAGTCTATGAGCGCAGTTCGGTATTAAATATAAATATTATATGGCATTTTCTTATTGGCGGGAAATGATTTATGGAATATAGAAACAATAAACGGTTATACAAAACCAACGTTTGTATAACCGCTTATTGTTTCTTAGCCTTTTGTTTCTTAGCTTACTGCTTCTTTTGGAAATACCTTCCTAAGAAAGGCTTTCTCTCATTTAAAACTGCTGTCCGGAGTAGCTCTTACTTTTTTACTTTTGCTTATCCGCACGCAGTACGCCGTGGATCGTGTACCGGCAGAACCTCCGGAATGCATTTATTTATACATTGCCATGTACTCGCCATGGGCTTCAATCAGCTCATCGCACATGCTGCGGATATCATCGATATTCAGCTCTGCCGCAGTATGGGGATCCAGCATAGCTGCCTGGTAAATGTAGTTCTTATCCCTTGTCCTCGCAGCTTCAATGGTAAGCAGCTGTACGTTGATGTTTGTCTGGTTCATGGCGGCCAGCTGTACGGGCAGGCGGCCTACATGGCAGGGATTTACACCTTTTGCATTGATCATGCAGGGAACCTCCACGCATGCGTCGGAAGGCAGATTGTCAATCAGGCCTGTATTCAGTACGTTTCCGCCAATCTGGTAAGGATGGTTGGTTACGACTGCCTCCATAATATAAGAAGCATATTCCCTGGAACGTTCGTGGGTTATCTTGCCGTCCTTAAGGATGTTATCCCTTTCCTGCTCCCAGTCCGCGATCTGCTTGATGCAGCGTCTGGGATATTCGTCGAGCGGAATATTGAACTTATCGATCATTTCCGGATAACGGGACTTAATAAAAAACGGGTTATACTCGGAGTTATGTTCACTGGATTCTGTGCAGTAATAGCCAAGGGTTCTAATGTATTCATAACGCACCATATCGTTATGCTTTTCATTTTTATTCTTCTCCAGCGCACGCTTTTTGATTTCGGGGTAAAGATCGATTCCGTCTTTGTCCCTGATATCCAAAAGCCAGGCCATATGGTTAATGCCAGCGATATAGTCCGTGGCGCCTTCCAGCTTGTCTTCCATTCCCAGACCCTTCAAAAGTCCTTCGGTGCAGACCTGAACGCTGTGGCAAAGGCCTACGGTTCTGATTTTCGTATATCTCTGCATGTAGCCGCTGAGAATTGCCATAGGGTTGGTGTAATTCAGGAAAAGGGTGTTGGGGCAGACCTCTTCCATATCCCTTGCAAAGCCTTCCATTACGGGAATGGTACGGAGTCCGCGCATGATGCCGCCGATTCCCAGCGTATCACCGATAGTCTGCTTCAGGCCGTATTTCTTGGGAATTTCAAAATCAGTTACGGTGCAGGGCTCATAGCCGCCTACCTGAATGGCATTTACAACAAAGTCAGCGTCACGCAGCGCTTCTTTTCTGTTTTCCACACCAAGATAGGTTTTGATAACCGCTCTGTCTTCGTTTACATTATGGTTGATAGCCTTCAGGATGATTTCTGAATCCTTCAGACGTTCTCCGTCAATGTCGTATAATGCGATTTCCGCATCTCTGAGCACCGGTGTGCACATGCAGTCCCCAAGGACATTCCTTGCAAATACCGTACTTCCTGCCCCCAGAAAAGTAATTTTTACCATGAGAGTTCCTCCTTCTCTTGCATTTAACTTATGATTCCTTTAAAATCATGGTATCTGCTTTTATTTTAAGATTTCTGGACTTTTTTTCTATATTAATTGTTTCTTATTTTTGTATTTATGTTTCCTTTCGTGTTTTCTTTCCGTAGGGCGGAAGGGTATGGCGGACGCGGATGGAACCGGATATCGGAAGGACAGGTTTTTATGAAAAATGAATTGACGCAGGTTAATGAATTGAGGCATATAACAGATGAAAAAAATAACATCCGGGAGACAATCCGGCTTTTAACAGAGTCACAGACGCGCATTGCGCTGCGTCTTTATTATTCCGGAAGTGAGTCCTGTGCCCCGGGACATTTTTTCGGCCCGGCCGTAAGGACTCATTATCTGATCCATTTTATCAGGAGCGGGAAGGGCAGGTATATGCGCGGCAATTCCGAATATGCTTTGAAAAAAGGGGATGCGTTCCTGATCCTTCCCGGTGAAACGACAAAATATATGGCGGACGAAGAAGAGCCGTGGGAATACACCTGGATTGCCTTTGATGGTCCGGATGCAGGGACGCTGCTGCGTCACTGTGGTTTTACGGATTCCCAGGTTGTCTACCGGGCACCGGACGAGGAGAGTGCACAGCGGCTGCTTACACAGACAATTGTGTTTGAGGACAGTTTTCACGAAAATAGCCAGAACCTGCTGAAAATCCTGGGGAATTTTTATCTGCTGTTCTCCTGCATGTATCAGGAACAGCTTCCTGCGCATCTTCTCCCGGAATCCGGGAATGCTTCCCAGACCGGAACGCTGCAGGAAATTTATTTCCGCCAGGCTGTGGAGTATCTGGAGCATAATTTCAGTTATCCGGTAAAAATTGAGCAGCTGGCAAGGCAGGTGGGGGTGAGCCGTACTTATCTGTATAAAATATTTATTTCACATTCCGGGAAAAGTGTTCAGCAGTATTTACTGGATCTGCGGCTGGAGGCTGCCATGGATATGCTGAAGAAAACACGCAGGGATATAACGGAAATTGCATATTCCTGCGGTTTTACGGATTCCCCGTCCTTCTGCCGACAGTTTAAAAAGACCACCGGGCGGACGCCGCTGCAGTACAGACGGCTGGCGGGGAATTATGGGGGATAGGATTATTTAATTGCTTATTTACTTTACCAAGCTGTTTAAGAAGCCCTCACAGCCTTCACATACATCTCGGTAGGTGGCTTCAAAATTGCCTGTGTACCAGGGGTCCGCTATGGCGCCGGGACGGTCTGTATAGTCCAGGAGAAGATGGACTTTGTTTTCCGGGTCAGAACGGAGGATCCGCATGATGTTGCGCAGGTTCATTTCATCCATGCCGATGATGTAGTTGAATTTATTGTAGTCTTCTTTTCTCATCTGGCGGGCGTGTTTTTGTGAAATCTCCTCCCGGGAAATGCCGTGCTCCAAGAGCTTGCGGCGGGTTCCGTGGTGCACCGGGTTGCCGATTTCTTCGGTGCTGGTGGCGGCGGATTCTATGTGGAATTCGGCCGCAAGGTTTCTGGTTTTTACCATGTCACGCAGGATGAATTCTGCCATGGGGGAGCGGCAGATGTTGCCGTGGCAAATAAAAAGTATTTTTATCATCTTGATTATATCCTTTCATAAGCCTTTAAACCTTGATATTTCAGGCTTTTCGGTGCTTTCTTGATTTTCTGTTTCTGCCCCTCTCTACGCATATCTACATAAGTCTGCATAAATCACCTGGCAAATGGTGTAAGAAGTGGTGTTCCTGCAAACCAATCAAAATTTATTCTATAAAATAATCCACTTTCCTTTTTGACTGGAACATTCTCTCTTTATAATACCTGTTTTTTTATGGATTCCATATAATACTTTACTGTACTATATTTTTCTCCGATAACTTCTGCTATTCTTTTTATGATATCATTAATTCTGTTTCAACTACTCTCAATATACACGGCACCACAGAGTTACCACCTTCTTGGTTAGTGTCTTGGTCAGTATGACTAATCAAGCTTTTGAACATCACCATGCTGTCTTCTCCGTTTAATCATATATTATGGCATAGGATTTCTAACTTCTTTACAACTATCTTTGATTGTCCGATTCCACGTCCCCATACCTCAATAAAACCAGCCCTGAAAAACGTATTAACAATTAACGGATCATATGGCCTTGACCGATCCTTTCCCATCAGATCATCAATCGTCCAATCTTCTGGAAAAATACAGTCATTTGTAATATAAATCATATCTATATACACACATATTTGAATGGGGAGCAGTGCTCCGTAAAATTTATGTACAATAGCATTAAAAGCGACTTCAATTATTGTATCTTTTGGGAATGGGTAAGTTTCTACTCTTGTCACTCCTTTATAAGAAATATCTGCCTTTACTGGACAGTGAAAAGTTCTCAATAAAAATAACCCTTTCAAGCCATTTTATATTATCCTTAAAGTTACCACACAAAAAGGATAAAATCACCGAAAGAGTTATTCATTTTCAGTTTATCATACTTTTCGGTGACTGGCTAGATACCATGATAAATTTTATTGATGATATTTTAAACCTTGCTTCTCCAGAACTACCGCTTTTTGCTGGTTTGTTGTTATTGTTACGGCATTTCTGCTCCGTTCTGATAAACTCGGGGTGACCTCTATGATCCGCGACCTGGCTCTCAGAGCCGATACTTACGAATCTCTGCTTCATTTATTCAGATCCTCCTCCTGGTCTCTTGATTCCTTGTGCCGATATTGGATGGCGGCAGTTCTCCGGTTTGCTCCTCTCCATCAGGAATACAACTGTACGATTCTGATTGGTGATGGCGTCAAGCAGGCCAAAGATGCTCGCTTTATGCCAAGGATGAAGAAATTATTTCAGGAATCTGAAAATTCTGCCAAACCGGATTTCATCTTTGGACATATGTTTGGCGGCCTTGACGTTTTGGCCGGCGACTTCTCCAAATGGTTTTGTATTCCCTTAAGCATTCGCCTTCATGACGGGCTTGAGCCACTTGAATCGTGGCCGGACCATCTGCCAATACGGCTTCTCATGTCGTTCGGATGATTTGGGATGCCTACGATGCTGCTAAGGTTCTCAGTGATTTCCTGCTTTTACTGGACCGATACTTTTTGTCCATCCTGGCGCTTTCAGAAACTAATCATCTGAACCAGACCGGACAGATGCATCTTGATATCCTGACAAAGGCCAGGCTAAACTGTAAGGCTTATGAGGCGGCACCAAAGAAGAAACCGGACCGCGGCCGCCCACCCAAGAAAGGCAAAACCGTCTATCTCAAAGGATTGTTTGATTCCTGCCGTCCGCTCTTTCAGGAAAGTACTTTGGTTTTATATGGGAAGTAAGAGCAGGTGAGATATTATTGTGTCAATCTCCTATGGGGGCAAAAGCTGTATCAGGAATTGTGTTTTGTGTTGGTTGAATACGGTGGAACAAAAAAGCATTTTAGCCAGTACAAATCTGTCGATGGAACCGCTGGATATGATAAGGCTCTACAGTTACCGGTTTCGGATCGAATGTGCCTTTCGGGAGTTAACGCAGCAGATAGGAGGCTTCTGTTATCATTTCTGGAGTAAAGGTATGCCGAAGTTAAACCGCTATCTCAAAAAAGGAATGGTACATCCGTTGGAGAGTATCACGCAATCCCGCGCCAGGGAAAAAATCATAGCAACCGTTAATACAATAGAATGCCATATGATGCTGTCAGTCATTGCCATGGGAATCTTACAAATGTTATCCTTACAATACGGCAGTTTGCTGAACATATCCGAATTCCGATATATGAGA
The DNA here is from genome assembly GCF_003435485.1 of Eisenbergiella massiliensis. Lineage (NCBI taxonomy): Bacteria > Bacillati > Bacillota > Clostridia > Lachnospirales > Lachnospiraceae > Eisenbergiella > Eisenbergiella massiliensis. Next base: position 204,102 of record NZ_QVLV01000005.1, read on the forward strand.
GCGCCATCAAAAAAGACGGTATCTGAAACAACGATGATGCAACATCTACGACAACATATTTTTCGTTTTATGGTAGAAACACCGCATTTAGGCATAACACAAATAATTCTGGAGAAGCAAAAAAGATCTGAAATCCATAAGGATTTATAGATTTCTTAGTCGTATAAACTTTTCACTGTCAAGTGCCTTTAAATATTTCATAAAAATAAGGGCAATTACTTTATCCGCTTGTAAAACTGAACCACTGCCGGCTAAAGCCGCCTAAAGTTACCTATCTCAAAGTTATTGTTTTTCCTTCTCTCTTCCAAATCCTGATTTTTTATATATTCGGTTATCACGTCAAATTTAGTATTCTCTTTTTTCTTTTTACTAAACTTGAAGCTATGGGGTTAACCTAAAGGCTTCGCCTTAAGGCGTGGGATTTAACCCCCTTATACAGACATTAAAGAACCATAATTTTCATCCTGATATCTGACTTCGGCCCACTATGGAGTGTTTACACTATTTTTACTTTTTCTTCTTTTTCAAGTAGAACTTACACTTATCAGAACCAACACATCCAGGAAGTCCCGAGGCAGAGCATTCAACGCGATTAATCTTACCCTTTCGCATATATCGAATGAAATTTCTACACGACTCTTCTTTAATCAGTTCTCTTGAGTTCTTATGTTCATACAACTCACACATATTTCCTTCAATTGTACATCTTATTTTTTGTCGAAGACACATTCCTCTGGAATAATAGAAACATCTTTTACCATACATCCCAGTTTCATCTATTTTTTTAGAACTGCTTATTGAATTGCCTTCTTGCTCAGCTTTTTCTAAATTAACATCTGTATTTCCTTCTTTACTATTAGAGAAATTCCTTTCATGTATTACTTTTTCTTTATTCTCATCAGCAATTAGATTCACCTCTGCTTCTAAAGCATCGACAACATCTAATAGACTTGATATTCTGTCTCTTAATGCAATACTACCATCCTCTTCACCTACAATAGTAAGCGAAAAATACTTTGGTAATGATTGTTTACTAGAATTCACTCCATTCTTCTTAAAATAATACATTTTATCGCTATCGCCAGGATAAATCGCACCAACACCAATAACATCAGAAAAAAATTTATCTTTTGATGCAATCTGTGAACTGTATTTAAGAACCAATTCAGGCAGATATCTTTTCTTTACATTTTGTGTATTTGAATACTTAGCATCTAGAATATAATAATATTCATTCATTGATGTTTCTATTTTCAGTACAAAATCTGGGATCCATCTATCATTCCATTTACATTTTGTAAAATTATATCCTGTAGAATATAGATTCATTCCCTCATTAAGACGATTCACCCATATCAATGGCTCGTAAAATAACGTAAGTTCATATCCGTGTCCAGAAAAAATATACTTATTGTTTATCTCTTCTGGATCATCTTCTATGTCATATACTACTCTGCTAGCTTCTGTAAGTATATAACCATTTTGTACTACTGCCGTTTGCAATTTAATCAAACAATAGTATTCAAATATTCTACTTAAGGTTTTCAACTTAAATAGATAATTTAAGTGATCAAATGTATAGTCTCCCGCCTCAAACCATTTAACCATGCACTCATAGCATATTCTGTAATGATATACTTGCTTAAACGTATTTGTTAATTTAGGTAATCCAACAACATTATCCCCAACACACTCAAGGATACGAATATACCTGTAATACAATTCCTGCAAAAGATCTCTTTTTTTCTCATAACGTTCTATTACACCTTTGTAGTACACATAAATACATCTTCCAGTTAATTCGTGAGTATTAGGTAATTGAATAATAATGCTATCCGGAATATTTTTTAATTCCAATATTTCTCGACTTAATCCACCTATCTGATTGTTTATATACCCAATTACTGACTGTAGAAACCCCAGAACTACTTTATTCTCATATGTATCGTAAGAGTATCTTGAAACATATGTTTTTATTTTCGCTGGAGCATAATATTTTTCTTTATATTTTATTACAGACTCCTTTTCAGTTCCAGTAAGATTATCCGGATTGCTTGCAATCCAAATCAAGCTCTCTTGATCAACTTTTCTCATAGACTTAACATCTACAATTGCTACCTCCTGTTCAATAACAGATTTCTTATGATTCCTAAAGTATCCATAATTTCCTTCATACACACTTATAATTTCATCAATCATTCTAAGTGTATTCCATATTGACCGTATATCATTCTTTATTAATCCAGCCTTTTTTCTGCTACAACTAAAACATATTTCAAGAAAATTAGGTAAATTGTTTTCTATCTCACCTAACATTTGCTCAACTTGCCTCGCTGTTTGCTTAGTAGTTGCAATTCTTAAATATTTAGAACAATATACTCTTTCATCCCCGTATCCACTGTCAATATTAACACTAACGCATATCAAATCAAAACAGCCACTGAACACGGTATCTCTTTCGGTTTCGTAACACCCCGTACTTGCATTATATATTAATGGAACCGAATAATCACCCACAAACAATTCTATACTGTCAAACGATTCTTCACTTCTAACAATAAGCTTATATAAATAGTTTTCGAATAACAATATATCGTTATTAACAGTCTCTAGAGAAGGATGATTATCATTGAGAAGTACTTCCGCACTTGAACCATCTGGTTGTATTATGCATAACCTCAAGTTACCCCTCCTCCTCTCTTACAAGTTAAAAAATCCATAAAACTCATGTTCTGATCTTTCAATTATTTTTGCAATGATATTTGCACTCTTATTTAACTGATTCTCTTTACATATATTCATGAGATCCTTAAGAAACTCTCCATATTGTTTTCCATTTCCATTAATACAAGGAAGTATTTTTTGTGAAATAGCAAAATCTAATGCAACCTCCTTTGATGACATATAACCCTCTGCAACAAGGTAATAATGTGTTATTGCATGAATGCTTCGCGGACTAATTATATGATTACCCTCTTTCATCTTATCAATTATTCTGTCCAGACGAGTTTTTGTAATTTGATTCATTTTTTTATCTTTGACATTCTTCCAATCAAATAATCTATACAAAACTTCAAGCGAAATCACCTCATCGCCATTGCTTACCATTGTATCATTGGTCAGCGAAGAAACTATAGCATCAATAGGCACCGCTCCCATGGATATGACCCAAGCTCTATCTAAAAATCTTGGTGATAAATCTGCAGTTGTTTGATCATAATTAATTGTAGCCAAAAATCTAAGTTCTGACCCAAAAGAATACACCGTACCATCTGAATATGTAATCCTTTGCTTATTAGGATCATCCGCAAAATAATTAAAATGTGACCAATAGTATTCTATAGGACTAAGATTTGCTTCATCAAGCAACACAAAATAAGGTGCCTTCACAGCATTTTCTCTATTCTCCCTTGTCAATTGCTTCATACAATTTGAAAAAGCAGGTTGTGTCTCCTCTATTTCTTTCGTTAATGGATTATAATATCCAATCAAATCTTTTGAAGATGTCCATCCCCTTTCTACCAAAATTTCTGCAAATCTATTATCATATAATCCTAAAGACTTAGCTAACAATTTGCACAGAGATGTCTTTCCAGTTCCTGGTTCTCCGGCAAATACAGTAATATAATTTTGGAACACACTAATCAAATAGTTATATGCATCGTCCTTATTAATATTACGCCCTGCCTCATTCATCTTCTTCAGTAAAATAGAAACTACTTGTTCCGCGGATAAATCATCGCTCAAATTTGCTATTTCTATTACTTTTTCTTCTTTAGTTTCTATTTCATCTGGCATTTCAAGCTGAGAAACAAGCAACTTAACAATCTCCGTATTCCTATTATTCGCTGCCCATTCAACTATCATTGCATTCAAATTATTCGTTGCTTTCTTATAGTCATCTTGAGCGCTCTCACAAGCTCTCTTCCAAGTGTCTCTGTCAGACTCCATTTGATCGCGTTCACTTTTTGCTTTAGCAATAGCCGTCTCTGTATCACTCAGTTCTTTCTTCTTAGCAGCTAATAGATTTTCCAAATCCTGTTGCTTTTGAGCAATTGCTTGCTCCCCAAGTTTTTCAAGTTCTTTTTGCTGTTCGTTTAATCTACTCTGTCCATCTTCTATTTCCCGTACAATAGCATCTCGTTTTGCTTCTACTTCATGCAATTCTATTGTAATCGCCTGTATTTTTGCGTCATATTGAACATCCTGCCTTGCAATTTCATCTAACAACTCAGAATGTGTTCTTAAATATTCTTCCTTATCCGCAACTGAATTAGGATTATTTCTAAAATATTCCTCCATTAACCTCAATTTGTAATCGCTTAGTTCAACGGACATCTGCAACAATTCACATATTTTCTTAACTCTAAAATCCGATAATTGCCCCCTCTCAGAGAAAGAGTCTGCAATCTGCATAAATTGTTCTCTAAGTTCTGCCAAATTTTCTATACCTTCGGATTTATCAAGCAAATCTTTGAAAAAATCTGCAAGTTCTTCATTATCAATATAGTCAATTTGTTCAGTCGGTTCTATTTCATGCAGCTTTTCCATCTTGTAAATAAACTGCATTTTATCAGTTCTTCTTATAGAGTAATTACCATCCATGATAATGCTCTCTAAATCAAACATTCGGTATCTATTAATAATTCCACTATTTACAAAGATCTTGAGTGTATAAATTGCCTCATCACCGTATGAATCCTCAATATCAGAAATCATAAACTCAAATGGGCCATAGCAATCTTGTGCATACTTCAACAGAATAAGTTTATTAGGTTTATGTTTTATTCTTATTAATCGTTTTGTATTATCATTCAAAAACTCATTGATTGGGTAATCAATATCTATTATTTCAATTACTTCTTCCCTATCGAAATCATCAACATCATTTAAACTTATCTGATATTTATTGCTGTTATTATTGAACTGATCGAAATTCGGATGAAAACTGCTCTTAAAATCAATTCTAAAACGCAATAATCTGTTTCTTATATCGTCGGTAGCTCCTTCATATGAATTCGATAAAGATACCGTTCCGCCATTAGGAAATTCTGTCCATCTATTATCACCAACTTCACGCAAGCTTCCGTCTAACATTATTTCATATTGTGGTCTAATAAAGCTTTTATTTCCAAAAGCCCCCAAATAATACTGATACATTCGTTTTTCTCCTTCGTTACAATTATCAATTCTCTCTTTACGTTCAATTATTTATTAACCATCTGTCATTCTTTTCCCTCCTCATATACCAATAGCGCATATTTTCCATCCAAAGCACGAAGAAGTCTCTTAATATACGTTCGTGTTCACAATCTGCTCATCAGGAAAGCACTGGTAAAATTTGATGTAATAATGCAAATTTCTTTTAGGATAATTTTTGACAAACTCCTTTGTCAAATCTTCTGCCAATGCAGAAATCAAGCATCTTGCCATACTCTGCACGCTCACTGTCGTCCAGTTCCTGCTCTATAATTCGTTTTCCAATATTCCAATAGGTAAGTAACATTACTTTACTGGAGGCACTATTGGCTACTTCTCACCCAGATAAAAGAATACTTTTAATTTGTGTAATAACTGATTGATATGGCATCAAATGATTCTCCATCGTATCACCTCGGATTCATAATAAATATATTTTAACTTGCTTTTCCTGTCACATCAAGGCTCCTTCAAAAATGGTGTAGTAGTAGTATAATAAACGCCTTTCTGTTTCATGAAACTATTGATTTTACAGGCTTTCCCGGGATTTTTCAAGATATTTTCGTGACAAATAAATAGTATTTTTATCATCTTGATTATATCCCTTCATAAGCCTTCAAACCTTGATATTACAGGATTTTTGGCTCTTTTTATATTTATCTAATTTGCCCCAAACCTACGCTATTCTTTATAGATCTACGCAAATTCACGGGCAAATGGTTTCGTAAGTGGTGTAAAAAACATTACTGCAGACAATTAATCAAGCTTATCATCATCTCTTTTTCTTCCGGATTAGATTCCGCAATCATAATAGTAAGAGCCACTAGGGCATGGTCATCAATCAATTTTTTCCATTTTTAAACAACACTTCATTCTTATCCAGATAATACAAAACATGGTCGCGGCAACTCTTTTGTTGCCAACTGAAAAGCTATAATTCTTTGTCACAAAAAATAATAGATTTGCAGCCTTCTCCTCCAATGTGGGGTATAAATCCTCACCTGCAAAACTTTGATAAATTGCTCCGATGCTCCCTTTAAAGGAATCATCCTTTTCATTACCGAACAGGGAACTGCTGTCACCAAATTTCATATCTTCTATTACTTTTCAGCATTCCTCATAAGTCAGAATATAGGTCGCCTTACTTCCACCAGGACGCACCATATTCTGATGGTCATACTCATCTAGCAAATCTAAGGCATAGCTGTATCTTTTTACACCATCACCACTTGTTTTGTAACAAGGCCGTTTTCTACTCTTTTTATAACATGTATTACGTATAATCCAATTATCTCAGATGGTAATTGGATTTTTCCTTTCGCCCAGAAATCTCTGGGTATTCTGCTCTATCTCTGATATATTTTGGAAAGGCACTGTGGATCTGTACCTATATTTCTACAGCTTTGACTGTTCCGAGGTGACTCAGACCACAGCTTTTCGGCTATTACTGTTAATCAGTTTGTTAACGCCTGACGTTTCTATTTACGTGATTACACAACCGAATTCCCTGTGGAAGACAACAATGCTCTAAATATTTTTATCAGGAGGTTTTTCTCTATGGCCATGTACTTTGTCGGAATTGATATTTCCAAGTACAAACACGATTGCTGTATTATATCGGCAGATGTGCAAAAGGTTGTTGCAAAGCTCACCATTAAAAATGATAAGGCTGGCTTTGAACAGTTGCTTTCTGTTTTTAATTCCCTCTCCATTCCAGAAAATATAAAAATAGGGTTTAAATCAACAGCACACTATGCCCTCAATCTTGAACTCTTCCTTGAAAACGCCCACTACAGCTTCATGGAAATTAATCCACTTCTTATCAAGGAATACAAGAAATCCACATCTCTCAGGTGTACCAAAACCGACTCTGTTGACTGCGAATCAATAGCCCGGTGGTTAATGAGTGTTGAATACAAACCCCATTCAAAAGGATTTTACCACTCTTACTCCTTAAAGTCACTAACACGTTTAAGAGATCGGCTCATTCGACAGCGCTCTTTTTATCTTGTGAAAATCACAAATGTCCTGGATCACACATTCCCTGAATTCAAGCCGTTTTTTCATGAGCACTTATCCAAGACTGCCCTCTATCTTCTTGAGAACTATGGTTCTTCTGAAAAAACGGCAAGAATGAATTCTGCATCCTATGAGAAACTCCGCTCCCTATCAAGAGGAAAATTTTCTCCCCAGCAGTTCATTCAGTTAAAAGAGCTTGCTGCCAATACGGTCGGCGTAAACAACTCCATCTTTGATGTGGAACTGAACAGCCTGCTTATCCTATATAAGTCTCTCTTAAAAGAGATTGACACACTTAAAAAGGAAATCAACCGGCTGATCGAGGAAGTGCATCCTCACTATATGTCTGTTCCCGGCATCGGGTCTATATCTGCCGCCGTCATTTATTCGGAATACGGAGATATATCAAGCTTTTCAACACCGGCCCAGATGCTCGCATTTGCAGGTATTGAACCCGGTATAAACGATTCTGGAACAGAATCACACGGAGGGCGGATGGTGAAACACGGCTCGTCTCAGCTCCGGTATGTCCTTATTAATTGCTGCCTTCCACTAATCCGTTTCGATATGACATTTGCTGCTTACTATGAAAAAAAAACGTAGAGAAGGCAAGCCACACAGGGTTGCTGCACCCATGTGGCGAAGAAACTTGTTAGAGTCATCTATGCATTGGAGAGGCAGGGAGTAGACTTTAACGCGCAGAAACTCAGATAATTACTTACATAAATGAACCTTTTCCCATCTGAAATACAATGTATTCAGATGGTCTGTTAAAGTTACCCATTTTTACTAAAGTAATTTTTTTCAAAAACCTCTTGACTATTTATAGTTTGTCACCTCATTTAACTGATTCATACAGTTATGATTCACAGCATAGCCTTTGATTATGTATTCCTTTAATACGAAATTTGCCCATTTTCTATAGCAATCCCACATTTTGATTTTACTCTGTAACCAACTGATATAATTACATCCAAATTATATTACATTGGCGACCCAGATGCTGTATTTTCACTTCTTTCGAAAATTTTGACAAAAGTACTTTTTTCCGTTCCTCTTCCTTAAAGATTTTACCTATATGGTAAGCAATGAAAGAACGCGCTGTATCAAATAACACAGACATTTGCTCATGTGTTAACCATACTGTTTCTTGTTCCGGTGTAATAGGCACTTCCAACTCAATTTCATTATCTACTAATAGAATAATTTCATTCTTTTTTACCTGTATTATAAATATTTTTTTTCATGTTCTTCAAACATCCTTCCATTTGCATAGTATTCTATTATTATTCTTACTCGCCTCACTTTGATAGACTTTCTTCATTTCTAAAGCAATTAAATTGTTCTGTAATTCATTTTCACCTCTGTTATGTATGATTAAATCACATTGAATATCTATTTCCTTCATGTCTCCATTGATTGCTAATTTTATATGTCCGCAATTTCTATTATATTCATTATCGATATGATAATTTTGTATATTATATCGTTCAATTCCTCTTGTAAAAAATTTTTAACTCTGAACATAAGCATCTTTCTGAAACATCATCATATATCATTTTTTGTTATTTAACAAAAATTTATATTTATCATTCGCCTTATTAAATATATTTTTTAAATCATCATTCATGTTATCTCCTGCCATTGTACATTGTTGATTTTATACCTACTTTATCATATTATAATTTCTTCATAGAAAACCTTTTCCTAAACTCTCTGTTAAACATTCTGACAACTCTTTAAGAATCGCTTTTCCATATTCGGTGCGCTGTTTTCCATTTTATTCTTATATAATCATACATCCCACCTCATAATAGAGCATGGAAATAGTCAATGCCAAGTTTACCTGTTTTCTGGCATTATTTAAAGTGTTTATTACTCTATAAATAATCACCTTTCATGATTTTTTCCATGCAATAACCTCCCAGTTGAATTAAATAGAAACTGTCTACCCAATTCACATTATAACAAAATTCCCCACAAAAATCTACAATAATACAAAACTTATCTTACTTTCACTTTTCCTTGCCATATCATGACTCTAACCCAAATCAAAATGGTGTAGTAAGCGCCTTTCCGATCCGGTGCTCATAATATATTGCCGTGACAGATAACTAATACCCTAATCATATATAAAATTCCTTGAATTTATTGTATTTCTGCGATTTATTGACCTTTTCTCTTGCCTGTTGTTACCTCTTGACCGTAATGCTTTCTTAATCCAAGGTACTTAAAAGGCACGAATAAGAAAATCCACGGAAAGGAGGACGTATATTGATTAATCCAAACCTCGAATGATTGGACAGCCCGCATGAGCTTTGGACGTAAACGTCCATATATCCCTTTTCAATGTTGTATCAGGTGTTCCCCCAATCTATAATTTCGTTCTTAACTTCATCTAAAATATGCTGCCCGGTCATTTTGTCCGTGTCTTGTCCTGTTAAAGTGCAATTCAGTGTACACACGTTTTGAAAAGTACTTATGGATATTTGAAAATCGGGTGGAAATCTGTAAGTCCCTGTTGTATAACAACTCGTGATTTTACAGTTATTAAAAAACAATTTTGTATGGTCAATTTTCCCAAAGTTCGTATAGGAAACAGGGAGTAAATGGTAAAACCATTTTATTCCCAGAGCAAGTATAAATCGCGGAATTTTATGAAACGTATAGTCTAGCGGACGAATACCAATCAGGCAACGAAAACGTGATTTTTGTAATTCCATTTCAATATGTACCTGTGACAAGGTTTGGCTGAAAGAGTGTTGCGGTTTAATCTCAACAACAATCTTTCTGTAAATCCCCGTCATATTCGCTACGGTAAATTTCCCCTGCATAGATGAAAATTTCCGCAGGTCCGCGGGACAGGGGATAACTACAGTCTGTATCTCATGTAATCGGGATATTACACGGGCATAAGCAGTAATAAACACATCGTTAAGGGTCACATTTTGTTTTCTGCTTTTACAATAAAGAGTAGAAAAGTCTTCAGGATAAATATGGCTGCATAAACAAAATTGTTTTTTCCCATTGCTGCTTTTCCTTAAAGGCGGCACTGTAATATGCTTATGCTGCCGCGTCTGCTCCGTTGCCCGCCCAATATGGACATTTTTCAAAACAGGTGCAATATCCCTGCAATTCTCTAATGGAAAAGCAGGTGTATGTCCGTTATAAAGAAAAGATAATAAATACAAATATTGCAAAAAGCCCACGCCATCTGTCAGAATGTGGCTCATACCGATAATCATTTTCTTTTTTTCATCATTTATCACAATTTGAAGCTGCGGCCTTTTATCCAGTTTCCATTGTGGCAAGTCCGAAGCGTGGCTAATGATATCACCTACTGTGAAACCTTTGTCAATAAAACGTCCTCTTGCAAAATCATAAGCCTGGAGGATTTCCGGCACATATTGGCAGGAACGAATGACAGCAATCTGTAATTGATCTATGTCTAAATTTCTGTCTAACTCCATATAACAGTACATAAGCGGATAAACCTTGTGCCTGTGTGTTGCTTCAACAAAATCCAAGCTCTCACATTTATTTATGGGTATTTGCGCTTTGTTTGCCTTGCGCTGACAAAAACTGATTACCTTTTCTTTAAAACCAATCCCAACAAATCCGATAATACCAGTAATTATAAATTTTCCGACTTCCATATCTGTTGCCCTCACAAATATATACAGTAAACAATAACCTGTCTGCGATTTATCTTTTTTATTGCGTAACCTCTATATTCCCATTGTTAGTTTCTGTTTTCACCGTGACCATGGGCGAATTGCCGACAGTTCCACGAGTAGTACGTCCGTCAATACTGATGCTTTCCTGGAATGAGGTGGAAACAGAACCATTTTTTGTAGTCGCTTCAAACTCAAATTCCAAATCCTGCGGGAGTGTCAATTCGATACTGCCATTTTTATTGAAAAATGTCAGATTACCTGTCACATCAGTATAGATTACTTTTATCTTACCGGAGTTATTTGCCCGATAGCTTCCGGAGCCGACAGCAGATTTTACATCAATGTCACCGCTTGTGGAGGTATATGCAACATTCCCTGCAAGTTTTGCGCAAGTGAATTTCCCGCTTGTTGTATCCAGCCTGATTTGTTCTCCCGTTATGTTTCCTAAATCCATTTTCCCGCTTGTAGATGATAAATGGATAACAGAAGCACTGGCATTGTCTAACTGAACTGTCCCGGCGGTACTGTCAACACGTAGCGAATTCAGGTCTAAGGTTACATCGGTGAATTCAATGTTGCCGTCAGTTGTGGTAACGGTAAGATTTCCACGATATTCTTCCGGGAAATATACTTCAATATACCGTGTAAAATTACTTTTGAGAAATGGTTTACCACCCTCGTTAATCTGGATGCCTCCGCTGTCTTGTTTCACATCAGCATAATACCGGCTTTTGTTTTCACTCATATATTCCCTGATTACCAGTTCGTCACTATCTGATTGAAAAAAGGTAACAGTTTCTTCATCATAGGATATAGTTATGTCTGAAATGGAGTTCAGATTAAAGCGTAGTTCGTTTGCGGCCTGGATTGGCGGCACATGTGAACAGCCTGACAGGATAAACAGACAGGCAGCCAATAGTAAGCTGTTGATAAATTTTCTTTTCATTTTCATAGTGAAAACCTCTCTTCCTTATATAAATGAATTATTCATTCATATTATGGGTAAAATTAGAGGGCAGTTGTCTGCCCGCTAAATTTTTACTTACGCCTTATATGCAGATAGAATATTGTCTATACAGACTTTTTTGGCAAGTTCAGGGGAAATGTCCTGTGTTTCAAAGGATGTATATCTTATATCCATTGCCCACCATGATAAAATTTCAATAATCAACATGGTGGATAGTTCAATTTGTTCCAATGGACGTACTTTTCCGCTTTCAATAAAGGCTGCTAAGTATTCTTTCATAGTTTCAAAGAATTTTTTGCGATATACTCTGTAATTGTCTGCTAAAAACTTAAAATCAAATTGATTTTTCTCAATAAACAGACAGCCGACGGCATATTTTGCAAGCAGGTCAAATGCGTCAGACACAAGGGTTTCAAGGTCATAATCAGCAGCGTTATTTTCAAGGTGTTTTGCAAAATCATTTCCTGTTTTTTCAAATACGGCAACAATATCTTTTTCCAAACCGTCAAATAAATCATCAGTGACTGGTCTTTCAAAATTCCGGTTGATAAACGCAGGGTCAATGGTACATTTTAAAACAAAGTGCATAATTTCCTTTTTCCCGGTAAAATCAAGATAAATTGTACCAACAGAAACACCGACCGCTTTTGCAATATGGCTAATCTGCGTTTTGGAATATCCTTGTTGTAAGAATAAGCAGGCCGCCGCGTCTGTGATTGATTTTATGCGGTCATTCATGTGCCATCCTCCTCCCCATTGAATGAACTGTTCATTTATATATTACTGCCGCAATGTATGAATGTCAATAATGTATTCTTTCAATCAGCAAATGGAAAAAACACGTTTTGTGATATCTTCCTTATCTTTCGGTGCAGGTTCTTCCACAATTCCGCCGAATGGCATTTCTGCTACAAGTACATATCCTTCCGGAAGATTAAAAAGTTCTTTCACAGCCTTGTCGATCACAGGATTGTAATGCTGCAGAGACGCCCCGATATTCAATTCCCTAAGACCGCTCCAGATGGAAAGCTGCAGCATACCGCTGGATTGAGATGCCCATATCGGGAAATTGTCTGCATAGCGCGGAAACTGTTTCTGGAAGGTCTCCACGACCTTTCTGTCATAGAAGTAGAGGATTGTACCGCTGCCCGCACGAAAACTGTCGATTTTATCACGGGCAATTTTACCTTCAAAAACATCATATATCCTGTTCCAGAGCTGATCCTGCTTTTCACCGTATACGACAACCACTCTGCTGCTCTTCATATTATAGGCGTCGGGAACCAGTTCCGTTAACTCTTTCGTCATATCAATTACCCGGCCGATAGAAACAGGTAACTCTCTGTTAATCGCGTAATATGTTCTGCGTACCCTTAAAGCTTCTGTGATTTTCATAAAAAATCTCCTTTCATTTTGCACCGTATCCGGTAATTATGTACGGCGGACAAATGTATCATTCTCCAATTCCTTCCATGCCTCCTGCAGTTCTTCCCGGGTATTCATAACAACAGGGCCGCCCCAGGCCACCGGTTCGTTTAATGCTTCGCTGCTCATGAAAAGCACCTGGGCCGGCTCCTGTAAACTCTTTATTGATACACTGGTTCCTGATAAGAGTTTAGCGGCAGTTTTTTCTTCCACAGCGGTTTCTCCAATCATGATTTTCCCTGTCAGCGTAAAGAGCATGACAGAACGATCCGATTCTGTGGTAAGGGTAATCTCGCTTCCTGCGTTGAGGTGGATATCATAGTAGTCAAAGGGAAGATGTGTCCCTGAAAAACCGGATTGTTCCTGATATTTCCCGGCAAGAAGTCTGAGCATCCCGCCTTTCAGGGGAATCTCCGGAATCTCTGCGTTCTTGATGCTGTGATAGCGGGGCGATGTCATCTTCTCTTTTGCCGGAAGATTGAGCCAGAGCTGCACACCCAGCAATCTTTCAGCCGCCGGAAGAAGTTCTTCGTGCAAAATTCCCGAGCCGGCAGTCATCCACTGAACCTCCCCGCTGCTGATTGTATCAGAATGCCCAAGGCTGTCCCGATGCATCATCTGCCCGGAAGAGACATAACTGATTGTCTCAATTCCCCTATGAGGGTGCATGGGAAACCCTGCGGTGTAATCAGGCGGATTGGTGCTGTCAAAAGAGTCCAGCATCAAAACAGGATCAAATTCTTTTACAGTATCAGGCCCTAAAACACGCACCAGATGGACTCCGGCTCCGTCTACCGCCGGAGAGCCTTTTACCTGATAAATTACTTTTCTTTCCATGTTCCACCTCCAAATTTCTTTAATAGTTTTAATAGTTCGCATTTTTCATCATTGGTCCAATTGTGCATGGATTCAATAATCATAGCTTCGTTTTCCGGATAAACCTGCTGAATCAGGCTGCTTCCCTGCTCTGTAATATGAAGAATACATTTCCTTTTATCGCCGGCATCAGGCAGACGAATCAGAAGTCCTCTTTTTTCCAGATTTTTTATAATAACTGGAATGGTCCCGCTTGTGCTGAGAATCTTTTCCTGAACTTGTCCGATGGTCAGATCGCCTTTGTGAAAGAGCGCTTCCAAAACAGCAAACTGCCCCATGCTCAGCCCATAACATTTGACAATTCTTGTTGTCCTCCGGTCTATTTCATTACTGACACGGTGAAGTCCGATCAAAATTTTTAGTTCAATCGCGTCCATTATCATACCTCCTTTATCTCTACATAGATATATAATACTCTAGTTAGAGATAAAATACAAGGGAATAGTTTATTTATTTTATAACGTTCCAGATACCGCAGAATAAAGGGGAAGATTCCAACGGAGGCAAATATAAAAGCGGACATGGGCATTTGATGAAAACACATAGTTCATACAGCCAAAAGCAAGCGGCAGCACCCCCAATATAAGGGACGCTGCCGCTATTCGTCTGTATAAAAGATATTTCATAACTTTGAAGGGACTGGACCGCTATGACATTTCAATAAATTCTAAATCTAATTTCTTTTAAGCACCTCCGCATCATTCACGCAGCAAAAACATCTTTTCCAACACCTTGAGAACCTCCATTTCCCGCCCTATGCTATTCGCAATTTCACGCAGCTTCGCCACCACCTTTTGTTTTTTAAAGTGCCGTCAGACAGTAACTAGAAAAACTTCTGTTGCCTTTGCACCCTATGTTCATCCCTGCTACCCCTCATACTGCCACGGAACATACGGCAATATTCCCCAGGTAATCTCATCCGCATAATGCACCTGAGTATGAATCATAGAACGGTAATCCGCAGAGGTCGCCGCATTTTGAGTAAACCGCCGTTTCTTTGGGGA
Organism: Eisenbergiella massiliensis; assembly: GCF_003435485.1. NCBI lineage: Bacteria > Bacillati > Bacillota > Clostridia > Lachnospirales > Lachnospiraceae > Eisenbergiella > Eisenbergiella massiliensis. The sequence continues at coordinate 219,269 of NZ_QVLV01000005.1, forward strand.
ACGGTTTACGGTTCGGCTTTTTCTTTATCTGTATCAGCCGCTTCACCTCTTCAAGCTGCGCAGGCTCCGTTACATCAATAAATATCCACTTCCCATCATGATATGTTTTTGCATCGTTATAATAATTGAGGATATCCTTTGAAAATTCATCCCGCCGGGCTTCAAAGATTTCACGCTCTTTTTTCCCGAAAATAATTAAAAAGGTAAATTTATCTTCGTGTGTGTAGACGGTAAGGACAGTTTTCTGCCCCTGTTTAAATTTCAGTTCATCCCTGCCATCCCCGATTTCATCAAGCCTGTATTTTCCCCGCATAAATACCATAGTCTCATGGCTGACCTTTTCAAGATTATTCATTCCACACCTCCATAAACCGCCTTTTTATTAAATTTATTGTAACACAAAAATCCCGGCGGAAAACCGGGACTTTTATTACAAAATTATTAATTCATGTTCCATTGGAGAACACTTCTATATTTTACTGTGGTTCTTTCTGTCCGACAAGAATTTCCGCCACCTGTAAATCGGATCTGTCAGGATCCTCGACCAGCAGATCGGAAATCCTTTTTACATAATCGGGATCCATCTCCAAGATTTCCGCTATCTTCTCTGAATCAAGACCTCTTCCTGTCTTTTTACGTATGATGGCTACAATTTCAGCTTTTCCTTCAGCTTTTCCATCGGCTTTTCCTTCCCGATATTCGCTTGCACGGATTTTTTTCATTTCCTCTTCTTCGTTATATTCAAAAATTGACACCGCTATCACCTCCGCTTTCTGTGACGACAGGAAGTCCTCCAAAATTCCTTCTTTGATGCATTCCGCCACTGCCCGTTCCACCGCTTCCTCAATCCGCATCAGCTTCGCATATTTCCTGACCCGATCCACGTATTGGGCGTACTCCCTCAATGTCCGGCTTTTGTCCATCAGCTCCTTGTTATGGCCAAAGTTGATGTTCAGCATGAGGACCTTCAACTCCAGTTCCGGTTCCGCCGTCTTTTTTTCAAAGGCATCCGATAACCGCAGGGTCTGCCTGTCCGGCTGCACATCCGTACCATTGTAAAATACAACGAATCTGGGCACCAGTATTTTTACCAGAGCAGAAGAATATATCGTATCATTCCGTGTGTATTTTTCAAGCTGCCTTGCGATATAAACCAAATCACGCAGCGGCATGTTGGGATTATACGAGGACTGATGCTCATACAGATTCAGCTCGGAATCCAGCAGGAATGAGCTGTCGTTTTTAAAATTCATGTATATCGCATTTTCCAGTGTATAAATTGTCAGCTTCTCCGGGCTGTTATATGCCGAGTCATTCAAGGCATTATACAGCTCCAGCAGCTCCTTCTTCTCCCGAAACAGCATTCGGAATACCGTATCCTTCTGGTTTCTTACTACGTGCAGTTTTTCTGTCATAAGCTGCTCCTTTCTGCTTTTGTTCGGAGCGGCTTTCCCATTCATCCGCCCCTGCTTTCTTTGTTGGATAATAAGCATAGAGTTTCTGAATTGAGATTTGTAAACAGATGGCACATGGCCAAGATTTATTAGAAAATTATGCTTGCGTTTATTTTATCACGGTTTTCCCATGTATTCAACTGTTCCTGGATTTATGTTTGTGTCAGGTAAACGTTGGCAAATTTTCTATTGTTTTCCTAAAATGATATTTCTTCAAAGAGAACCGGTATGACTTTCTTACCCTCTGTCTGGTCTGCATCCGTCTGTTTTACTGCATGTAATTCTTCTCCATCAATCCGTTCCAAGGCGTTGCATCATGTTCCGGGTACCACCGGCACTGATGCCCTGACCACAGGTACTGCTGATTTGTTCCGTAATCCCCCTGGCAAGTTTGCACACATAAGAATCAAAGACCCCGCTGCAAGCAACGGGGTCTTTGACCCTCGCGGCAGTCGCCAAATATCCATGCAAGCATGGCTACTTGGCTCGTTGCTCGCGGGAATAAATTTTTTTCTCTAACTCCTTGAATGATATAAGTTCCTCGTTTACAATAATATTCATCTCACAGTTTCCTTTCCATGTTTTTCTCGACAATTAACATCATAAAGAAAAACTGTGCGGTTGGGAAGTAGGGATTTATTTTCTGCTTCCTATTTTTGTTAACATAACTAAAATATCTTATTCTATTTGCCAACTATAATTTTACACTAACTTCGTTGTACTGCTATGATATAATCCCAGGATAATACAAACTCTACGCTTCGTGGGTGTGATTACCTGGCCACTTATCATATAATCCTTCCAAGAAAGGCGGTGTCGGCATGAATCAGGTAAAAACAGGCAGATTTATTGCTGAAATGAGAAAGCAGCAGAATTTAACCCAGCGCGAATTTGCTGATATTCTTGGCATCAGCGACAAAACCGTAAGCAAATGGGAATGCGGCAACGGAATGCCCGATTTGTCTTTGATGCAGCCGGTTTGTAAAGTTCTGAAAACAGATCTTAACGAATTGTTTTCAGGGGAAAGGCTGACCGATGCTGATTACAAAAAGAAAGCAGAGGAAAATATGATGGCGCTTGCAAAAGAAGCGGAGATAATGAAAAAGAACATTGTCGGCGGCAGGGTTTTAGGTAAGGTGGATAATGTGGAAATGGAGGTTTCCGAAGCGCATAAAACAAATAATGAGTTTTGGAGCACAATAGGCAGTGAGTTCCTGGGGGCGACTGCCCTGCCGGACTGGGGCAGTTTTTTCCCCTCAGAAGACAAATTGCATCTGCTTGGAAATCTTTCCGGGAAAAAAGTTCTTGAGATTGGCTGCGGCAACGGCCGTTCATTAAAATATGCCGCTGATAATGGGGCGGCAGAACTGTGGGGGCTGGATATATCTGCAAGTCAGCTTGGACGCACGAAAGATTTTCTTGAAGCGCACAAAATCAATGCAAAGCTCGTCTGCTCCCCCATGGAGGATAAATGCGGGCTGCCAGCTGATTATTTTGATTTGGTATATTCCGTTTACGGTATAGGCTGGACTACTGATTTGGACAAAACCTTTCAGAATATCCATTCCTATTTAAAAAAAGACGGCGTATTCGTCTTCGGTTGGTCACATCCGATACATAAGTGTGTTTCGGTGGAAAACGGCAGACTTATTTTCAGTAATTCCTATTTTAATGAAGAATGGTATCGCGCTGAAATGAGTGACAAGGAGATTATGCTGTCCAACCGTATGTTGAGTACGTACATTAACGCTTTGGCCGATAACGGCTTTGTCATTGAAAAGCTGACGGAACAGACCGACAGAGAAAAAGCGATGGCGGCAGAGGATGATTTTGGAAGAAAGGCATTGATGCTGCCCACGGTTTTTGTCATTAAAGCGAGAAAATCATCCTAACCAGGATTTGAACAAAAAAGAACTTTGGAGAACAGGGCAATGCCCTATTCCCACTGAAACCACCGGATTCCTACGCCAATACAAACCACAGCAATCACCGCCATCACAATCACCGACACCAGCACGTTTTCCGCCCCCAGCCCAAGGGAAGCGGCCTTCAGCAGCTTGATTCCCTGCGTTAACGGCAGAATATCCGCTGCCTTCTGCATGGCCGCAGGCATTACCTCATAAGGAAGGGTAGCCCCGGAGAAAATCAACATGGGGAAATACAGAACGCTGGCAATCACCCCTGCCATTTTGGTATTCGGGGCAACCCCGCCCACCAGCATGCCGATGCTGAACATGGATACCAGCACCAGCAGATAGCCTCCGGCAAAGTTGAGCACCGACCCGCGGAACCTATATCCGAAGAAAAGTGCGGCCGCAAAATACAGCAACAGCAGGGACACCACGGCGTAGAGAGTATAGATTGTCACCTGCACAAACAGCAGCATGGCCGGGCTGACCGGGGTTACCTGATATCGTTTCAGTATTTTCCTGCTGCGGTAATCCGAAATTACCAGCGGCAGGCCCATAACACCGCCGGCGCAGATGGAAATTGCAGCCAGCGCACCGAAGGATTGCTCCAGGAAGCTGTATCCGGCGCCTTCAAAGGCAGGTTTATCGCCATAAATGATTCCCAGAATAACCAGGACCACCAGTGGAACACAGATCGCAAAAATGACCATGTCCATCCCGCGCAGCGACAGCTTCAGTTCAGTTTTCAGCATGGTTTTAAATGTTTTCATGGGCCGTTTCCTCCTCATCCGTATACCAAAGGTATGCATCCTCAAACTTCTCACAGGGACTATTTTCCACCGCCTCGGAAACTGTTCCGTAAAAGACGCTTTTTCCCTTTTTCAAAATGCAGATACGATCGCACAAAGCCTCCACCTCGTCCATAAAATGGGAGGTCAGAAAGATGGTCAGGCCCTTTTCCTTCAAATCGGAAAGTATTTTCCATACCTCCCGGCGGGCCTTCGCATCCAAGCCGGTGGTCAGTTCGTCCAGAAAGACCACCTCCGGATTGGGAATCAGCGCAAGGACGATGAAAAGCCGCTGCCTCTGTCCGCCGGACAGATCCTTTACCAGGCTTTTTCCTTTATCCCCAATCCCAAACCTTTGTAGCAGCGCCGCCGGATCCGATGCATTCCGGTACAGGGACGCAGTTACCTCACACAGCTCCGCCACTCTGATCTGCTCCTGATAATTGCTCTCCTGGAACTGAACGCCTGTTTTTTCAAAAAGCGCCTTCCTGTCCGCCGTGGGGCTGCTTCCCAATATGGTGACGCTTCCCTTTTCCGGCTTTTTCGTGCCCAGCATACATTCAATAGTTGTGGACTTTCCCGCACCGTTTGCGCCAAGCAGCCCGAATACCATGCCGCGTGCCACAGACAGGCTCAGGCCGTCAACCGCCCGGAGGGCGCCATAGGATTTGGTAAGCTGTTCCACCTTGATTACTTCCTGCATATCATTGCCTCCTCTTCGTATTTTTACAGGGACAAGGATAGCACGGAAGCAAACACTGGTGGTTAACTGGAGGGTTTTCCAAACCTTCTTTTCATATTCTGCAGCATGCAAAGCATCTGACATGCATTTTCCTCTGCAGATGTCAGGGAGGTTATCAGCTTATCGCACACCGCGATGATTTCCGCATCAGGTCTCGGTGTGTCCAGCGCTTTTCTTATGTCCAGATCCGGATCTTCGGCCAACTGGCTGAGCATGGATAAAATAGCCTCCAGGGAATAATTCGCACATCTTAAGGAGCGGATGATTTTCAGCCGTCTGATATCCTCCTCCGTATAAATCCGGTACCCGTTTTTTCTTCGTTTTACAGTCAGGAGGCCGTTCATTTCCCAGTTTCTCAAGGTATCCATTGAAATATTCAGTTGTTCTGACACCTCCTTGCGTTTTAAAAAGCAGGTGTTCCCGCAGCTTTCCCCATGCAGAATCTGCTTTACGCTTTCAATAGCTTCCTCCGCATTGGCAATTTCAGTTTTGACCTGGTCTATATATTCCCGGGTAAGCTCCAGCGCCGTATCATAATCTCCGGCGGCGGACACTTTTACCATATGAATTATTTTTTTCCTCAGCCCATTCTGCATTACCTCAATTTGAAAAGCAAGCCTGGCAAGACGGAACTGTTCCACATGCAGATCGGTAAAAACCCTGTAGCCGTTGCCCTGTCTTTGGGGTCTGGGAATCAGTCCCAGCTCCTCATACAGCCGCACCGTATTGGGATGTATCCCGATTTTTTCAGCAACTTCCGATGTCCTGTAGGTATTCATTGCAGCGCCTCCTTACGGTATTACCTTAGCATAACCGGAACAGTCTGGTGTTATAATGGAGGGTTGCCGGGAGGAGCAGAAAACCTGATGCAGCAAGCGCGCCGCATCAGGTTTTCCCTTCCGTCACAGTTTATGTTCTCTTAAGAATTGGTTCTGCAGGGATTCTTCCTCCATCTGCATCAGTTCAATCCGGTTGTTGTCCGGATCATGGGTCCAGCACTGCCAGTTTTTATCCAGCCCCTGAGACACAGGCGAATCCAGTACGGCTCCCGCCTTTACAATCTGCTCCGCGGTTTTGTTAATATCCGCAACCTCAAAGCAGATGTGGGAATAACCGATGTTGCCGTCCTTATATTCCTGAGGGTTAACCCCTCCGTAGAATAGTTCAATGAACTGGCTGCCACCGGCATGGAGGTATACAATCCACGGCTCCCCTGTCACCGGATGCGCCATCTCAAACGCTTTCTCAAAGCCGAAAACATCATGGTAGAACTGAACCGCCTTATCCATGTCCGACACATTAAATGCTGCATGTGCCACCCCTTTAAACTGTTTTTCCATAAAAAATACCCTCCTTTTATATTTACGGCCCGCCGTAATACTGCGTGGCCTTTATAACAGCCTGAATTAAATACTCATTTTCCCCTGCCTCGGTTGCAGATAATCCACTCATCCAATGTAAGCGGCTCGTAATCGGAATACATACAAAAACAATTGATCATATTACTGGGAATTTTCTGCTCCTCCCCATCCGGATTTTTGGATGGATATCTTATCGTAATCTCCCGGAACATCTCAACCAGCCGCTGGTCGTGGGTATCGTGCACATGGCCGTAAAGCATATAGGTTCTGGGGTTCCCGTCCTTATCCAGAAGATACTGTCCATTGTAACACATAATCGGATAATGGCACAGCACCACCTTCCGCTTATTGTCATTCAGCTCCTCATAGGGCTTTATCCACTCAAACCGGGCGGAATTATAATGCTTATCCACAAGGAACTGGTCATGATTCCCCAATATCAGGTAAAGGCGGCCGTTCAGCCTGTCAAGCAGCCGGTTTGTTTCCTCCGCACTTCCCGCCGACAAATCCCCTAATATAACAACTTCATCATTCATCCGCACCTTATGGTTCCACCGTCTCAGCATGTATTCATTCATTGCCTCCACGCTTTCAAATCCCCGCTTATCCATCTTATAATTCAACGAATTATGATAAAAATGCGGATCCGCAATATAATACCTCAATACGCAGTCCCCTTTTTCCGATTATTTTACAAACCGCTCCTTCCATATCCTGCAGTATTCCGCAAATTCCCTGTCCTCCGGATTCACCTGCAGCACAAACTGAATTCTTCCAAGGACAGAACATATATACCTCTGCTCCTCCACCGCATTCCCGGTCTTCTCCCTCAGCCTTTCAAGATGCCCTGTTACGCCATATTTCATGCAGTAATAGATTTCCTGCCGCAGTTTTTTACGGTAATCCCTGGAGACCTGGGGCTTTTCATTGACCACAATTCCCGTCACACTCTGGCGTACGCCGTCCTTCAGGAGCTTTGTTTTCTTTTCATTTAAGGAAAATCCCATCGCCTCCAGATAGCTTTTTACCTTATGATAGACAGCGGCGGGATCAAAATCTCCGGAAAAGGTCATGTCATCGCAGTATCTGGTGTATACGATCTGTCTCGCTTCACACCAGCGCCTCATGGATTCATCAAAGGGGCGCATCACCAGATTGGAGATGGCCGGGGAAGCCGGAGAGCCCTGGGGCAGGCGTTCCCGGCAGCAGCACAGATTTGCCAGAAGAGCGGCGGCGGCCGGAGGAAACAGCGTATCCGGGAAGGCGGCGCTGATAACCCTGGGAAAGAGAATGCTGTCAAAAAAATGGCTGATATCCAGCTTGAGCACCTGCTTTCTCCCGGTATGCGGCCCGGCATTGGCCAGGATGTCCGTGCCTTTCCGATAGGCCCTGGCGCAATCCGATACGGGCCTTTGCTCCAGCACATGGTGCAGGATATTGCGCTGCACGGCCTTCAGTAGGCTGCAGGGAACCATAAGCGTCCTTGTCCCGCCATCCTTTTTTGTCAGAATCTCCTTATGGTAATTCTCCGCACCACGGTTGCTGAGCATATAAAGACAGGCAAGCTGCTTTTCCCTGCTCATACCGGCGCTGTGAGGGACAAGATCCAGCGAAAGGATAAAGTCCTGGCATTGTTCTTTGGTACAGTATTTCCAAAGCTGCGAATTTGACATACAGGAGCCTCCTCCTTTCGTGAAAAACAGGGACAATAAAAATACTTGACAGCATGGAAAATATTTTCACGGTAAAAATCAAAAAGAGGAACCGCATGTGAGCATCCCATGCAGTTCCTCTTTTATCCTCACGCGTTGCTCATAGCTTTGATAAGCCGGACGGCACAATACACCGATACCGTAAGCTGCGGAAATGTACAGCCGAAGGCGGTGTGCACACGGAAGTGTGCGGATGTACTTTGGAGCGGATTACGGGTGCAGGATTCTGCATGCAGTATTCTGCATGCCCACTGTTTCTAACTCCCGGCGGGGACTCCCCGTCAGGCCGGAAAATATTCTCCCGGATATGCTGCCGGCCGGCTTTTGTTTTATTCTAGCACAGTCCGTCAGGTTTTACCATCTTGTTTTACATCTGCTGCTCAGTTCGCCATCATTATTCTTCACACCCCGGGCTTCGGCCGTTGCTCTATTTTGAAACCATTCCGGGCACTCCCCCTGCTTGTTCTGTTTTCCCCTGAAACTGGCTCTTTTTATGCGCCTCCTGCATACAATAGGGTATTATGTAAAAAAAGGTGATATCCTATGGCACAGGTTTCCAATGAATCCGAACTTTCGGCAGCGCTTGCCGGAACAGACCCTTCCATTCAGCTGACGGCCGACATCCCTGTTACAAATCAACTGGAAGTCGGCCGTGACGTTACCATAAGCAGTCTTTTCCCGGATGTTTTTGCTCTGACGAAAGCCGCCGGCCACAGCCAAAACCTGTTCCGTGTCGCATCGGGGGCTTCCCTGCATCTGAACAACATTATTCTGGACGGGGATATGGCTTCCCATCCCGCATCCGACAGCGCCAACCGTTCTCTGATCTGCGTAAACGGCGGCTCTCTCTATCTGGAGGACGGCTGTATCCTGCGGAACAATTATTCTGCGGCGGAAGGCGGCGGCGTCTGTCTCCAGGCTGCCCCCACCCTGGCCAATTTACTTGTAATGAATGGCAATTCCCGGATTACAGGCTGTGTGTCCAAAACCTCCGGCGGCGCTGCCGCCATGTTTCCCGGGACCTCCAATGATCGTATGGAGTTTTCAGATCACGCAGTCATTGCGAATAATTCGGCGGCAAACGGCGGCGGTATCTGCTGCCATTCCCTCACATCGGGCGCAGGCATTTCCCTGACCATAGGCGATGAGGTGAGAATTACCGGGAACAGCGCTTCTTCCTCCGGCGGCGGCATCTTTTTTTCCGGCTATCGCGGCGGCGGGGCGGCATCCTCGCTTCTGAAGCTTACAGGAAGCATGTTGCTTGCCGGGAACAGCGCATATCATGGCGGAGGCGTTTACTTCTACAGCGCCAATGCGGGAGATCGGCTTGAAATATCCACCACGTCTCCGATATCGGCAAACAGGGCCTCCAATAACGGCGGTGCAGTCTGTCTGACAGCAGTTTTGCAGCCCGTCTCCATCAGCATCGACGGTACCGTATTCAGGGAAAATACGGCCGGTACAGGAGGAATGCTTTATCTGCTTTCCGACGCAGGTTTTTCCCTCTCCGCCCAAAACAGCAGCCTGATAAAAAATACAGCCACCACAGACGCCTCCGGCAGCGGCGGCGGTTTGTGGCTTCAGAACCGCTCCCTGGCACACCCCTCCGAAATCCATCTTCAAAGCTGTCTGCTGGAGGGAAATCAGGCCTCGGCCTCCGGCGGGGCCATCGCTTTGTATGCCGGCCTGTCCGCCTGTTCCTTCACTGCCGCCGACAGCAGCTTCCTTTCCAACCGCTCCTCCGGCAGCGGCGGCGCAATCCTCCTGGGAAGTGAGGCCGAAACCTTTTTTCTCTCGGATGGCTGCCGTTTTGCGGAAAATGAGGCCGGCAACAGCGGCGGCGCCATATATTACAGCAACGGCAGCACCGGAACCGTCCGTTTTATAAATTCCAGGCTGCTCACCAATACGGCCGGCTACGAGGGCGGCGCCCTCCGCCTCTTTTCCGGCAGCGGGACGCTGGATACCTCCGTGGAAAACAGCACATTTTCAGGCAATACCGCTATCAATAGCAGCGGCGGCGCCATCTGGAACGGAGGAGGCGGCGCATCCCTTTTGATTACAGATGCGTCCTCCATCACTAATAATACCTGCCATATCGGCAACGGGGGCGGTATTTACTGCAATACGGCAAACGGAACGCTTACGCTTCAGGGCAAAGTGCTCGTCCAAAATAACCGGGCCGATGCCAAAGAAAATGGTTTCGGCGGTCACGGCGGCGGCATCTGCTGTATTCCGGGGCGGCTACTTATCCGGCCGGGAACGGATATTTCAGGGAACAGCGCCCTGCAGTCCGGGGGTGGCGTCAGCCTGGCGGAGGGCTCCATGCTGGATATGTCGGGCGGAAGCATACACTCCAATACGGCCCGCCGACAGGGAGGCGGCCTGTGGAACCACGGCGGCAGCACAGCCATCCTTACGGGCGGTGATATTTTTCTGAATCAGGCGGGGGTGGGCGGCGGAATATACAACGATATCGGCTCCCAGGTCTATAAGCTGAACCAGGCCTCGCTGGGCAAAGGCGGGGAGAACCGGGCCTCGTCCTATGCGCCGGGAATTTATAATAATGGAGAATTCTATATTGAAGGGCTGAGGGATATAACCAATGGTTTTTATATTGAAGATCGTGACGCCGTGGTCTTCCTTCAGGGAGGACTGGATTCCGGGTCCGTAATACAGCTGGACAATTCCGGATATGTATCACCCAATCCGGAGGGAGAGCCTGTCATTGCCGGAGAAGGCACTCCCCCACATACCACTCTTACGCAGCAGGATGCCGATGCCTTCCGGAAACCGCCTCAGGATTTCGATGGCTGGGAAATAAGGCTGAACGGAAATCAGACGCAGGTCTGGCTGATTCCCATTGTATATGCTATCCGCTATGAAAATCTGGAGGGAAGCTCCCATCCCAATCCGGAATCCTATACGGCCGTCTCTCCTGATATCCGGCTGCTGCCACCCGGAGAGCGCACCGGATTCCGTTTTTCCGGCTGGTATAATGCTCCCGGGGGAGGCAGACAGGTCACGGTAATCCCCCAGGGCAGTACCGGAGATATCACCCTTTATGCCAGATGGGTACGCCGCAGGCCCCATCCTCCGCACAGGGCTAACCGAATCTGCAAACCCCAAAATCCATCCTGCCATACCCCGGATGGCCCAGACACTTCCTGCATCTGAAAGGACAGGAAACACGGCGCATGTCAGAAACCGGGGATACAGAAAAAAAGAACAAATTCACTATATATGGTATCATACTTCAAAAAAACAACCCGGAAGATTCATCAATCCTCCGGGTTCAGTAATTTCCGCGCCCTTTTTCAGGCCATCCGGCCTGTATCCAGGCAATTTGCATGTATCTTTTTCTTCCGCTTACAGCATGGTTCTGCGCAGTTCCTCACCGCTCTTTGCGCTCAGATAGGCGGGCGCGATATCGAATACTGTCCTGCAGCCGGACTGTCCTTCTTCTGCCAGACGGTATGCCGCCCTTGCAAAAGCCACAAGTATGGAAGAAGTGAAGGCCGGATTGGAATCCAGCTTGAGGCTGTATTCAATCACATTTCCAAACTCCTCATTCCAGCCTGTCTTACCGCTGCGGATGACAAAGCCGCCGTGAGGGATGCCGCTGTGATCCCGCTTCATTTCCTCTTCGCTGATAAAGTGTACGGTGGTATCGTATTCGTCAAAATAGTTGGGCATCGTCTTGATTTCTTCTTCAATACGCGCCTTATCCGCTCCTTCCTGCGCTACTACAAAACATTCTCTCGTATGCTTCTGCCTGGTGGTCAGCTCCGGGTTTTCTCCGGCTCTAACGCTGGCCAGCGCTTCGTCCACGGGAATGGTGTACTGCCTTGCATCCGCTACCCCTTCAATCCGGCGGATGGCATCGGAATGTCCCTGGCTGACGCCCTTGCCCCAGAAGGTATAATCCTTACCCTGCGGGAGTACCGCATTTGCGTACAGGCGGTTCAGTGAAAACATGCCCGGATCCCAACCGCAGGAAATGATGCCTACCTTTCCGCTCTTCTTCGCCGCCTCGTCAACGGCCGTAAAGTGTTCCGGGATCTTCGCATGGGTGTCAAAGCTGTCTATTACATTAAAATACTGCACGAACTCAGGTGTCTGCACAGGCAGATCCGTGGCGCTTCCGCCGCAGAGAATCATGACATCGATTTTATCCTGCATCTGCACCGCATCTTCAATTCTGCAGACAGGAACGCCCTGTGTCTGAATCCTGACGGATTCCGGCGCGCGTCTTGTAAATACTGCCGCCAGTTCCATATCCGGGTTCTGCTTAATCGCACATTCTACGCCTCTGCCCAGGTTTCCATAGCCTAATATGCCAATTCTTATGCTCATCTGAATCCTCCTCTGAAATATTTTCTTTATCATCCTAACATAATTGGGAGGGAAATTCCATAATTCTTTTGGCAGGGGGGAGGAGTGAGGTGCCAGCCATGTTCGGTCCCAGGGCTGGCACCTCACTGGCTGGCCGGAAGAATATTGAATACCACTACTAAATAGTGGGATAAAAGATTGGAGGACTAAAAAGGACTGTGATTCCCTTAACCGTAATAGTAATTTAAAGGTGGGGGAGCCACAGTCCTTTTTATTTGAATAATATAAATTATTTGTGTTGATTTATTGATGGAAACCCTCGGCAAACCTGTCCTACTGGTACATTGTGAGGTATTTCGCAGTATTTTCTACCATTGTGTTGTACAATATTCTGGCATCCTTAAGACCCAGCTCCATATTGGGGTCCATACAGAAGGCCTGGAACGCCAGCTCCAGATCCCGGCCCATGGCGGCCTCCACGGTCATTTCCTGAATACCGCATACCCTGCTTACAAGCGGGTACACACTCTGCGGTACCGGCCCGGCAAATACAGGCCGGACAGAGTCCGCGCTGAAATGCGCATTTGTTTCCACAACGGCGCCAAGCGGCAGGTTGGGAATCTGGCCGCAGTTGGGTATGTTCACATTGGTCACCAGATCGCGCAGGCCCAGCAGGGAACGCATCTGCTGCACCCCTTCCTCACCGGTCTGATTGATCGTCATTTCCTCCTCGCCCTTGTAAAGCCGCTCGCTCCTGGCCAGACGGTTCTTCAGATCTTCCTTCCTCCAGGATACCGGGGTCAGCTTAAAGCCCCAGGAATGTGCGGTTTCTTCATCCTTCAGATACCATGAGCCGGGACAGAATTCCGCCAGATGCCTGTCGCCCGCCGCTGCAATCGCGCCGTATTTAAGGAACAGATCCAGCTTGACCTGCTCGCGGCTGTCAAAGAAACGGTTCAGCCAGTTTTCATCCGCCTTTTCCCCGAAGCCCTCATCCCTGTATTTCAATGCAAACTCCCGGTAGATGGGGAACAGATCCATATTCTTATACTGCGCTGCCGTAAGCCAGGTAAAATGATTGATTCCCACCACATTTACCCGGATATCCTCTCTCTGCGCCCCCTGGATGCCCTTGATATCCTCCAGCGCCAGGCCCAGAAGCTTCTGGGTTCCGAATACCTCATGGCAGCAGCCAAAGGCCTTGATTTTGGGAAATACGCGGTACAGCGTCTTCACGCATACCGTCATGGGATTGGTATAATTGATGACCCAGGCCTGCGGGCAGTATTTCCTGATGGCTGCGGCAAATTCTTCAAACATCGGAATCGTGCGCAGCGCCCTCATAAGGCCCCCCGGTCCCGTGGTATCCCCAACGGACTGGTAAATACCGAATTTTTCCGGGGCATGGACATCGCTTTCCATTTCGTCAAAGGTGCCCGGCATAATGGAAATCACTACGAAATCCGCCCCTGTCAGCGCCTCCTTCATAGTTTCCACCGCTTTATAATTCCACGCGGATCTGCATTCCTTCAAGTCCTTCATTTTGTTGCCGATGCATTCATTTCTGGCCGCAGCTTCCCTGTCGATATCATACAGGAATACACTGCCGCTCATATCCTGTGCAGCCGCCAGGTCGCTCATAAGCCCCCATGCCCAGCCGCGGGAGCCTCCCCCGATATAGGCGATTTTAATGTCCTCCGCTCCGTTGTCCGTATACCTCATAATACTCATCCTCCAAATATTTTCTCACTGTTCAGTAATTGCCCAACCGCTTCGCACTTACTGTCCGATAGCATTATACTAGCACGCAAGAAATAAGAATACAGCAAAATAAATGCTTATTTTATAAAAGAACCGTTCAGATATTGCTCTTTATTTTTTGGGGTTATATAATACGGATGTAAAAGTTTATCCGGCTTCCCCCATGCTTCGGCAATGCGGCTGACAGCCGGAAAAAAAACGGAAAATCTGCATTCCAGTATGTTTTCCAGGAGGAAAAAAGGATGCTTCACACAGCCTTTGAGCCCTATGAAGAATTTCTGGTGGAATATATCCGGAAGCCGGAAAAAAGTGATATGAAGGTACAGCATTATCATGACACCTATGAGATTTACCTGCAGATATCCGGGGATCGGACCCTGATTCTGAATGATGTGCGCTATACCCTGAGGCCGGGGGATCTGTATATCCTCAAGCCCTTTGAGATTCATTATACGGAGAGCCGGGAATCCGACTCCTACGAGCGTTATATTATCAATCTTCCCGTTCCGGTACTGCATTCCCTGCTTACCGAAGGGGAAACACGCCTGCTGCTTCATAAACTGGATTCCTGTGTGCTGCATTTATCCGACGCACAGGCGGCCGAAGTGCTGGAACATTTTAAGAAAGCGGATGCCTGCCATAACAGAAGCGGTTTTCTTGCAGAAAAGCTGCTTTGCTCCGTCATCCTGCAGCTGCTGGTACTGCTGGGTGAGCTTTTGGAGGACGCAGGCGCCCAGGATACTCTGGACGGCAAAAGCATCCAGCCTGAAATCGTATCCGTTATCCATTATATCAACACCCATTATCAGGAAAACATCACCCTGGATGCCGCGGCCGGACTGGTCCATATGAGCCGTTACCATTTCTGCCGCCTGTTTGGCAGCGCCACCGGGGCCACTTTCCTGGAATACTTATACAACGTCAGGCTTTCCAAGGTACACCAGCTGCTCCTGGACACCCGGCTGCCCCTCAGCCAGATTGCGGAAAAATGCGGTTTTACCTCCACAGCGCACCTTTCCCGGGTTTTCCGGGATGCCTACGGTGTCTCTCCCAGGGAATTCCGGAAGTCTGCTGCAGAGAAGGAGCCGCCGGAGCAACAGTAGCGGCCAAAGCTTCCGATGCCGCCAAAGCAGCCTACGGTTCCGCCCGCTCCTGAAGAAAGCTATAGAAATGCATGATATTCATATCGCAAGGCTCCTCCTTCCCATGGGTTCCAAGGAAGCCAAGCATCCGGTGACAGCCATGATCCGGGGCAAAGGCCAGCGCGGTACGGTGTCCCGTCCAGCAGTCCCTGATTCTGTCGTAAATGCCGCACCAGGTATTGATATTCTCATCAAGAGCCTGCAGCGCCCGTTTTCCTTCCGGAGTCCTGCGGTGCATATAGTAATCATAATCCCCGTTATACAGAACGATAAGATCGTAAGTATCCTCAGCAATCAGCCCCATCGCCTTTTCATTACATTCCTGTTTTGTGGGATAGATAAAATAATCCACCTGCCTTTCCAGAAAAATCAGGGAAATACTGTCCCCCTGCGTGGAAATAACCGCCACGCGTTTCCCTGCCTCCGGCAGCCTGTCAAAAACAGTTTCCACCCCAAGCACCGGCTTCTCATATTTCATAATCCCATGCTGCGCCGGCTGCAGCCCGCTGTACATGGAAGCGAAGGCCACCGGCGTGACCGGCGGGACAACGGAACGCATGGGAAGCCTGAGCGCCGCCCGCTTTTCCAGCTGTGCAAAATGCGCCCTGTATTTTTCATAAATCCACATCGCCACCGCATCCGGATGGTACATAAAGACACGATCGCAGCCCCCTGCGCCATAGAGCTTTTCCGCCTGCGCAAGCACCCGCCTGTCAGGCTCCGCCATTTCCGCCCCCTTTTTTTCACCCAGCAGGGCTAAAACCGTTGCCGCCGTCTGTGTAATGCAGATTTCATTCAATCCGGCCATTATCCTGTCCTCCCGCTTAATAATTCTTACGAAACCGCAAGCAAAGATCCTATAGTGGACAGCAGGGAGCTGACCACCACAATAACCTGGAACGGTATGGTCCCCAGCCTTCCGCAGATAAGACTGCTCCCTTCATGTTTTCTGGAACGGTTATAAGCAATGATAATACCGATTCCCGTCAGCACCTGCACCACACCGGCCAGCCTGGTAAAGCCCACAAAGCTCTCCACGCCGATAAGCGCGATAACAAGACAGGGAAGGGAAGCGGCCAGCCAGCTTTTTTTCACACCCCAGCCGGTCTGCTCATTTACGATATCACGCAGGTTCAGTGTATTGGCCCAGAAAGATGTGGCAAGAGCCAGCAGGGAGAAAATATATCCGATAATACTCACCCAGCCGCCCAGATGAAGGGACAGATCCACCAGCGCGCCGTTTTCCGTCACCCCGCTGCCCGCCCCCAGAAGCGTCATAAAGGTAATCAGCAGAATCAGCCCCACATTGATTCCCGTACCTGCCGCAATGGAACCCATAATCTGATTCCTGTCCCCATTCAGCCCCTTTACCACCTGCGGCACGGACATCACCGCGGAAAGAGAGAAGGATACCATGCTGTAAAGCGCCAGCAGATTGGAAGCAGAAACAAAACTGGCCGGCAGAGGGCTGACATCGGAAATCAAAGTTGCGATAAACAGAATTCCAATAACCCCCACCATGGAGAATACCGCGATTTTTTCACAGATTCCCACCAGCTTCATACCGATATAAACCACGCTCGCCGCAAGCACATAGAACAGCAGCATCCCCGCCGCGGACGGCAGGCCGAACCAGGCCTCAAAGACAGCCGAAGCCCCGGCAATAAACCCGCTCACGTTCACCACCACGGAAAAGCCCAGCAGCCCGAAGGCAAACCAGGTCGCCGCCTTTTTCATCCTGCCCACAAAAAGCTCCTTCTCAAAGCACTTAATAAACTGTGCCCCGCCATTATTGTAGGACAGCTCCGCTATCATAAAATGCATCACCAGGTTAATCCCGTACACCAAAAGGATAATCCAGAGAATATCATACCAACGGTTTCTGGACGCAAGAAAGGGCACCGACAAAATACCGGATCCCACTCCATGCCCCACAATAATGCTTGTTGCCTCAAAAAAAGTGAGCTTCGATTCACTCCTGATTTCCTTCATAACCACTATCCCTCCATTAACCGCCCGCTGTTTCCTGCCCTGATTATCCTGCTCCATTTATCCTGTCACAGCTGCCCTGCCCCAACTATCCGTCCCTGACTTCTCCTGATTATTCCGTCCTATCTGACCTAACTCCCCCGCAGCAGCTCTCTGACCGCCGCTCCTGAAAATACTAAGGCCTGATATAAGCATAACCCTGAAACTGCCTTTCCGCAAGCTCCACCACCCCCGCCGGAACCACCCTGACCCCCTCCGTCAGTTCCTCCGCTGCAATCCCGTTTTTCCTAAGCGCATTATTACACACTGCTATTTCAACACCTTCCTCCCGAAGCAGCTCCCTGCACCCCTCCGCCTCTGGAGCCGCTGCAGCAGCCGCCCGGACAGCTTCCCCATTCAACAAAAGCTCTATTACCACCGGAATTTCCCTTCCCCGGTAAAAACTACACATATTATGTATATTCCCCGCCGCCATTTCAAACCTGCCACATTCATCCACATGAAATATTACTTTTCTCTCCATTCCCGCTCCTTTACCAACGGCATCCTGCCGCATATAACCAACCTTTTAAGCTTCACTCCACATCTTCTCCGGATAAATGAATCAGCCCCGTCTGCGTCCTTCTGTCCCTTTCCACCAAAGCAGCATGGGCCGCAGCGACACGGGCCGCGGCTGCTCCGGTGGGAAGGGACAAGAGGTCGCAAACGGGGCTGATCCGCTTTTCCTGCGCTCAATACCACCGAACGGCAGGGAGCTCGTTGTTTACACCCTTAGAGGCCAGCACCTGATGGATATCAATGATTCCATTATGGAAGGTTGCCGCGCAGGAGGACAGATAAAGCTCCCACATACGCAGGAATTTTTCATCAAACATCTGCTCCGCCTCTTCCATGTGCTCCCTGAAGTTATGCTCCCAGCAAAGCAGTGTCCGGTTATAATGAGGGCGCAGGTTCTCCACATCCAGGACATGGAAATTATCATCCGCCATGCAGGAAATCATTTCCCGCAGGCTGGGAACCACACCGCCCGGGAAAATATACTTCTTTATCCAGGGATCTCCGGGATGCTCCTTCAGGGCGCTGATAAAATGAAGCAGGAACAGGCCTCCGTCCTTCAGCGCCTTTTCCACGCAGTCTATAAACAGATGGTAATTCTCACGCCCCACGTGCTCCACCATACCTACGCTGACCACACGGTCGAATTTCTGCCCCATGGCGGGCAGATCCCGGTAATCCATCAGCTCAGCTGTCAGATAATCCTGTAACCCTTCCTTTTCTATCCGCTCCCGGAACTCCCTGTGCTGCTCCTTGCTTAAGGTAATTCCGGTGCCCTTAATATGGTATTTTTTTGCGGCCTCAATCAACAGGAACCCCCAGCCGCAGCCGATATCCAGAAGCGTCATGCCTTCCTTCAGGTACAGCTTCTGCAGAATGTAATCCACCTTATTTACCTGCGCCTGGTACAGGGTGTCGTTCTCACTGCGGAAATAAGCGCAGGAATAGCTCAGTGTTTCATCCAGCCACAGCTTGTAGAAATCATTTCCCAGATCGTAATGGCTGGTGACCTCCTTCTCCTGATTCTTCTTGGAGGTAGATGTATGGATAAGCTTCTTCAGCGCATGCTGATCCGCTGAGAATTTCCCCATCTGACCAAGGAAATGATCCAGCGCCTGGTAAAGATCTCCTTCTATCTCAAGCTCGCCATCCATATAGGCCTCCCCCAGCGCCAGCGACGTACTCGTCATCAGCCGGGAAACAGGGATGGGATTCCTGAAAATAACGGTGAAGGACGGCTCTCCCTCACCAATATTGTATTCATGCCCCTGGAACCGCACCAGGAAAGGGTAGTCTGTAAACTTTTCCAGAAATTGTATCATTGCTTTTTCTTCCATCACTTCAAGCATATTATTCCTCCTAACTTGTTTGTTTGCAGAAAGGACGTTTCCTGTCTGCCGCGCTCTTTTAATAGTATTACACATTATCTGGAAATATTTTCAAACTTTCCTGCTTTTCCTTACTGGCAGATTATCAGGCCCTCCACTGTTTTCTCCATATCTATTACAAAAAGGATTTCCTTTTCATGCCTGCAGATTTCCTTTCCCGCCCAGATACCTGAATCGCCCATATCCGCGGGGCTTTCCACCGTTTC
Source organism: Eisenbergiella massiliensis (assembly GCF_003435485.1). NCBI lineage: Bacteria > Bacillati > Bacillota > Clostridia > Lachnospirales > Lachnospiraceae > Eisenbergiella > Eisenbergiella massiliensis. The sequence continues at coordinate 238,612 of NZ_QVLV01000005.1, forward strand.
AGCGGTTCCGGCAGGCAGGATATAAGGATCTCCCGTAAAAAGGATGCCCAGCTGGTATTTGCCGCAGGACACCGCCAGCAGCAGGCTGTCTTCCCCGGGATCCTCCTCACTGTGCAGCTTTATCACCGGAATAATATTCCCCTTGTAGCTGCATACGCCGGCGTAATACTCCGGCATACAGGGGATGCGGGACAGCTGTATCTGACAGCACAGTTCGGTGACATACGCCGTCTCAATCGCATAGCTTTTATTTTTCCCCGGAATGCAGAGCAGTTCTCTGCTGCTGTAAGCTTCCATATGCATCCTCCTTTTCATACAGGCCTATCAGGATCTCTGTATCAATCGCCGCACAGACCGAGCCGTTTCCCATGATGCTGCAGCCGCTGATTCCCGTCCGTTTGCGGAAGCCCAGACCAAACAGAGGCGGCAGCTGTTTCACCACGATCCGTTTCTGCTCATACATATAGTCTACCATGATACAGCCTTCCTTTTCATTCCCTTTAACGTAGACAACAATGGGATGCTCCGGCTCCTCCGCCTGCAGATGGTAAAAGCGGTTCAAATTGATGAGCGGCACCATCCTGTCCTCATACAGAATATAATCTTTCCCATTAATATTCTCCACGTTGTCCCTGTTTTTCTCCAGATCCAGGAAACGGTATACGTGCCTGGCCGGAACGGAAAATCGGCAGTCCCCCACCCTGAAGCGGATGCATTCCATAGTGGCCAGGGACAGAGGCACCACAATGGTAAAGGTGGTGCCTTTCCCCTTCTCACTGTGGATATACAGGTTGCCTCCCACATCCTCCAGCACATTTTTGACCACGTCCAGACCCACGCCTCTTCCGGAATATTCCGTCACCTGCTCATTGGTGGTAAATCCGGGACTTAAAATCAGTTCCTGGATTTCCTGCAGATCATATTCCTCCTCCGGCCTGGTAAAAAGCCCTCTTTCCCTGGCTCTCTCCCTTATTTTCACTTCATCAAGGCCAGTCCCGTCATCGCTCAGCGACAGCCGCAGCTCTCCTGCCGTGCTTTCTGCGGAAAAAATAATTTTCCCTTTTCTGCTCTTTCCTGCGGCCTCTCTTTCCTCCGGCGTCTCAATCCCATGATCCACCGCGTTCCTGATAATGTGCAATAAAGCCTCGGATACATATTCCACCACGCTTTTATCCGCTTCCAGATCCCCGCATTCCAGAATGAGATCCGCTTCCTTGTTCTGATCCCTGCAGATATCCCGCAATATACGGCGCAGCTTTGGCACTATCTTGTTGATGGAAACCAGACGCATTTCCATCACGTTCCGTTCCATTTCACTGATCAGCCGGCTGATCTGGTGGGCGCTGCCTTCCTTGATTTCCTCCAGCCCCAGGCTCTCCAGCTCATTTTCCAGCATGAGCATATGAAGCATCAGCTCCCCGGAAATAGACTGCAGCCTGTCCAGCCTGTCAGAACGCACATTGAAAAATTCGGTCTCCCTGCCTTCCGCCTGTCCGTTTTTCCCATTCAGCCCGTTCTTTGTGAGTTTTCCGTTTTCCCCTAAAGGAGCACTTTCTTTCCCGGAGCCGTCCATACCCCCAGCGGCTTCGTTTGCCGCAGGCTTCGGCCCTTCTTCTGCAAGAATCATGCAGTCCGCCACAAAAAGTCCCCTTCTCAGGCTTTCCAGCACTTCCGCCTTGCGCTCTGTTTCAAAACGGATAAAAACACCGTTTTCACTGATATAGCCACAGCTTTCCCCGGATTTTTCCAGTTCGCCGGGCCATGTCTCCACCACAGAGCACATGCCGCTTATCTGGCGCACCAGCATAAAGGCTCTGATATTTTCCATCCGGCAGCCGTTTTCAAACAGAATACGCACAATGGTGCCGCCTTTTCCGGCCATAGTATCCGGTATTACGGGAATTTCCTTTCTGATATCCCCTGCGGCCTCCTGCGCTTTGCCTGCCTGCGGATTCTCTTCCGGGTTCTCTTCCTGATTCCCGCCAGCAGCGGCCGCCTCCCCTTCCGGATTGTTTATTTTTCTCAGATACGCCTCTGTCCGTTCCTCTATCACAGCCGTACTGCGGGGCCTGTAGTCTTCATTTTCCATGTCCCCCAGCTCAGTTTCTATATAATCGGAGGCTGCAAACAGCAGGTCAAAAAGCTCCGGCTCCGGTTTTTCAATTTTGCCGAAATTTTCCCTGTAATATGCAAAAAGATCCTCCAGCTTATGGGCCATGGAGGATAATTCCTGCAGACCCATCATAGCGGAAGAGCTTTTAATTGTATGCATAATCCGGAAAATACTGTGAATATCCTCCCCGGAAAATGCATTCTTTTTTTCCGTATCTAATAAAACCGCACTTAACTGCCCGGTCAGCTGCCTGGTTTCAAGCAGGTACACCTCCAGCATATCCTCGGCATCCGCATCAAAATATCCCATACCATTTCCCGCCTATTATTCCTTTTCATACCAAATGCTGCAGTTCTTGCCGGAACGCTTGCCCCGGTAAAGCGCCTTATCCGCACAGTTTATGCTTTCTTCTATTCCTTCCGACTCCTGGTATATATGCATCCCTAAAGTAAGAGTGCAGCTGAATTCCACATTTTCATGGAAAATGGGAAACATCTCAACCTCAGTGCGGATTTTCTCACTGATTTGGAAAGCTTCCTCCTCCGTTACGTCAAACAGAATGATCAGGAATTCTTCCCCGCCCCAGCGGACCACCTTATGCTGGCGGCAGTTTCCCTCCAGAATGTTCGCAATACATACCAGAGCCAGATCCCCGGCATCATGGCCATAGGTATCGTTTATTTTCTTGAAATCATCTATATCGGCAAGGATCAGGACATTCTTTTTCTCCTGCTTTTCATGTCCGCGGATATCGTCCGCCAGGTCTCCCACCACGTAACGGCGGTTATACAGCCCGGTAAGGCCGTCACGGAATGCCATATAGTTCAGTTTTTCCATATTGGTGCGCAGCTCCTGGTTCTGGCGGTTCAGCTCATCCTTCTGATATTTAATCATCAGGTGGGCATTTACCCTGGACTGCAGCTCCCCTCTTACAAACGGCTTCTTAATATAATCACAGGCTCCCATGGAAAAGCCCTTCACCACATCCTCATCCTTATCCTTGGAGGTAAGGAATATAATAACCGCGTCATTTTTATCCGCCTTCTTCAGCTTGTCAAACAGACTGTAGCCATCCGCATCCGGCAGCACTACATCTAGCAATATCAAATCCGGCTGGTAATTTTCCACCATATCAACCGCTTCCTGCCCATTATGGGCTTCGCAGATAAAAATGGGCGTATCCTTCAATGCCGCCTTGATTTGTTCACAGATAAGAAGACTGTCGTCCACAATCAGCACTATCTGTTTCTTTTGAGTTTCCATCACTCATCCTCCATATGTCATTTACAATACTACCGTCTCGTGTCTTACCGTCCGTACTTCCAGTCTGCCGTCCCCGGCATAAAAGCTTACCGTCCTGCCGTAATTCTTTCCGGTATCCTCTGCAATCAGCCTGATACCCTCTTCAGCCAGCGTCTTTTTCACTGATGCCACATTCTGCGCCCCGATTTCCCATTCCGGCCTTCCTGTCTCAAACATTTTGGCCCCGCCGGCAATTTTCGCAGTTAACCGCTTTTTCTCCGCGCCCAGCCGCTCCATTTCCTGAATCAGCCTCCGCACTCCTTCGTCCCCGAATTTATACGGGTTTTCCCTGTTTACGGCTACCGCCTTTTCCGGCAGAATAACATGGACCATGCCCGCAATTTTCCGGCTTTTATCATACAGGCACACGCCCACGCAGGAACCCAGGGCATAGGATATCAGGACCTGCTGCTCTACAGCAGTCTTGCCTTCCGCAATTCCCACGACAATTTTTTCCATGGCATCACTCCCTGAGACTGCGGAGCATCATATCCAGGGAATCAGGCTCCGGAATAAACAGAATCCGTCCCAGAAAAGATTCGCCGCCTAAATGAAACAGATTATCTATCATCAGTATATCGTCACTTACCCTGAGGAACCGGGACAGGGGAACACTTAAAATGGCCCCGCCCATATCAATGCACACATCCGGCACGGATACTTCCAGCTTCAAATCCATAACCGACGCAAGCGCATTGATATAGGAGCCGCACATAATATTTCCCAGCTCACAGATTAGCGAACGTTCCATTTCTCCGGGATTGAGGAACTCACGCTCCTCTTCTCCCAATATTTTGTTAAGGACCATCATGGTAAAGGTTTCACTGAGAAGGAAGAGGAACATGCCTTCCATTTCCCCGCCCACTCCTACCATTATTCCTGTCTGCAGCTCATCGGCGCTGTCCAGCAGAGAGCAGACTTCCTGATACTTTAAAATTTTCAGATCAGGCACGGCGATATCCACCGGGTGCATCAGCATCTGCGAAAGAGCAGTAACTGCATTCCCTGTCCCGATATTCCCTATCTCCTTCAATATATCCCTGGATATCTCATCCAGATCCGCAAACTGACGCATGCCCCTACCTTCCTTTTCTCCGGTTATTCACTGTATCTACAGCTCAAACTGCTCCACCATCTCCTTCAAAACCAGCGCCTGTGCGGAAAGCTCTTCACTTGCCGCAGCGCTTTCCTCCGACGTGGCTGAATTTCCCTGGACAATCTCGGAAATCAGCTCAATGCTCTTGCGTACCTGGGCAATTGCATCAGCCTGCTGTACACAGACCCCTGAAATCTTATCCACCATACTGTTAACCTGCCGTGCGCCATCCACGGATTCCTTCATCGTTTCAGCTGTTGAAGCTGCCGCGGTCATCCCTGTGTCCACCGCCTTCGCATTCTTCTCTATCAGCTCCGCCGTCAGCTTGGAGGCCGCCGTCGTCTGGGATGCCAGCCTGCGGATTTCACCCGCCACCACGGAAAATCCTTTTCCCGCCTCTCCTGCCCTGGCCGCCTCTACGGATGCATTCAGCGCCAGAATATTGGTCTGGAAAGCGATATCCTCTATTTCCTTTACGATTTTGTTGATCTCTCTGGAATTCTTCTTCACATGCTCAACGGCCTCCATCAGGCCCTGCATCTGCTCATCACTCTCCGTCAGGCTCTTCCCCACGTTATCGGCCAGCCGGCTGGACTGCACCGCATTATCCGCATTATCCCTGACGCTGTCCGCGATTTCATTGATGCTTACCGCCAGCTCCTCCACCGAGCTGGCCTGTTCGGCCGCTCCCCGGGCCAGCGCCTGCGCTCCGTTGGATACCTGCTCCGCTCCGCCGGATACAAGCTCGGCACTGCTCCCAATCTGCTGCAGGGAGTCCCGCAGAAGCCCGGTTATCTTCTCCATCGCATTCCCCAGCGCGATAAAATCTCCTTTAAAAACCACTTCCGGTTTGTAATTGAGCTTTCCCTCACCCAGGGCCGTCAGCCCTTTTTCCACCTCGGATACATACTGGTTCAAGGCCTCTGCCGTACTTCTGATATCATCAGCCAGCTGTCCCAGCTCATTTTCCGACGTATATGTAAGCTCCGTTTTCAACTGCCCGTTTGCGATCGCGTTGGCGGCCCGTTTTACCTCATCCACAGGATGGACAATGCTTCTGGTAATTGCAACACACAAAACAATGGTAAAAAGGATAATAACCACTGCCAGGGAAATAATCAGCACCACCACTTTAAAATTCATGCTCTGCCCCTCGGCCAGCTGTTCTGCCGCATCCGCGACGCAAAGATCCACAACCTGTTCCAGCAGGGTCTTTACCTTATTAAACTGTACCGAATACTGATTCACATAAATGTCCAAAGCCTGATCTTTCAGTCCCGCCTTCAGCTTTTCCAGCATGTTCGTTCTGACGGCAGTCAGGGCGGCATATTCACGGCTCAGTTCCGCAACCTTATCCTCATCGCTTACATAACCGGTAGAAAGCTGATCCAGCTCCTGGCTCGATTGTGCAATTCCCGTCTCAATATTTTTCAGATACTCCTGCTCATCTACCACGCCATCCGTTGTGAGCACCAGTGTAATATTCTTTCCCACAGACTGCAGGCCGGCAATCATGGCAAGGGAACTCTGTACATTTGCAAACGACTCATTGTACATCTGCTTTGTTCTTTTTGACATGCTTTCTATATTGCCGATGGAAATAATCACAGTAATAATATACAGGAATATAATAATCGCAAATGCATAAATCAGCTTGCGGCCTATTTTCATATTTTCAAAGCGTCTCTTCATTATAGCCTTCCTCTTACCGCGGCTTTACCGGCCGCTGTGCCTTCCGTCAGTTTTTTCCCTTATCATGCCGTAATCAGGACGATAATGTATATTCCACCACTTTCATAAATTCATCCGCTTTAAAGGGCTTTACAATAAAATCCGATGCACCGAGCATCAGTGCATTTGTGATCATCTGCTCCTGCCCCATCGCAGAGCACATTATTACCTTAGCCGCCGGATCCTTCTTTCGGATTTCCTCCAGCACCTCCAGCCCGGACATCCCCGGCATGGTAATATCCAGGAGCACAAGATCAGGCTTTTCACGGCTGAACAGCTCCAGAGCTTTCTCACCGCTGCAGGCTTCTTCAATATCCTGGTATCCGCTTCCCTCCAGGTTCTTCCTGATTACCCTTCTCATAAAAAGAGCGTCATCCACTACCAAAATTTTTTTCCCCATATAAACTCCTTTATTTATCCGCCGGCTGTTCCTTCCTGTATACTGCAGGATAAACGGATTCCAGCACCGTTTCCCCCGCAGTAAGCAGCTCGGCATGTCCTATCATGAGATAGCCTCCGGGATTCAGCGCATCCTCCAGCATCCTGACCAGCCGCATTCTTGCATCCCTGTCAAAATATATCATCACATTCCGGCAGAGAATCAAATCAAACCTCTCTGTTGACGGGCGCGGTTCCAGCAGATTCCTTTTTTCAAAGCGTATTCTGTATCTCAGTTCTTCGTTTACCTGAAAGGTTCTGTCATCAACCTGCGCACAGTATTTTTTCTGCCATTCCAGTGGAAGCTTTTCCAGTTCCTTGGCCGGATATTGGCCCTTCTGCGCTTTATCCAGGGCATCCCCTGAAATATCCGTCGCCAGAAGCCGTATATTTCCCATGTATTTATTTGGCCGGCGGCATTCCTCCAGCACCATGGCCAGGGTATAGCATTCTTCTCCGGTGGAGCAGCCAGCGCTCCAGATATCCAGTCCGCCATACTGCCTGCGTTCCATAAGCTTCGGCAGGATCCGTTCCTGCAGCAGCCTGAAATGATCCGGCTCCCTATAAAAATAAGTATAATTTGTCGTCAGGCAGTTGACCATTTCCGCGGCCATATCTCCTGTCCTGTCCTGATGGAGCATATCCAGGTATTTCCCAAAGGAATTTAGTCCCCTTTTTTCCAAAAGCTTTGTCATACGGCATTCTATCAGAACCTTCTTTTTATCCAGGTTGATACCGTATGCCTCACGCATGTAATTCACAATATCAGAGAATTCCTCTTCCCTCAGCCTAATCACTCTTCTTCTCCCATACCCCGTTTACGGTTCCCGCCATTACGGGCTCCAGCTCCTCCCGGGAAAGACCTTCTTCCCCAACCGCCGCCGCGGCAATTCCATAGACCCCTCCGCCGTCGTCCCTGACAAGAATACCGCAGAGCGCCTCCTGTTTACAGTCAAAGCGATAATAGACCACCAGTTTTCCGTTATATACCGCAATTCCCAGAATTTCCTCCGAAGCATCCGGGACACGCCATATTTCCGGCTTCATCAGGATAGCTTCGACCCGCTCCTTCTCTATACAGAGCATCTTTTTACCGGCCTGTGCCGTTATGTATTCCATAGTTCCCCCGCCGTTCCTTTATTCATTCCTATTGGCTTATATATGTTTAGTTCCTTTTCACCGATTCTTCTATTCTTCTCCTGACAGGCAGGCCGGATCCAGGACGTATGCGGGAATCCTTCTTCCCCCTTGCGTTTCGGTTACTGCAACGGCAATTAAATACCGGTTCCTCTCATTCAGAACCGGTTCCGTTAATTCTAAAATCTGTTCATCATTGATTTCCCTGAGATCTATTATGTCATCAGCCGGCAGCAACAGCTTCTCTTCCGACGCTTCCTTATGCAGCAGGATGCGGTACCTGCGCTTGCCGTTTCCGCCCAAAGCCCCTGCCAGTATGTTACATTCCGCCGCCTCCGCCTCCTCTTCCGGCTTTTCTGCATCCATCACCCGGTCCAGACAGCAGACCGGCAGCAAAAAAAAGAGACCATCCGAAACGAATAAAAGATAACTGTTATCCACATCGTCCATTTTATTTCCTTTCCGCCTTGGACTGTCAAAGCCGTCTGCAAACCGGACTGCGGAGAATCCAAAATTTCCGTCAGCCGTTCCTGTTTTTTTGATACTATTCTAATAATACTTTATCGGAGTTAAAAACTCAAGCACTGCATGGAATTAAGTGTGAAATTATATGAACAAATTGTATTACAAATCCAATAGATACGTGATAGAATATACTATAAAAAAGGACGGTATCCATGCCGTCCGGAACAGGGGGTTTTATCCATGCAATTTCAGTATTTATATGAAACAACAGGCCTTACCGGCGTGGTTCTGTCCGTGGTATGGTACATTCTCATCCTCGCCGCAGGCTGGAAAATGTACGAAAAGGCAAACGAGCCGGGCTGGAAGTCAATCATTCCCATCTATAATACTTATACCTGTTATAAGTTCACCTGGGATACGAAAATCTTCTGGATTTACATCCTCTGCACCGCTCTTGGCGAGGTTCTGCCCTCCCTGCTGGGTTCTCTCGTTTCCCTGGCGGCCACGGTGCTGATGATTGTCCAGCTGTACAAGCTTTCAAAAGCCTTCGGCCACGGCGTGGGCTTCACCGTCGGGCTTTTCTTCCTCAGGCCTATTTTCCTTCTGATACTTGGGTTTGGGGGATCGGTTTATCTGGGAAAGCAGGATTGATGGCTGAGCCGTTGTAATGATTGACGTTGAGAAAGGGAAAGGACGGCCGCGGGATGCGGGAGGTCTTTCCCTTTTGTGTTGTTACTATGTAACCATTCAGCAGGTCAGCGCATTTACCGCACTGACCGAAAGAAAGTAATTCAGGATTTGTCTGGTTTTTTCATATCCGGGATGGGGCTTTATTTCGATACCGGAGAAACTTCTGTATATCATCATCACAGCCGATACCAAACCAGTCATTTCACCTCATCATCACCCTGTTCTTTTTCAAACTGGGAGGGGGTTACCCCCACATACATCTTAAATGTACGCCGGAATGTCACATCATTGGTAAACCCGCATTTCAAAGCAATTTCCTGCACGTTCATATTTTTCTGCCGCAGATAGCGGATTGCACATTCTATCCGTTTGGTAGCCACATATTTCTGGAAGGTACATCCGAACTGCTCTTTAAAATACTTTCCAAAATAGGTGGAAGTATAATGCATAACCCGTGCGGTTTCATTCAAAGAAAGATTGGCATCCGTCAGATGTTCTTCCACATATTGGCGGATCATCTGATTTCTGGCATAATATACCGGATTTTCCTTGGCCACACACTGTTCCATCAGACGGAAGGTTTTCAATCGGAAGGTCTGCAGGTAGCTTTCCAGGCTTGCAAAGCTTTCCGGTTCCAGCAGTTCTATCTGTTCAATAAGATTGCCCTGCTTTTTCTCTCCGAACAGTCCAAGAATCATGTCATTCAGCTTATGAATTCCCGCAAAATAAGCCTCCTTATGAAGAAACCGTGTCTCAAAATTATATAGAAGTATCCCCTGGTATGCATCAAACAGCTGCTGCGCATGCAAAGTCTCTACAGCTTCTGATATCTTTTCCTGCTGCAGGGCAGGTACTTCAAAGGCCGCGCAGTTCTGATCACGCTCTTCAATCCGATCCTCTTCCAAACGTATCACTTTTTTATCGGGATAAAAGAAATGATATTCTAAAGCCCTCACCGCCTGATTAAAGGCAGATAAAATATGAAGAATGTTCTCATGTACCCGGCTCACGCCCAGAGCCGCATCCTTATAGCCGGAATCCTCAAAGGTCTGGGCAAGGAATTCCGTAATTTCCTCCATCAGACTTTCTTCAGCGTAGCTCAGAACCCAGATATGATAATTTCCCTCTTCAACAAATGCGGCATGAATCTGGGGATAAATTGCCAGACATGTATCAATTTCTTTAATATATTGTCCGGATTCCGGACTTCGCTTGAGCGCCAGACAGCGATAGAGCGAATATTGCCGCATGGTATTCACATACTTTACTTCATTGGCCTGTGGTTTATTGGAGCAAAGCAATGTATGGAGAATATACTGCTCAATCAGAGGGTTCTGTTCGAATACCGTTACTTCCAGTCGCTTTTTCTGGGAGTCCAGCTCCTCCAGCGCTTTTTCAATGATTTGATACTCATTGATGCTGCTGCCCTCATGATCCTCCTCCACCAGCATATTCATTATGTGTTCCAGCGGCTGATAGCTGTACTTGGTCATTCTTGAGGACACGAGAAAAATCAGTATAAGCAGAACCAGATATCCCATAATCAGCCATTCTGCAAAAAGTGAAAAGTCTCTCTCCAGAAAGCCGTTGTCAAGAATCTGCACAATACCGATATCCATACCATATTTTGTATATTCTGCCGTATAAGCGCTCAGTTCTCCGCAGTACCGATATTCTTTCCCGCCGTATTTTAAGCCTTCTACGGAATCGCCGATCCGGAAATGGCTGTTCTCCTTATCCTTTGCATAAACTACCCGGCTTCCGTCCGTCAGATAAAAGCTCTCCGTTCCGTCATCCATGAAATTTTCAATATATGCACATATTTTTTCATAGGGAACGAAGAACAGGATATTCACCTCCCCGGAATAGGAATTTTCCAGGGGAATGGTCTGAAGCATGAAAAAACCAGACACTCGTTTCCCGTTTTTCATCAGGCTGGCATTGTGACTGATTGTTTTCTGATTATTCTGCGCCAGCCTGGAACCCGACAGCAGCGCCGTATCCCTGCATTCGATCTGGTAAATATTTACGTATTCCTTCCAGCCCACCCTGCCGATGCTGCTGATTCCGAAGCCGCCCAGGCTGTAATAAATATAAATGGACTCCACCATGCTGTCGTTAATTTCCGTCAGGGAAAGATTGCTCGCATAGTCGGAAATATCCGAGGCCGTGATATTGCGTTCCATCAGCCACGGTGTTTTCTGCATATATTTCAGCCTGGTCACCCAGGGCGTCATGGAATACTGCGCCGATGATCTAAGCAGGTTATCCATAATATTTTTCAGTTCGCTGTCCACATTTTCGGCAATCGCATTTTCAAAGGCCAGCACCCGTTCCCTTGAAATCCGATAATAAACAAAGGAAAACAGGCAGGATATAACCGTAAGAATAACAATCGGTATGCAAATATAAGAAACAAACATTTTATGCTTTGCCTGATATTTTCTGCCTCTTATCATATTTACTCCCATTCCTGCGTTTTGCCGCGCACTTCCCCCGCCTGCTGTCATCTGCTTTAAGCCGCATATCTCATGGAGTTTAGCCAAAAAGCTCCGGTCCGTCAAGTTCGGCCAGGCCAATTTGCTCCAACACCCATATTGGTTCCTCATATGCCGCTCCATTATACCACATCATCCATTTATTCCCCACCTTCAGAACAAAAGGCTTATAAACCGCAACACTGTCCCATTCCCCCTGTGTCGGGCAAATTAACGGATTCTGCGGGTGCCGTTCCCAGCCGCTGATGCCATTCGCCGATCTGGCCAGCCCTACCTGGGCCCGCTCTTCGTGCAAATGTCCCACATAAAACATGTAATACCAACCTTTTTCCTTGACGACACAGGGCGCCACTACCTTATGCTGCTCCCACAGACAATCAGGGTTCTTTTCCAATACCGGATTTCCTGCAAACTTCACCCAATGTATACCGTCATGGCTTGAAGCATAGCCGATGGCATCCGGCTCATGGTTGCAGCCTGCAGCATACCACATTTTAAAGCAAGCTTCCTCTTCATCGAATATAACGTGGGGGCACATGACAGCCTGAAGCTCCCATGCCTGATCCGGCTCCATCACAGGTAATTCTCTTCGCTCCCAGTTTATCCCATCATCGCTTACCGCCAAACCCAATACGGACCGCCCGTCCTCCAGATAGGGCTTCATCTGCCCTGAATACCACATCATATATTTTCCATTATGTTTGATGACCGTGGGACGGTTGATTTCATCCGCTTCCCACTCAGAACCGGGAACCGGCGCCAATACTACCTGCGGTTCCTTCCAGTGAATACCGTCACTACTTTCCGTATAGCCGATAGCCTTTTTCGGACGCCAGGAAAACCACATTTTAAATACCTGCTGCAAGGTACCTTCCTTTTCCAATAAAAGCGAGACATCGAAGCAGGTTTCATATATTCCACCAAAAACAGGATTATGTTCATATTTTTTCCAGCCTGCCGACGTTCCGTACTGGTAATATTTTATATTTTCCTCGCAATCATAAAAAGCAATACGCTCTGCACTGTTCATTCCTTCCGGCGCTTTGATATGCATCAGTTCTTCCTCCTTTTTCTGCCGCAGCTTTAGGGGCCGTTATTTTACAGCCCCAATCAGAACTCCTTTTTCAAAATACTTTTGTATAAACGGGTAAAGTACCATAATCGGGAAACAGGCAATGACAATGACCGCATATTTCATCTGTTCATTCATCAATATCGCATCCAGCCCCATTCCGGAGGCCTGTACCTCGCTTGTAATCAGTATGCTGCGCAGATAAAGCTGAATCGGCTGAAGCTTCTCATTAGACAAAAAAATCAATGGTGCAAAATAGCTGTTCCAGTATCCCACGCCGTAAAACAGGATCAGTACGGATATAATTGGTTTAGACAGCGGAAAAAAGATTTTTGTCATGACTGTCCATTCCGAACCTCCGTCAATTTTTACAGCCTCCGCCATCTCTTCCGGCAGGGACTCAAAAAAAGATCTGGTAATTATCAGGTTGTAAGCACTGATAATGTAGGGAAGGACGATTGCCCATCTGGTATTATACAGATGCATTTTCTGCACCAGAATGTACAAGGGTACGAGGCCGCCGCTTATAAACATGGTCAGTGTCATCAAAAGAGACAGCTGCCTGCGCAGAAAAAATCTCCGCCGTGATAATACAAATGCTGTCGTTGCGGTCATTGTTACGCTTGTGGCCGCTCCCACCACCGTATACCACAGGGTATTTGCAAAAGATCGCAGCACGGTGGCATTATCCAGAATCATACGGTAAGCCTTCCATGAAAAGCCTTTGGGAAGCAGATATACATCCCTTGCCAGCACATGCGCAGGTTCACTGAAGGACATGCTCACTACATAGATAACCGGGTATAAGGTGATGATAATGATGAGAATTGTTGCTATCGATATCGGAATATCCGAAGGTACAAATCTTTCTTTTCTGTTCATAGCCTTCCGTCCCAGGGACTGTATAAATTTGTCCTGTTACAGCCCCTGCCCTTTCTGTCAGAATATACTTGTATCCGTCGCTTTTTTCGCAAGGAAATTGGCCCCCAGCAAAATAATTACGTTAATCAGCGAATTAGCCAGTCCAACCGCAGAAGCAAAGCTGTATTGTGCATTCAGAAGCCCCTTCCGGTAAACATAGGTGGAAAAGATATCCGCAGTGGAATAGGTAGCCGAGTTATACATGAGGATAACCTTCTCATAGCCGATATTCAGCATGTTTCCCATATTCAATATCAGCAGCAGAATTATGGTAGGCGCAATAGAAGGGAGTGTTATGTAAACAAGTTTTTTCCACCTTCCGGCTCCGTCCAGCGCCGCAGATTCATACATTTCCTGATCAATCCCTGAAATTGCCGCCACATAGATGATGGAATTCCAGCCAAATTCCTGCCAGACGCCGGAGCCCACATACAATGTCCGGAACGCTTCCGGAATGTTGAAATAATTTTTAGGCTGTACCCCGAAACCGGCGAGCAGCTGCGTCAGCACGCCGCCGTCCGATGCCAGCAGGTCCTTCAGGATTCCCACCACGACAACTACGGAAACAAAATGGGGGAGATACGCAGCCGTCTGCGCCACGCGCCTTATGCCGCTGTGCTTCAGCTCATTCAAAAGCAGTGCAAAGGCTATGGGTATGGGAAACGACCACAGCAGTTGTTCAATACTTAGTATAAATGTATTTTTTACCAGCCGGCCAAAGTAGACTGAATTCACCAGCTCCTTAAAATGCTTCAGTCCCGCCCAGGGGCTTCCCCAAACGCCCCTGGATATATTGTAATCCTTGAATGCCATCAGGATTCCATACATGGGACCATAGCAAAAGATGGCGAAATAAAGCACTCCCGGAAGAATGATTAACAGCAGCATCCAATCCCGTCTGATATTTTTTTGCAATGTCTGCAACGCTTTCATCTGTTGTCCTCTCCGAAGGCGCGTCACGCACCCTTATGCATTTACTGTTTTTGCCCCCCCTAAGGCGGCACATGACAGCTATTTCCCTACAATTTCCTGATATCTTGCGTACTGTGCGCCCTTTATATCAATGATATCCTGCATTCCCATGCTATAGGCGGTTTCCACATATTTATCGAAGTTATCCAGTGATTCCGTCCCTATTACAAATGCGGTAAACATTTCATCCAGATAGGTGGACAGATCAGGCCATACACTGGTATAAACCTCAGACTCCTCCGCTGTACCCAGCATCTCCGGGAACGGATCCTCCATATTGCCATAGGCATCCTTGCATGCGGTTTCCACCTTGGTCCCTTCGAATATCTTCATAAATGCCTCACCGGAGTCATTAATAAAGTAGGTCGGCCATGCGCCTATGCTTCTCAGAGCGGAGAATGCAGAGGTATAGGTTTCATTGTTGGTTATAAGGTCGGTAAACTGAATATTTCCGTCCGCATCATACTCATAGGACATACCTTCAATACCATAATTATAAAGCATCAGACCGTCTTCGCTTGCATACACATAATCGATCCACTGAATCGCTGTTTCCGGATTTTCACAGGCAGATGTAATGCCATAATAATGCCAGGTCAGGCCTCGCTTTGTCATCCGCGCCGTACCATTTTCATTTGCCTGAAGCACCGGCATGAATTCATAATCACACTCCGGATTGCTTGTCAGCGCCAGATCATCAGAGGACGCCATATTATCAGCAGGGTCGTGGCATACAATCCCCACTTTATCCTCCGTAATATTCTGTGTCAGCAGCGTGCCATCCAAATCATCTGAAATCAGGCCCTCAGAATAACATTTATTCAGAAAAGCCAGCATGTCCTTATACTGATCCTCGACAGCAGCATAATGCACTTCACCGTTATCATCCGTATACCATAAAGAGTTAGTGTCATAGCCAAAACCGGTCATCAGATAATAAAGCTGTTTGATCCCGTTCTTGGTTGCCATCGGGATTTCATCATCGGGATTCCCATTGCCGTTGGCATCCTGCTCTTTAAATGCAACCAGCACATCATATAGTTCATCTACCGTTTCAGGCATCTCAAGTCCCAGATTATCCAGCCAGTCCTGTCTGATATAAAGATAATCGGGAACATAATCATTAATGTCTCCCCACCAGCCTGCCAAAGCGTAGATATTACCGTCGGAAGAGGTACACATGGCCTCCAGGGCCGGATATTTATTAAATAAAGCCTGGATATTGGGTGCATATTCCTTAATCAAATCATTTAAAGGAATTAATACACCGTTGCTGGAATAGGTATCCACGCCTACATTGGAATCAAAGGGTGGAATTTCCACCATGTCAGGCAGCCCCTCCAGGGATGCCAGCCTGGTCTGAAGAACGGTTTCCACATCACTGCTGTACGTATCCCATTCAATATGAACGCCGGTACGGTTTTCTATTTCCTTCTGAACCGCTGTTCCGTCATTATAGCTGACACCCGCACACCATGTATCGTTTCCCATATAAGTAAGAGTGACGGAACCCGGATCACAGATGGGAAGCTTGAGCCCCCCTAAATCATATACGGTTCCGGTTGCGTTAACAGACGATGTATCGGCCGGGGCTGATTCCTCCGCCGCCTGCGTTCCTGTGCCTTCTACAGCCTCTGTTTTGCTTTCTGCAGGAGCTGTATCCGCTGCTCCTGATGTATTCCCGGATGAGCCGCAGCCTGCAAGCATGGAACTGACACAGGCTATTGTAAGTAAGCAGGATAATAATTTCCTTCGCATAATGTAACTCCCTTTCCTGTTTTGTATTTTCCTGACAAGTCCGGCCGGTCCTTTGTCTGGTTTGGTTTACTGCTGTTATCAGTATATGTTGTTTTTGCACAATTATAAAGAAACAAAATCAGCTTTTTTATGCAGTATGTTTGCAAAAAAAGCTGATTTTGTTTGATTTCTTTGATTTTGTTTTTTACTGAAATTAATAAAGTTGCTTCATCTGATACGAATGCATTTTACGGCCTTTTCCAAAGCCAGCCGGTTACCTGTGTTATACACCATGCCTTCTGCGGTACTCCATAAACAGCTTCCAGTCCTCCCGTCCAAGGTAGTGGGTGCCTGGTCTTAAATGATAGCCCACACTGCCCTCATGAAATGCATCTCCTTTTTCCGGCAGGCTATCGCATACAAGCCCCTTCTCCCCAAGCAGTTCATACACAGGCGTCACCGCCGCGCAGGACAGGAACTCAGAGCGTGGATCCGCCCACTGATCATCCACGGCGCTTGCCGCATAAAGCTTTCTGGGCACAACCAGCGCCGCCAGGAAATGCTGGTCAAAAGGAAGCTTTGTCTCCCCACCGGCATATTTCTTCAGATTGCCGCAGAACCAATAGGGGAAATTCCTGCACAGATCCGCCACATTCTCCCCTTCCTTTCCCCGGAAAAGAGAAATGCCGCCCGCACCGGAATCATTGGAAATCACCATGGAAAAACGGTCATCCATGGCGCCGCACAGCAGCGCGGCTTTTCCAAGCCTGGAATGGCCTGCTACAGCAATACGCTTACCGTCAATTTCCTCTAAATCCACCAGGTAATCCATAATGCGGCTGGCGCTCCATGCCCATACCGCAAGCTTTCCCCAGCCGTCAAATGCATTGCCGGGGAACAGGGCGCCGGGACCATTCGTATAGCCGTCTCCCTGATCCGGGGCGATATCCTGATAAGAAACCCTGGCTACCGCATAGCCGCTGTCGGTAATCTCCTCCATCAGTTCGTCCGAGGATAAAGGCAGGAAGGTCAGATATAAAAATACCGGCGGTTTCTGCACATTTTTCGGTAGTACAAGCTGAAACGG
This sequence comes from Eisenbergiella massiliensis, assembly GCF_003435485.1. NCBI lineage: Bacteria > Bacillati > Bacillota > Clostridia > Lachnospirales > Lachnospiraceae > Eisenbergiella > Eisenbergiella massiliensis. The sequence continues at coordinate 255,871 of NZ_QVLV01000005.1, forward strand.
ATAGGAAGTATAGCGGCTATTGGTATGGATCCGCACCTCCACTGTCCGTAGTACGGCTTTTCCTCCAAACGCATTTTTATCCTCCTGTACCGTCTCCCACTCGGTTTCCCAGCCCGTACGCGGCATCCTCCCGTAGCATTCCTCCTGAAGGATTTCGCGGATTTCTTCCCGGCGCTTTCCCCAAAGCTCCGGTGTGTTCACCGCCGTGCCATCCGCAAGTCTTAAGACCTCCGGCAGCGCACGTTTTTCAAGTTCCATTTTTATTGCTTCTTTCCCCATTTTTTTTGCAGCCTCCCACTGTTTGCAGCCTTTTTTATTACTTATTTTTATTGAAACATGTTCCGAACAGGAATGCGGGCTATAATTTATATAACTCTGAATGCAGTACTTCTGTTACCTTGATTTTCTTTTTCTCACAGAAAGACAGAATGCTGCAGCATTCCTGATTATCCGATGCCAGTTTTTCCAGGGAACTGTCCCAGGGCGTTTTCAGGTATATTCCCTTGTTTCCGCCGGCCGGACCGACGGCATGAATGACCTTTTCCGCTTCCTTCAGCTGCCGGAGCAACTCTTTTTCTTCAATTTTTTTCTGAAGCGCTTTCATCCGGATGTAATCGTTATCCAGACATTCCACGCCGTCCACGCCCACCGGAAGCATGTCTCCTTCTATTCTCACGTTCACATATGTTCTCCACGGCTGGCCTTCGCGCTGGTATTCATGCATATTTGATTCACCCACCGCATCCCTGGTAAATTTGGGATTATAGCTTGTCAGATCTGTGAGAAGCTTCACTTTCATCTTATGTCCCCCTTCCTGTTCCGGTTTCCGCGGTTCATAAACCGTTAACGCAGAAGCCGATGCCCCAAAATATGAGATACTTATACTGTTATAAAAAGTCAGACACTGCTTTATTTTTGCCTGATGTATTTTCCCTTTGTGTATTTCTACCTGTTGTTTTTCTACTTGGTATACTTCTCCTTGATGTATTCCGCAACATCGTCAATTTCAGGAAACAGCGCCGCTTTATTAATAGAGAACAAATCCAGCTCACTGAGAATATTCTCCTTATTTTTCACAATAAAAATAAGCTTCTTTCCCGACTTATTCCGATAACGCAGGGTGCGAAGGCTGTTTCCTTCCCCTCTGCCGTCCCCCAGGCCACACAGAATAAAGGAGCCATCCTGCTTCATAATTCTCGGATTACTTCTCAAAGGCATGATAAATACGTGGCTGAGCAAGTCTTTTTTTCTGATGCGTGGCTCAAAGCCCGGATTCTTTGATTTTACATCTCCGGCCAGTTTTGCCGCATACTGGAGATATTCCCTGTCCCGCTCCTCCGGTATGCCGTTTACGCATAACTCATACAGCTTTGTCTGAAAAGCATAATCAAATACCGGAATCGCAGCCAAAATGGCCGCTGTGTCGCTCCTGGCATATTTGGTGGATGCTGTTTCCGTCTGCAAAACGATCACCTCCCCCACACTGTCCCTGCTGCTACAGCAGGCAAAGTACAGGGCAACCAGCGGATTTTCCGTAATGTCCAGAAGCCTGGTGGGAAGGCCGTAATGCTGCATTTCCACCAGATAGTCCAGATGGGATTGGCACTGCGCAAAATCCTGGGTGCAGCGGAGGATAAGCTCCTGATACATACGGTTTTCATTTACCATCCAGTTCCGGCTGCGTTTGATTCCCGGGAGCAATTCGTAGGATAGCCTGGAATGGCCTCGGAAATAGAGGATGTGATTCGTATTTGACTGCCTCATGTCGGAGATGTCTTTTACGTAGCTGCTTACGTTTTCTATCAGCTCCAGTTCACAGGAATTGGCATCGTATATGACGCCGTTCTTTTCCAGAAGGTTCCTTTCGGGAAGCGGATTTTGTACGGAGGGTTCCGCAGCTGCTTTTGCTTCTGAAAGAGGTTTTTCTTCTGAAGGAGGGGTGGTATCGATGTATTTTCCATCCCATTCCCGAATGAAACGGTTGAGAACTGCTTTCAGATACTCAAGACGTTTTTCCCGCTTTGACACCCCAAGATAGGGAAGAAAAATCCAGAAAACCAGCGCTTCCTCTTCGAGAGGCGTCAGTTCCCTGTCCTGTGTCCCGATGATGGAAGACATATAATTTATCATGATTTCCAGGTTTTCGGAGGTAATGCAGCTGCCTGCATACAGGGTATAAAGAGCGGAATCCTGCGCCTTCAGGCGGGAATAATAGGTGCCTTTTCCCAAAGCGCCCAAGATATAACTGCAGTCCACGTAGCCTTCCTCCAGAAGTTTTTTCCCGAAGATATGGAAGAAGGCCCGGGTAAGATATTCTGAGGTATCGGCGTATTCTGCCAGCTGTTGTGCGTCGCTGCGCAGCTTTTCTTTGTATTTTTCCATATTTTCACCATGCTTTCAGCAGAGAAGATCTGGTGCGAAGAATATTTGGTTTATGGCTGCTGTTTTACCTGAACGGAAAAGTTCATTTTCAGGTCCCTGGGGGTAACTGCTCCGATTGTCTGTTCCAGATAGGCGAAATAGCCGTTTGCGCCCCCTTCCTCCGTCCATAGTGCAATAGATTTCTCAATTCTCAGCAGGCAAAGGACAGGTTCCCTGAAATATGACCTTAAATCTGAAGGTGATGTGAGATCCCAATACCCTGCGGCGGCTTCCCTGACCTCATCGTTTGTAAAGGGATCAAAGCTCATTAACAGCCCATTGACAAAGGCTTCGTTTTCAGGGGTGCGGTATCCATTTAAATCATATTCCGTATCTGTCAGGTATCCGTCTACGAGCAGAAGGCATACATGGATTGCCTCTATTGCCCTTCTTCCGTTTCTGTCCGGGTTTTCCCGATGAAGTTTTAACAAGTTTCCTTCCATGGGGGCAAAGAGCATTGCGTAGGCATTTTCTTCACCTTTGGCGATCTTTCCAAACTCCTTGGTCATCATGTTGGAGATTTTTTCGAATTTGTAGCGGTTTAGTTGTTTTTTCATTTGAGGGGGCTCCTTTGTTATTTGTTGTATGAGGGTTTTGGGTATTGCTTAATGAATTACTAATATCTGGTTACTTTCTGATATCTTACGGCTTTCCAGGATTCCTTCAATAATTTCAATATAGTCTTCATATAAAAGTAATCTTTTTGAATCTTTCGAAAAGGCCTTTAATAAATAATACAAAAACCAGATAAGCAACGCAATGCAAATCAGATTATTAACAATACCTTCGGGAAAATATCTCTCAACCAGAAATGTAAAATACAAAATCATATAGCGGCTGATTATTTTTCTTTTTCACCCCTGTTCACCCTTCTCATACCTCTGCTTGTAATAATTCATTGTCCTGTAATCTATAATATCCTTCATATGCTGCACAAAAGCCGGTTCCGTCACCACGTCCTTCAGGTCATCCCTCAAAGCCAGCACAAATCCCTCTCTCTCCACAAAGAAACCGCTTCCCGACTCCTTCAGAAAATGAACCGGATTCTTCCGGGCCTCGCTGACATATCTTTTTTTATCCCAGCTTCTGAAATCCCTTGTGTTCTTATCCTTCTCCATATCACGCCAGTTCTGATCCTTTTCATAGAAAGCCTTACAGCTCTGATAAACGTCCTCCTCCGTAATCCCCATTTTTATCTCTCCATCATTATAAAAAGCGAGAAGTATAGGCATTTTATAGGATTTGGACATGGAGGTTGTCTCCACGATATGAAGGAATTCCCATCCCGGCCCCTGTGAAAGCCTCCGTTCGTCATCAGTTAATTCCTTCAGTTCCTTCAGGAAATCAAGATAATGGTTAAAGGGATTTTCCTTCGAATTCTTTAAGCAAAGCTGATATATTTCCTCCTCCATATAAGTAAAAAGATCCATCCTCGCAGGAACCTTTCCTCCAAGGAATTCCTTAATCCGAAAATATTCCCCGCGGATACGCTCTTTCTTTGTTTCCTTCCTGGCTGCCATTTCTTTAAACAAATCGATCAGCCGCATATCAAAGTCCACAACACAATCCAGAGGAAAACCAAAATCCTTCTGCTCCTTCCTCTCCGCCGCCTCTCTGGAATAAGGCTCCCCGCTGAGAAGAAACGGCGCATTCCCGGCTTTTTCATAATTTCCCATGAAATCAAGGACCGTCAGATACTCCTTGCCTGCCTCCTTCCGCAGTCCCCTGCCCAGCTGCTGAAGAAAAACCACCGGCGATTCCGTGGGGCGCAGGAACATCACCATATCCAGAGAAGGAATATCCACACCCTCATTAAACATATCCACTGAAAAAATTACTTTAAGCTCCCCTTTTTCCAGCTTTTCAATTGCAGCTGTCCTGTCTTCCGAAAAATTCCCATCCGCATCGCTGTACACTGCACATGCCGGCACATTCCGGGCGCAGAACTCCTCAGCCATCCTCTCCGCATGTGCCCTGGAACAGCAAAAACCCAGTGCGCGCTGAGAACCATATTTTCTGTAATTTTTATAAATCAGATCGCATCTTTCTTTAACAATCAGCTTGATATCCAGATCCTTCTGCAAATATTTTCCCCTGACTACAGGCAGACCGGAGTAATCCACGCCATCATAGATACCATAATAATGAAACGGCACCAGCATTCCCTTATTAATTGCATCCTTCAACGTGATTTCAAAAGGGACATTATAATCACATATTTCATAAATATTCCGGCCATCCATCCTGTTGGGAGTCGCGGTCAGCCCTAAAAGAAAACGGTACTGAAAATATCTGATTATCTTCCTATAGCCATCATTTACCGCATGATGGAATTCGTCAATCACAATATAATCAAAATAATCCTGCGGGAAATATTTTTCACACAAATATTCATCTTTTCCCAGACAGCCGACCGATGCAAAGATAACGGGCTTATCCGTCTGCTTCAGATTTCCGTTGAAAAATCCCTGTTCATCCTGCGGACGAACCCTTTTGAAGCTTTCCGCAGCCTGCTTCAGGATTTCTTCTCTGTGCGCAACAAATAATACTTTTTTATATTCAATGGAATCAAACGCAGCAAGATAGGTCTTGCCAATTCCGGTAGCAGCATGAATCAGCGCTTTTCTGTCACCTTCCTCACGGCTCTTTTTCAATGCATAAAGTGCGTCTATCTGTGCGCCCCGCGGAAAAACAGGGGCAAGCCGGCCATCCCCCGCCGGCAGCTTTTCCTGATAGCGTTCCATATCCTTTTGAAGGGCCGGACGCTTCCAGTTTTTCGCATAATCCTTCAGTACTTTATCCGTCACCTCAACCGAATGATTATAAAAAAGGTCTTCAAACTCCTCAAAGAAAAGGTGATAGCTTTGTTCATCATCTTTTTCTGAAAACCGGTAATTCCATTCAATTCCTTTTGTAAGCGCGCTGCGGGAAATGTTAGACGATCCTACATAGATCTCACTGTTATCAGCATAGTGAAATATGTAAGCTTTTGGGTGAAAGGAACGGTTCTTTTCCTGATAGAGGTGGACACAGACTCTGTCCTCCAGCTCGTACTTGAGCAGGGTAAGGGCACTGGGCTGTGTGATGCCCAGATAATTTCCGGTAAGAAGGCGTATTGCCGCGCCTCTGTCCAGCGCGTTTTTAAGCGCAGGAAGTAAAAGCCGGACGCCTGATTCCATCAGAAAGGATACGATGATATCAATGCTGTCCGCACTTTTTATGCTCTTTTCCAAATATGTAAGCAGATGGTTGGCCGGAATGTCTCCTCCCATACTGACTCCGCGGGCCTTGTATTCTGAGCCCTCAGTCCATAAATTATTACTGGACCTGCCTATCAGATACAGTTTTTCTTTACGAGAATCATGTTCATCCATTTTTCATCATCCCTTCCCGGGCGTACATCTGAACTTATCCATTTTTCCTTTATTTGAAATACATCTGTTTCCTGTAATATTCTCTGCAGTTTATCCTCTGTCATATCGATAAAATACCTGCCGTTTCTCATTCCTTCAAAATCTCCGTATTTAAAGGATGCATACAGGATGCCTTCTTTTTTTAACGCACGGGCAAGCTTCTTCAGTATATCCTTAAGATCATCATAGGTGGAATGAAGGATTGAAGAGCAGGCCCAGATGCCATCGTATTCTTCTGATGCATTCATTTCCTGGAAAAGCATCTGTTTTACAGGGATTCCGGCATATTCGGAGGCAATTCTGCAAAATTCCTCCGAACCATCGATGGCATCTGTGCTACAGCCGTGAGACAGGAAATATTTCGTGTCTCTTCCGGGGCCGCAACCGAAGTCCAGGATGTGTGCCTGCGGCTGTAAAAAGGAAAGGAATTTGTCCTGTACGGAAGCAAAGTCCAGGGACTGGGTGGAATCGCTGAACTGGGCGGCGTTTTGGTTGTAGTAGTTCAGGGTTTGAGTGGTGTGTTGGTTATTCATTGTTTTCGGTACCTTTCCAGGATTGAAAGAATTGCAGGGCCGTATTGGGTTACCTTTTTTTCACCGAAACCGGGGATGAGGAGTAATTCAGCAGTTCACTCATCAAGGTATTTCTTCAATTTCTTTAACTGCTTTTCTGTCATTATCTCAGCATAATGTATTCCATTATATGTCGGATGCAGGACAGGATACTGTCCTTTTGTTTTTAATATATAACCATTTGTTATCAGCCATGTAATCATTGCATACAACTCTTCTTTGGAAAAGGAACTTAACTCGCCAAACTGGGAAATCATATTTAATTTTGCATCCAGCATTCGCTTTGTAGACTCGCCATGTAATACATCGACAAGCATAGTAGTTCCATAATAACGGATAGTGCTAACATTCTGCAAGGCCGAAAGAATTACATATATCGTTTCGTTTAAATCCCGCCCTTTATATTCTATTCCGGAAAAACTTCCTTTTTTTATTGCAAAAGTATCAACTGTTGTTTTTATTTCTGGATTTTTTCTATTCTTGGATTGATAGTCTGCTTGTATTTTATTATTTTCTTTCTCTGGTTTAGCCGGCTCCGGAGCATATCCCATCATATCATAAAACTGCTTTCTGCTGACTACATTATTACAACCTGTCCCATCCTTTTTATAATTTGTACATCCTAAAAAATAATCCTTTTCCCTTGCATGCTTTACAATCATGTAACCATCCCTGCAGGAATCACATTTCATGATTGAAAGTTTACCAGCAGCGTATTCATTTGTCATAAAACCACATACTTCTGGCTCATTCGTACAAATAAACAAGCGCAATCCATATGAGTTTTTATATCTAAGCTGTAATGGATAACCACAAATTGGACAGGGTTTACGCCCCATTGTTTTGGGTTCCTCTTCATTCCAATTACCATGAAGCACAATATTTTTATAATCTCTCTTCAACTCCAGCAGAAATTCAGACGGGTTCTGTTCCGGTGCAATAAAATAAACACGATTTTTTGTCCTTGTCATTGCAACATAGAAAAGGCGACGTTCTTCAGCATAATCAATAGAACGATCCCCTTTAATTACAAATGACAAAACCGGATCGTCTTCAATTTTTGACGGGAAACCATAGGTTTCATTTTTTCCATTTACAATAATTACTTCATCATAACCCAAACCCTTTGAAGAATGTGCTGTCATAAAAGTTATGTCAAGTTCCGGATATTTTACACTTCTTATTTTGCTTCCCCGGTTAATGTATTCAAATAATCCTGACTTTTCCAACTGATCCCCGTCAAAGCCAAAGCGCCCAAGAAGCAAGATCGATTCTGCTTTTCTACCTTCAGTTTTACCGTAGCTTATAATCTTTTCCAATGCAGTCTCAACAGCATGCGCAATAGCATAATTTACACCGCTCCTGCGGTTTCCGTCCTTGCCTTTATAGGTACTATCATATGTATAAATAATAACCGGATCATTAATCTGCTTTGGAGATTCCAGTCTTTTTGCTATTTGCTCTGAATTTTTTTGAATGAAATTACCTGCTATGTCAATTACTTCCTGTGAATTACGATACGTCTTTACAATTTTTAAGAGCTTTGCATATCCCATCTTCTCTTCAAACTTCGTAAACAACGTAATATCTGAGCCACTAAAAGCATAAATAGATTGCCAGTCATCTCCAACCGCAATAATTTTTGCATCAGTCACTTCTGCCAGAGCCTTTGTTAAATCAAATCGTTGTCTTGATATGTCCTGGTATTCATCAACAATGATATACTTGAAGTCCAACTTTTGCTTCATTTCTTTTACTTCCCGAAGGATTCTGGAGGATTCATTTATCATATCCTGAAAGTCTACGGCTTTATTCTCTTTCAGATATCTCTCATATTCTAAGAAACAATCACTACATATATCAAGAAACAGTCTGGTTCTGACATTCTGTGTAGAATGATACATACGGTTAAAATCATCAGCCGTATATCCATTTACCTTGAAATTAGATATAAACCTACTGATTAGATTCACTAATTTACGTACATAGCGATTTTCTTCCCCCGCTACCAGCATCTCCATCACTTCTGTATTTGAACGAGGTTTCATTTCAAAACCATTTTCCTCTAATTTTTTTTGCAAATGATATAATAATGGTTTTCCATCATTATATCTGGAAAAGGTATAGATCAAGGTAGTCCCATGCTTATGGTGTAATAACACTTTTTCGTTAACAGCTTTCTTATAAGCTTCTACCTCTTTTTCGCTGAACCTGTCGTTTTTTCCATCCTCTGTAATTCCAAAATGTTCAATATATGCAACCTTTCCATTTTGTTTGATAATAAAATCAGGTGTGTATGGTTTTCTTGCATATAGGATATGATACTGATAAACAGGCTCATACTCATATTCTATGTTATTTAAATACAAAAAATTAGCAATCTCCACTTCCTGATGAGAACGAAGCACTTCGTTTAAAATTGTAACCGACTTTTTTGTTCTGGTATCAATTACCTCGCGTTTAAAATCTTCTAAATCGCTACGCATGGTAGAAAAATTCGCCTTGGCAATCTGATTAAAGAAAACATTCAGATCATCACCTTCGTATGGAGCTTCAAAATAAGATGCAAAAAACATAATCAATTTATTGACTATATTTTCATTTTGCATAATAGCTCCTCTGAAATAGTCACGAATCACAAAATACAGTTTAGAACCTTCAACAATATTTAATTTTTCATCAGGTTCGTTTTTATGAATAATTGCGTTGCCGGTAGAATGAAACGTAGCGATCGGGCATCCTATTTTAAGCTCCTCATTTATTTTTTCCCGAAGTTCAATAACTGCCTTATTCGTAAACGAGACTACTAATATTTGAGATGGATCCACCTGATTTCTCTCAACAAGATACTTTACTTTTGCAGCAACCGTTGTTGTTTTTCCGGCACCGGCACCGGCTATAACCAGGCAATAGTCCTCATCTGTTAATATTACCCGCCGTTGATCCTCATCTAATAAGATATTGGGATCTACAGCTTTAAGAATATTATCTAAATACTCCTTATCCTCTACCATCGTCTTCTTTATAAAATTATCATTATGCTCATCTATATATTGATCAAAATGAAGAATTTTCTCTTCCGCCTGATTTATATATGATTCTTTAATACCATTCTTTTTACAAAACGAAATCAGCATACCGCTATTTTTTAAAATAGTAAAAAAATCTATTACTTCCTGGTAACTTTTAAGTCTGCACTGATATTCACTTCTAGCGATATACTTATCTGCTTGTAAAAGGTTATCCATAAACTGCAGAAGTTCAAACATCCGTGTAATATATTGATTATTTTCAGAAGGTATTGCGTTTGTATTAGAATTCTTTTTCTTTCTGAAAAGGTCACGAATAAAGCCCATGTGGTTACTCCTTTTTAAAGTAATTATACTAATTGGAATTTTGCCACGATATTTGTGGACTATCCGCTATTTTTACATTTATCTCCTTTATTTTACCATTTTTGAGGGGGATTTCAACTGAATTACAAAGATATGATGGTAGGCTTTATAAATTTTTATTAATTTAACTCGTTATGCTTGTGTCACTACACTAATAAGCATTTATGGCCATTTTACATATGAAGGTATTTTGAGCCACAAGGCTCTCGCAAGCCCCGACAGCGGCAAAATATGTTTGGCATTGTTTCCGATTGTTTCGATCCACGAGGCTTTCGCGAGCCCCGACTGCAAACAGACATGGATCTGCTTCAGGAAAAAGAAGTTTCGATCCACGAGGCTCTCGCGAGCCCCGACTTTTCCGCAGATTGGCTCCACTTGTCGCAGTTACCTCATACAACTCTCCTGTTAATAAAAAGTCTCTTACTTGATCGTACAAACTGGATTTTGCATACTGCATGTAAATATGTTATATTTAGTATTCCACTTTTTGATAACCTGGCACAAACACAGCATCTGTAAGATCGCTCATTTTATGCTCTCTAAGTATGGTTCTATTAACGTAAATATCTTTAGGCTTACATTTAACCATTTTTTCAATATAATTTGCACAAGCTTTTTTCCCACCCAAATACATATAATCATCAGAAATATCACATATATTAATAGATTTAAATCTACTGTCTAAAGTAACCATTCCTTGCTCTTCAATGAGAATATCACTCAATAACTTATTAGGGTTGTTCAATGTGAAAAGATTACTGCTTAAAACAGTATCTATCCCCGCATTTAACACACCCTTATATTCAATACCAGTTTTTCCTAAAATCGTCACCTCTCTGGGTATTTGTTTCATTATTCCATTTTGTATTCTAGGACAGTCATATGCTATTATTCTAAATTCATTTTCTATATCCGTAAACTTTTCATCCTGCTCTCTACATAAAAGAGCAAATGATAATGTATTGTAAATTTGAAGTGACATTATCATATCACTTTTATCTACAAATAGATTTTCTAACGAACACATGCATGCAGCATAGAAATCATTAGTACCATCCTGATTAAGTTGACGAATACTATCCACATATGACATTTTAGCACCAAAAAACTCATTGCCTATCGCGGTCTGAGTAAGTCTATCAATTTTAACATTCAATGCAATAAACTGATAATCATCCTCAAATTTATCCAACCATTCTAAGGAACGCTCATTTAAAACATGAAAATATGTCAGATAAATATGTGGGATGTAGTAATCGATTAATAAAGAATGTAAAAATCTCGGATTATGGAGGTTCTTTGTATCTTCATTAGTAAAATATGTTAATGCTTTAACCAGATTCTTTTCATAATAATCCGAGTATTCATAACCTGTTACTGGTGGTTGCAGTAAAGCTGACAAAATATCTCTACAATCAACAATTCCTTTTTTTATTCTGCGAGCATATGACTCGCCTTTTATTCCGCGGATTAGAATCATTAAAATATCATCCTTCCTATGTTTATTTATCTCTACAAATTCTCTTTTACTTCTTCGTCAAAAAACAAAGTGTTTATTTGAGGAATTGATACCTTTTGCCAAAATGTTCGTTTTACTTACCCCATCTCGCTAAATGGAAACATATTGCCCCTCACTCAACACAAAAGCACACCTACATATCCGGCCTAAGTCTCCAGAACCCTTTGATTTACTGCCCTTTCCTCTCCAGCAATACGATGGTCTCCACATGCACCGTCCCCGGAAACATATCACACCCTCTCCACTTCCTTACCTCATACCCCATCTCCCCCAAATACTTCAAATCCCTTGCCAGCGTAGCCGAATCGCAGCTCACATACACAATTCTCTCCGGCCGCATCCGCACCATGGTTTCGAGGCACTTCTCATCGCACCCTTTCCGAGGCGGATCCACCACGATCACATCCGCATAAACCCCTTCCTCCTCATATTTCTGAGGAAGCACTTCTTCCGCTTTTCCGACGAAAAATTCCGCGTTTGTTATCCCATTCCTGGCAGCATTCTCTTTTGCATCAGCAATCGCCTCCGGCACAATCTCCACGCCATACACTTTCTTCGCTTTTTTTGCCAGGAACAATGAGATAGTACCAATTCCGCAGTACAGATCCCAAACTGTTTCTTCCCCGGTCAGGCCCGCATACTCTAAGGCCTGTCCATACAGCTTCTTCGTCTGTACCGGGTTCACCTGATAGAAAGACAGCGGGGATATCCGAAATACCACGTCTCCGATGGTATCCTCGATCTTCTCTTCGCCCTTCAAAACCCGCACCTTTTTGCCCAGAATCACATTGGTTCTCTCAGTGTTTACATTTATGGATACGCTGGTCATCCCGGGGATTTTCCACAGCTCCTCCGCCAGCGCCTTTTCCTCCGGCAGCTTGTTCCCATTTATAACGATGCAGGCCATGAGCTGGCCGCTGGCAAAGCCCTTTCTTATCAGCACATGGCGGATTAGTCCCTTTCCGGAAGTCTCGTCGTAGGCGGAAACTCCATATTTTTTCATATAGGCAAGGATGGTTTCCAGAACCGTCTTATTTTCCTCCACGCCCAGGGCGCAGTCCGTATTGGCGATGATGTTGTGGCTTCTTCCGGCGTAAAAACCCGTTACCACGTTTCCTTCTTTGTCATATCCAAAGGGGAACTGTGCCTTATTCCGGTAGTGCCAGGGGTCTTCCATTCCAATAATTGGTTCCATGCAGGCATCGATGTGTTCCGGGGAAAATCCACCGATTCGGATGAGGTTGTTTCTTATTTTATTTTGTTTAAATTCCAGCTGTTTTTCATAGGAGAGCGGCTGAAGCTGGCAGCCGCCGCATTGGCGGTGGAAGGGGCAGGGGGGCTGAACACGAAAAGGAGAAGGCACAAGTACCTTCTCCAGCTTTGCATAGGCATAGTTTTTCTTCGCTTTCATGACCTTCACCTGTACCGTGTCGCCGATAACCGCATCTTTGACAAACAGAATAAAACCGTCGGTTTTTCCTATTCCTTCGCCTTCGATCCCGGTGTCCGTTATCTCCACTGTGAGAATGTCATTCTTTTTTATTTCCATCGTGCTTTACTCCATCCGTGTCATTCTGATGTTGGATTCAAATAATCTGTTGTAGCCAAGCCAGCCGGTATCCTTTGCATTCTGAAGGGCTTCCATGAAGGTTTCCATCTTTGCGTCGGTGTTGTCAGCCAGGTTCAGAGCGGCCGCTTCGATCAGGGCCGGTTTTTTGGGGGATCCGTATTCGTATTCGCCGTGGTGCGCCAGGATGCAGTGTTTCAGCTCCGCTTCCAGAACCGGCGGGAAGCCGGGTATTGTGCGGGCTTTCTGGCCTATCATTTCCGTTCCCATGACGATGTGTCCCAGAAGCTGGCCGTCGTCGGTGTAGTCGTTTTCAGGGAAGAGGGAGATTTCTCTTGTTTTTCCGATGTCATGGCAGATGGCTGCCGTGATCAGGAGGTCTTTTTTCAGCAACGGGTAGGCTGCGCAGTAGTATTCGCAGAGTCTGGTGACGCTGAGGGTGTGTTCCAGAAGGCCGCCTACAAAGCCGTGATGTACGGTTTTGGCTGCGGAGGAGGAACGGAAGGCCTTCATAAAGGCTTCGTCTTCCACAAAGAAGGTTTCCAGCAGCTTTCTCAGGTACTGGTTTTCCACGCGGCCGATAAAACCAAGCAGTTCTTTGTACATGTCGTCGATATTTTTAGCGCTTACAGGAAGGTAATCGGCAGGATCGTATTCTCCCTCCTGGCAAAGGCGGACCCTTTTTACGCTGATTTGAAGAGAGCCCTGGAAGGAATTGACATCGCCGTATACCTCTATGTAATCCAGGCTGTCGAATTCGGCAATGCCCGCGCTGTTGGGATCCCAGATCTTGGCGTCAATGGTGCCGGTTTTGTCCTGAAGTATCACATTGTCGTAAGCCTTACCGTTTTTGGTCACCGCTGACTGCTTATGTTTGCAGAGGTATATATCGAATACTCTGTCGCCTTCTTTTAAGTCTTTTATATATTTCATTTTTTCTCCATTCTGCCTTCAGGCCCGTTCTTTTTACAGTATTTTTTCTAAATTGGATTTTATAAAAAATATTGGTTTATAGTTTGTTTCTTAATTTCCTATTTTAAGGTTTCCAGGATAACATCCAATGTCATTTCCTGATATTCATCCTGCACCTGGCGCATGACGGTGAGGGTGATTTGGGAATCAGGGAGGAGTGTCATCATTTCTTCCTTGTATTCTTTGAATGAAGTGATTTCCTCAGTTCCCATTTTTACAATTACGTCTCCGCTTTGGATGCCCGCAACCATAGCGGGGGAATCCATCACAATGCCGGTTATGTAGGCGCCTGCGGGGACACCCTGGGATTCCTGGATTTCAGCAGGGACATCGGTTCCGTATATGCCCAGCGTGGCCATGGGCTGGCCGTTGGAAAGCTTTTCAATGTTGTTTTTCAGGTCGCTGATGCCCAGGGCGGATATCAGGTTTTTGGCGTCGCTGCTGTTATTGCGCTGGCTGATAATGCCCAGCACCTGGCCGTTTAAGTTGATGATAACACCGCTGCCGTTTGTGCTCCCGTAAATATCGGTGGTGAGCAGGTGGTAGTTGCCGTCGGTGAGGTTAAGGACGGTATCCATGGAGGTTATGATGCCGTAGGCCACGGAGTTAGCGGTTCCCATGGGACGGCCCAGGGCGATGACCGGCGTGGCAAGGAGGCCGCTGCCGCTGTTGGAGCTGCCGAGCTTTGCCGCTTTAATCGCTTCTTTTGTCTCGTCGCTGATGTCGCTCAGGCTGACGCAGATGACTGCCAGTCCGGTGGTCGGATCGGACTGTTTTACGGTGGCTGTGGCCTGGGTGTTGTCGCAGAAGGTGACGTGTACCTTTTCCGCCTGTTCCACGATTTCTTTTTCGGTGAGGATCATGAGCTCCTTGCCGTTATCGGCCACGATCAGGCCTGCTGTCTGGCCTTTGTTTTCATAGGTGTTGTTCAGCCAATCCACATCGGAAACAACGCCGGTTACGGTGACCATGGATTTGGCGCCGTCCTGGGCCAGCTTGTAGAGGTTGCTGTACAGCTTCTGGTAATCGGACACGCTCATATCCACCTTCTGGACAACGGTGGAGGCGATGGGCGCGGATTCCTTTTCTTCTTCGGTTTCAGTTTCCAGAACCATGTCCTCGGGAAGCATTTCTTCATTTTCCGCTTCCTCCTGGAGCTGCACGGGGGCGGGTTCCTCCTCGGGGTACAGCCAGTTGCTGAAAACAGGCTCCAGCACAAGAAAAGTAAAGCATGCGATAAGGCCGAAGATCACTGCCATGGAGGCGGTGATCATGGTTCTTTTCAGCAGCTTTCTCTTGTTGATGGGGCGTTCCTTTACTTTTTCCTTGATAAAATCAATGTCCCTGCTGGAGGCCCCGGAGGCAGGCTCCGACAGGTTTGAGCTTCCGCCGGATTCCGGTTCGGGGACGGATGTTTTATCCCGTTCATTATCTGACATTCTTTTTACTATCCTCTTATTTTTGCCTGAAACTTTTTATCCCGCGGGCAACGAGACCAGCAGACTTGCCCGCAAAGAACTGACCAGTTACAGTTTATGTCCCTTTCCGTTGGAAAAGAAGAAAAACCTGCCGGCTTTTCTTTAACAGTATATCCGATTGGCCGTGGCTTGTAAAGGCTTGGCAGGGCTTTCCGAGCCGGAAATGAGCCGTTTTTCAACGGTTGGCCGGATGGGCAGCTGGAGTCATTTCCTGATTTCTATCTGTTTTGAAAATAGTCCTGCGCCAGGATGCCGTACATACAGCAGTCGCAGATACCCTGGTTATTCCGGTCGGCCTGGCGAAGGATTCCTTCCGGTTTCATGCCGCATTTTGCCATTACTTTCCCGGAGTTGGGATTATTGGAATCGTGTCTGCATTCCACTCTGTTTGCACCCACTTCTTCCATAAAGAAGCGGATAATTTCTGCCAGGGCTTCCGATGTGATTCCCTGATGCCACCAGCTTCGCCCGATGCAGTAACCGATATGTACCATATTAATATCTTCCTGCTGGTGTACCACTGCAATGCTGCCGATGGGGAAATCCCCGTTTTCCTTCAGGACAATGGCCCACTGGTATGTATCATTGTCTGCATATGCGTCGATCCAACTTTGCAGGATAGATCTGCTGATTTCCACATTTCCGTGGATGGGCCAGGTGAGGAATTTTGTCACCTCCGGATCACTGGCCCAGTTGTCATACATGGCCTGCGCGTCATCCAAACGGAAGCGGCGAAGGATGAGACGGTTGGTCTCCAGGGTTATGGTGCCTTTATGATTCATATTTTTTCTCCTTTTTTGGTTTCTCATGGGCAGGCTTCGTACTTCAACGGACTTACTCTCAGGAAACGGGACGCATTCAGCCTGCTGCCAGCCGGAATCAAAGACCCGCTGCAAGCAACGGGGTATCAAACTTGTAGCGCTACAGAGCAGCGGGGTATTTGACCCTCGCGGCAGTCGCCAAATATCCATGCAAGCATGGCTACTTGGCTCGTTGCTCGCGGGAATAAAAAAACGTGCGGAAAGCAGCATTTTCCATCTTTTTTCTGCACTTCCGCACGGCCGCTGTTCTATTCTGTTTCCGCTTTCCGCCTTTTTTTCTCCGCAATGACCTCTCTGGCCTTACGCACGCTTTCCACGTAAGCAGCATCCGGCGTTTCATACAGATATTTCGGGGCCAGGAATGCGGCGTCATAAAGCATTTCCAGCGCATCCTGCTGCTCCTGGTCCGGATGGGAGGGCGCTACCACACGCGTCTGCCATACGGACATGCAGCGGGTATATTCCACCATCCAGAACAGAGGCTCCATGTTTTTTTCCATCTGTCCGTTAAGCGTGGCGGAGTCCTCTCCCGCAATTTCAATGAGCCTGCCAATGTGGGAAGGAAGAGGCTCATCCACCTCACCGTTGGGATGGATCACGCATTCACAGTAGTCCTCATCCTCCCGGTGCGCATTGATAAATTCCATTACTTTCATTGATGCTGCCTTTCCCTGCAGCCGGGACCCGGCTTCCGCCTCTGTCCTCCCGGCGGGCCGTATCCCTGCAGTCAGTCTTATCCTTCGTTATAGAAATATGCCGCCTCCGGCAAATCATTGTCTGTCCCGAATTATGTTTAAAAATGTGTCAAGTCCCTGGCTGCTGTCTCTTCCACGATGTAAAATTCCGCAAGGCTTTCATACGTACCCCTAATGGTAGCAAAAAGGCGCGGTTTTTTCAACACTATTTTTCCCCTCTTCTGCTGTTTCTGAAGCAATTCCGTAACGGTTCAGGCAGGTTTGCGCATTCACTGCGCAAACCGTGAAAAAATGTAGCGGTAACCGTAAGATATCCATGTATGAATGCCTGCCCCGCGGGTATAAATAATTATTCATAAAATATGAAAAACGGGCAGCTTCATATCAGGCTGCCCGCAAAACCTTCTTTATTTCTCTCTGATATCAGTGATTTCCTCCGCAGCCATGCTTGTCCTCGCCGCAGGAATGCTCTCCGCAATTATGTCCGCCTTCATGATGATGGCTGCACATGGTATCCGGATCATAAACAAGCTGCCCTGCAAGAAGTGCCGCAACATTGGCATCCGCATCTCCGGAAGCTCCCGGATAAAGCGTAATCCCGATCTCAGCCAGCGCTGTTCTGGCGCCTCCGCCGATACCGCCGCAGATCAGGGTATCCACATCCCTTTGCTTCAGGAAGCCTGCCAGCGCGCCATGTCCGCTGCCAACAGCACTTACTACCTGGGAATCCGTTACCTTACCGTCTTCCACATTATAAATTTTAAAATTCTCACAATGCCCGAAATGCTGGAATACCTGTCCGTTTTCATAGGTTACTGCAATTTTCATGATGAATACGCCTCCGTTATTTTTTATGCTAACTGTAGTCTACTCTTGTTTATGGCATATGTCAATAACTCTCCCAATCTTATCAATGGAATATACCGGCAACTAATATATTATATTCGTTTATACTGAGAAAATGTTTTGTGTTTATTAACTATTCAGTTATATATTAATGTTGTTTCAATATAACGCATATGCTATACTTACCATAAAAGACACAGCAGCTTTAAACTGCATCGTTCCATTACTGGAATCCTGATTTTTTACCACACCAATAGGGGAGGGCAAAATGGTGCCTGTGATAAAACGTTATCTGGAAATAACAGCATTACTCATGATGACAGTCTGTCTTGCGGCGGGATGTGCAAAAAAGGGAAATGCGGATTTGGCCTACTCCAACCAGCGTTATTCTTATGATGAGAAGGAGGTCTTTTCCTGTGACAGCTGGACACGTTACGATAAAGAATATTTAGAAAAATTGAAAGCAGACTACGAGCTGGAAAAGTTAGTTGCAAACTGTGGAAATGACTTCGAAAGGGTACAGGCCGTAACGGAATGGGTCACCAATCTCTGGGCTCATAACGGGGATAATATACCGGAGCAAAATGACCCGCTCTCTATTTTACATAATGTGACAGAGGAGGGGGAGCAATACCGGTGTGTGGAGTATGGGGTTGTCATCTCCGGCTGCCTCAACGCATTGGGAATACCCACGCGTACCCTCGGCCTGAAAACACAGGATGTGGAGACAAGGGAGTACGGCGCAGGGCATGTTGCGGCAGAAGCTTATATTAAAGATCTGAAAAAATGGGTCTTCATCGACGGTCAATGGGGAATTATCCCCGTGATGGATGGAATGCCCTTAAATGCCGTGCAGTTAAGTGAAGTCCTGGAGCATCCCGGCAGCTATGATACGCCCGTGGAATTCCTGTCCTTTCAGGGCGGCGGTGCAGGCGGTTATGCAGAGTGGATAAGCGAATATTTATACTATTTTGACTGCACCGGTTATACCTGTACAAAGGATGGCCTGCAGGAAACATCCCTGATGCTGACGCCAGCTGATGCTGAAAATCCGAAAATTTTTCAGGTTAATTACCCATTGGAGATAGATATCTATACTGATTCGGTTCCTGCGTTTTATCCTCCGGCAACTTGATTTTGAAGTAAATATGCAAGGCTGTGGGATTAGTATTTTTAATTTTTTCATTTTGGCATTGCTGTTCCGGTAGAATACAGAATACAGATTATCTGAAATGTCAGAACGGTTATGAATTTTTGTTGGTAACTGAATTTTATGGTAAATTTTTTTATGGCAGCAGCGCTATAATTCCAGCACTGCCGCCATATTTTTCTGCAATTATTATAAGAAGCTCCGTTTGTAATAGAGCAGATAATTGAAAACTTCTCCTATCGGAATATATATCAGGCTATTATATTTTTACATTAGCAGCAATAAATAGATAAAATCGGTGTGTTTATAGTAGTACTCGTTCCCGGCTCTCTGCTAATATCAGAGTTATTGCATTCCAAATCATTAATAATATTCATCTCATACTCCAAATCACCTGCTATATTCATGTATTCTTCCCTATTCATTATGTCCCTTCTTTCTTCTAACATAATTTTCACTTATCATAGATGCATTCACCTTAAATACCTTATCTTCCCCATTTATTTGTATAAGCCCTCCATACTTATCAATGATTCGCACAACACTATCCAATCCGATACCATGTAAAAAATTATTCTGTTTTGCAGTAAGTAATTTTCCATTCCTATCTTTCTGAAGTTTGCCATCAAAACTATTATTGATTTCCAGAAGTATAATATTTTCTCTGCATTTTATTGTTATAGTAATCCATCGCTTTGACTCTTCCACTTTCTCACATGCTTCTAAAGCATTGTCGAGTAAGTTTAATAAAACAATACACCAATCATTATCGCTCACTCCGCAATCTCTAAGATTTCCACACAATATGTTGGTATTAATGTTATTTCTCTTTGCCTTGGTATAGAATTCATTTAAAATGATATCAACTATTATGTTTCCGCTCCAACGTTTTCTCTCTAATACTTTAATCGGTTCACTTATAGTTTTTGCATATAATAATGCTTTTTCCGTATCGCCGGCTTCTAATAAACTGGTAAGTAAAGATAAATGGTTTTTCAAGTCATGATATATCAAATCTCTATCCCTATATTCTAAAATTAAATTTTGATAACTAATTTTTGTGTTTAAAATCCTTTCAGACATTATTTGAAGCATTTTTTTCTTTTCAAAGTACATAATATAAACTATAGACAATACAAAAAAAGACAGAATTAGTACAGGAAAAATAATAAAATAGATTCTAACTTTATCCTGCAGAAATGGATAAAATATTTTATCACAAAAGGATAGGGCAATAAATTCAAAAATTGTAAATAAACCTAAATAATTTTGATTTTCAAATACTGCTCTTTTTATGTCTGCCTGATATTTATAAAGAAGGAACAATATTGCAATTGTGATTGCACGTGTAATTAATAATATTATAATTCTCTCCCCTGAGACATTTTGTTGAACATATGTTGCAAGCTTTGAATCATGTCTTATATTATTTAGGAAAAATAATAAAAATAAATCACAAAAATATATGTTTTCAAAATATAATAAAGTTATGATTAAAATATTTTTAAAGCTGTTTTTATATAATACCATTAACAGTAAAGAAAATAATAAAGAAATCAACAAAAGATAATAACGTGAATACATCCCTGCAATATATCTTTGGTATATTGTAATACTGCTTAGAACAATTATTGCTGTAACCAGAAGTACGCCATGTTTCTTCCCACAAAACCGCCTGTCAAAAAACAAACTGAAAATATAAAACAAAGCATATATTTCAAAAATACATAAACCCCCTTGTATTCCCTGCAGCCATATCACATCCAATTCCTCCAATAATCGTGAATTGCTTCCTTTATCGATCTTGCGCGAGCTTTCCCCGCCCGTATAACTGTACCATCCCGCAGCCTGATATCCCTGCCATTCATTCCCATTATGTGTTCCAGGTTAATAATATATCCTCTCTCCACCCATATAAACTCTTCTGAATTCAATTCCTGAAAAACCGTTTGCAGCGGTTTCCTTACC
Source organism: Eisenbergiella massiliensis (assembly GCF_003435485.1). Lineage (NCBI taxonomy): Bacteria > Bacillati > Bacillota > Clostridia > Lachnospirales > Lachnospiraceae > Eisenbergiella > Eisenbergiella massiliensis. The sequence goes on from NZ_QVLV01000005.1 coordinate 276,688, forward strand.
TGGATTTCATCCTCCATAGATACAATGACTGTATTTTTATTACTTTTATAAAGATAGATAATTTCTTTATATTTAATTCGTTGTAAACGCACATCCGTTTCAATACAGTAAAATTTGTTTTCAGTCCTCTTTATTTCAAGTAAAATGCTTTCAAGAGTCAAGTTCAGTTTTTCATCCAACAGACTCTTTTGAATAAAATCAAATGCCTTTAAAGAATATCCATGTGCTGCGAACTCAAAATATGAAGTTGTAAAAACAATATAGGTATTTTTATCATATTCCCTCAGCTTCTCGGCAAGCTTAATTCCATTTATTTCAGGCATTTCAATATCCAAAAAACAAATATCATAATGCATTTTCTCATCTAGTTCATAGTAAAATAATTGTGGTTTTGAAAAAGTCCTAATTTGACAGGCGGTTTGGGTTACTTTACAGTATTTTTCCACTTTATTTTTCATATGTATTACGAAAGCTTCATCATCATCAACTATTGATATTTTTATCATAAATGTCCTCATTATACGTATAAATAGACGATATAAAAAACTGCAATGATTTGGGATATATGAAGTTGATATTATATCATATTAAACATATAATTTTTTATCTTGTCCTAAAATGTCTGATTTTGACCGCAAAATGTAAATTTATAAATTTTTATCAATAATATAAAACATAGAAATAATTTGAAATCTTAGCATATTACTTCCATCTAGAAATTATAACGAAATTTAACTTAACAAAAATAAATACATTTATTATTCAGATTTTTAAATACCTATATTGTGTTATAATAATCGCATTTAATTAAAATAACCGAACTACCTTAAATGTAAATACTGTTTGCCACATTTTCATTTTTTCTTTTCAGTAGTAGCAAAATATACACATAACAATTTACCCAATTACTTCACAAACTTAAGGAATATGTTGTAGTCGCAATTATTAATTCATCATATAAAAACCTATATGGCAGATAGAAAGTTTATAGATCAGTTAAATACTTGATTCTGATGTCTCTTTGTATTCTTCACTGTTTATTAAAAAACGGCAGCTTTGAAAATATACGCTGCCGTTTCGTAGAGATAAGGATATAGATAATTAGAGATTTGAAATTGTTCCATTCGTATAAATTTTATAATGCATTGTCCCGGATGATGCTCCACCGAAATATATGTATAAATAACCGTCAGAACCACTCTTTGAAGTATTAAATGTAATTTGAGAGACTACCGCATTGGAACCAGTAGCATAGGCTGAAATATCCAATATTTGCGCCCATGAATCCACTTGAGAATAAACTCCACGTACTGTAGAATACACAGTTGCAATATTTGTATGATTCCTATCATATATATTATGAGTAAAAGTTCTTGATGTTTCTTGTTCTGGAATCGCCCGAGTATTATCAGTTGTTTGTGAATAATCCGTTTCTAATTCAGCGGAATTTTCTATTGGTCTTCCATTAATAGCAACTGCCCTTGTTTCTATAATAAGCCCTAACTCATCATTTATAAGAATGTCAACATCCCCAAAATTAGGAGCTGGGGTTGTTTCTGCTGCAGACACAGGAACAGACATCCCTATCCCCAGTAATAATACAGATAAAACAGATGCCATTATTTTTTTTATTCTCATAAAAACCTCCTCTTTAGTAAAGTAATTTTTTTATACATTTTTTCTGTAATTATCTTCATTTTCTAAATTAATGCATTGGAATCCCCCCCCCTATATAATTCGCCATAAGAAAGTTATAAAATATTGTTTTATCAATAATTTTATTATAGTAAATTAATTTTATTATTGTATCTTTCGTCCTAAAAAGCCCAAAAATGTCCTCCAACAAACCTTTTAATCTAGAAGGTCAACATGCCTTCACCTTCATACAAACAACATCACACTAACCCTGAACACCTCCCCTTCATAAGAGAATTCAAACGTCCCATTATACTTCTCCACCGAATTTCTGACGCTCTCCAGCCCAATCCCATGCAGCGCTTTATTTCTTTTCCGGCTCCGCAGCCTGTCCCCCTCCGCCTGAATACCGCGGCTGTAGGGATTGGATATCTTCAGAATAATTATACTGTCCTTCTGAACCAGGTAGAAATCTATCCTCCGCTCTTCCTCCGGGACCTTTTCGCACGCCTCAATGGCATTGTCCAGCAGATTAGCCAGAATCGTGCACCAGTCCATATCCTCCACAGCATTCCGCCCCACCTCAAGCGCCTTCACATGCAGGCTTATGCCTGCCGCTTCCGCCCTTCTCACCTTGTCATTCATAATAATATTCACAATACGGCTGGCCGTATATCTTTTCTGCTCCAGCTCCCTGATCGGTTTCTGAATCTTGCTGATATACTGCCTTGCCGGCTCCGGATCAGCGTCTTCCATCAGTGCCGAAAGCACGGCAATGTGGTTTTTCATGTCATGATAAATCCGATCCCTCTGCTGATAAAGCATGATCATTTCCTGATAGCTTTTCTCCGCCATCTCGTTCCGGATACTGAAATTCTCCAGTTCATTCTTCTTTTCCATATACAGAATAAAAACAATCGTCAGAATAAGAACAAACAAAATCAGTAAAGGGAAAAACACAAAATAAATATCAATCCGCCTCTTTTTCACTACAGAAGAATAGAAAACCTGATCGCAATAAAGCAGTCCGATATGCTCCAACAAAACAAACACAGCGACCACCAGCTTGTACCGCACAAATATATTCCTGACAATCCCTTTATAATGGACGGCTGCCAGCACAGCCCCCAGCACCAGCAGCCTGCTCACCGTCATCACAAACAGTCTCTCCGGGTTCAGGACTTTCTGGATAACGGCGACAAAATCCTCATCCCCTGTCGCCAGCTGCCCCAGGTAACCGGATAATACATCCAGGAAATAAACCGTCTCAAAATACAGTGCCGTCGCCAGTAACCCCTTCCAGAATCCCGTCCTGAAAAAAGCCAGCGCCGCAACCGTTACTGCCAGGATACATGCAAGCATAAAATAACGGGAATACATGGCGGTATCCTCCCGCTGCCATACCGTCAGTCCCGACAATACCACTATCATTATGCCAAGCAGCACGCTGTTCCACATTTTCTCGCTGCGTCTCTCAAAAAACATAAGAAAAATATAAAACACACCGCACATTTCAGCGGCAGTAAGCAGCCACTGTACAAGCCTCATTCCTATCATAGCCCTTATATCCTGTCCTTCCAAAAATGAAGAAGCATCCTCTTCACCGTTTTCAAATAGGTTCTCCCCACAGGCAGCACATCACCGTTTCTCATGGTAAGATCCCGATCCGCCAGCCTGAGGATATGTTCTATATTAACAACAAATCCCCTTTCAATAAACATAAAGTTTTCCGAATCCAGTTCCTCACAAACTACCCGAAGCGGTTTTCTCACATGCACCTGCCTGTCCTGCAGTACGAGGACGGCATACTTTTTTTCTCTGTACAGATAGATAATCTCATCATACTCCACACGTTCGAATCTGGAGGGCGTCTCTATCAGATAGGCTTTCTTTTTCTTCTTTTTATATTCATCCAGGAAACGCTGCAGAGCAGGCCTGATTTTTTCCCCGGCCAGGCTCTTTGGCAGGTAGGCAAACGCCTTTACCTCATAGCCCTCCATTACCAGCTCCGTATGGGAAGTCAGAAAAATAAGGCAGGCCTCCGGGGAATGCTCCCGTATTTTCTCCGCCAGTTCAAAGCCGTTCATTCCCGGCATTTCCACATCCAGAAAATAAACGTCCGAATCCCTTCCCTCTTTTAAATCATATATTACCATTTCCGGGCTGCTGTAAAGCCGCAGCTCATGCATTCTGTTATTTGCATGGAAAAACTCTCTCACATATCTGCTGCATATAATATGAAAATTAGTATCATCATCAACCAGGGCTATCCTTATCAAATTCCCATCCCCCTCTTTTGCGGCCTGTATCTGCGCCGTACCGCTCCTTTTCACAGCTGTCCGGCGCTTTCGCGATTATAGTTTTCTACATTTTATCAGTAAAATGCATCATATTTGTTACATCTGACCCTAAAATGCAGCTTTTTGGTCGCAAAAAGCAGAAAAAGACAACAGTTCAGGACCGTCTGCACTGTTGCGGAAAAAGGCTGCCGTCTTAACAAATTTTTATTTGTTAAGCGGCAGCCTTTATCACTGGCATATGGAAATTAATTATCAGGAATTTTCCTTTGTTCCCTCCGTGAAGATTTTATAATGCATTGTACCGGCAGGCGCTCCATCAAAATAGATGTATAAATACCCGTCCGCCCCTTTTCTTGAAGTATCAAAGGTAATCTGATAATCTGCCTCAGCAGATTCGTCAGCACTAGCCGAAATATCCAGAATCTGTGCCCATGAATCCGCCTGAGAATTTACGCTGCGCAATGTGGAACACACTGTTGCAATCTTCTGATGATTCTGATCATATATGCTATGAATAAATGTCCTTGACGTTTCCTGTCCCGGTATTGCCGGTTCGTTTACAAACGCCTGCGAATAGCAGGTTTCTGCTTCAAATACTGTGCCCGCCGGCCTTCCGTCAACAGCAGCTGTCCTTGTTTCAAAAATGAGTCCCGATTCCTCATTCACAAGAATATCTACATACCCAAAGTTCGGAGTCGGCGTTGTTTTTGCCGCGGATACAGGGACAGACATTGCTGTCCCCAATAACAATACAGTGAATACGGATAATATTATCTTTTTTATTCTCATTAGTTTCTCCATCATAATAAAAAATAACTTCATAAAAACTGCGGCACCTGTTGTTCATTAATTTTTTCAATCCATAGTTTTTATAGAAATTTCTTTATACACCTGTAAACTGGTATTGAAATTAACGCTATTGGCAGACACCAGACTAATCCATGATAATATGCGATTGAGGAATTAGCTTTTAATAAAAGTATTATTATTATTTCTAAAGTGGCTGCTGATAGGTAAATACTATTAGATATTTTTATATCATCCATTATGTCCCCCTATATTTTCATGCTTTTATATCATTATAAAAGATAAATATTATTATTGTTACATTTACCCTAAAAAGACCAATTTTGTCCTCCAATTAGCTTTCTTAATAGAAAACGCACCATTCCTTTTGATAAACCCAAGGATATATTTTTGTTAACAACATCCGAAACCCTCCTCCGTTTTACATTCCCATTAGCTCGGACCACTTTCATGCACAGTTTCCCAGCCCCCTCACAGTTACTTATTTCTGCATTTTCACACTAAAATACATTCCTTTCGCCATATCTGAATCTAAAATGCAGTTTCACGGTTAATAAAGACAATTCTTTTTCCTTCATTCTGCACTTTTCCGCTATTGGATCTCTCCCCCCGCCATGCTATAATGTCGGTAACCCGTTAAATGCCGCAGACAGCAGGGCTGCGCCATACCGGTTCCCACAAGGCACCAATGTCAATGCATACCTACTATCGGCAGCGATGACCCGCCGCTGCCCTCTTTCATGAAAAAGGAGTAATATTACCAGAAAATGAACGCAAAAGTATTAAAAACGCTTGAATATAACAAAATTATCGCCCGCCTCACCGAGCATGCGACCTCTGACCCGGGACGCAAGCTTTGCCGCGAGCTGACACCTATGACGGAGCTGGACGACATCCGTGCCGCCCAGAGGGAAACAGGAGACGCCCTCACCCGTCTTTTCAAAAAAGGCAGCATCTCCTTCGGCAACAACCGGGAGCTGGGCATGAGCCTGAAATCCCTGGAAATCGGAGCTACGCTTTCCGCGCCGGAGCTTCTGCGAATCGCAGGGCTTCTGGAGAATGCAGGACGGGTTAAGGCCTACGGACGGCAGGAAAGGGAGGACATGGAGGAGGATTCCCTTACCCCTCTTTTTCAGGGGATTGAGCCGCTGACCCCCGTTTCCAACGAAATCTACCGCTGCATCCTTTCCGAAGAGGAAATCAGCGACGACGCCAGCCCCGGCCTGAAGCATGTGCGCCGCAGCATGGCGGTTACCACGGACCGCATCCATTCCCAGCTGTCCGGCATGGTAAACGGCTCCCTGCATTCCTACCTGCAGGATGCCCTGATTACTTCCAGAAATGGACGCTACTGTATCCCGGTCAAGGCCGAATACCGGAGCCAGGTGCCGGGCATGATCCACGATCAGTCCTCCACCGGAAGCACGCTTTTCATTGAGCCTGCCGCGGTGGTTAATCTGAACAACCAGATGCGCGAGCTGGAAATCAAAGAACAGGAAGAAATAGAAAAGGTTCTGGCCGCTCTCAGCGCCCAGGTTGCCGACCACGCAGAGGATATTGCGGAAAACCAGAAAATCCTTACGCGCCTGGACTTTGTTTTTGCCAAGGCATCCCTTGCCTTGGAGCAGAACGCCACGGAGCCTGTATTTAACAACGAACACATTATTAATATCAGGGGGGCGAGACATCCCCTCCTGGATAAGAAAACCACGGTGCCCATCGACATCCGCCTGGGAAGGGATTATGACCTGCTCATCATCACCGGCCCCAATACCGGCGGTAAGACGGTATCCCTGAAAACAACGGGGCTTTTCTGCCTGATGGGGCAGGCCGGCCTTCATATTCCCGCCCTGGACCGTTCGGAGCTTTCCATTTTCCATGAGGTCTATGCGGACATCGGGGATGAGCAGAGCATTGAGCAGAGCCTGAGTACCTTCTCCTCTCATATGACCTCCATCGTCTCCATCCTGAAAAATGCAGACGCCGATTCCCTCTGTCTTTTTGATGAGCTGGGCGCCGGCACTGACCCCACCGAGGGAGCGGCGCTGGCTATCGCCATCCTGAATTACCTGCACGACAGGGGTATCCGCACCATGGCCACCACACACTACAGCGAGCTGAAGGTCTATGCCCTTTCCACCTCCTTTGTGGAAAACGCCTGCTGCGAGTTCGACGTGGAATCCCTGCGTCCCACCTACCGGCTGCTCATCGGCATACCCGGCAAGAGCAACGCCTTTGCCATCTCTTCCAGGCTGGGGCTTTCCGACGAAATTATCGATGCCGCGCGCACACAGATCAGCGCGGAGGATAAAAGCTTTGAAGATTTGCTTACCGATTTGGAGCAAAGCCGTGTTACAATAGAGAAGGAACAGCAGGAAATCGCCGCTTACAAGAGGGAAGTAGAAACGCTGAAGAAGCAGCTGGAAGCCAAACAGGAAAAAATCGACCAGGCTAAGGAACGGATTTTACGCGAAGCCAACGAACAGGCCCGCGAAATCCTCCAGGATGCCAAAAATACAGCGGACGAAACCATCCGCGCCTTCCAGAAAGCCGGTCCCGGCGCTTCCATGAAGGATCTGGAAAAAGCAAGGGAAAAGCTGCGCGGGAAAATCTCCGACAAAAATGAAAAGCTGGCCGTTAAAAACGATCAGCCCGCAACAGCCGGCCTGAAGCCCTCCCAGCTTAAGCTGGGTGAAACCGTGCGCATCGTATCCATGGGACTGAAGGGAACCGTGAGCACGCTTCCCGACAATAAAGGCAACCTGTTCGTACAGTGCGGCATTATCCGTACCCAGACAAATATACGCGATCTGGTCCTTGTCCAGGAAAAGGATGCCGCGACCACAGCCAAAGGCGCGCGTACCGGCTCCGGCAAAATCCGCATGTCCAAATCCCTCTCTGTTTCCGCGGAGATTAACCTTCTGGGCAAAACAGTGGACGAAGCCATGTCCGTTCTCGACAAATATCTGGATGACGCCTATCTGGCCCACCTGCCCAGTGTGCGTATCGTACACGGCAAGGGGACGGGCGCGTTAAGAAGCGCAGTACAGAACCACCTGCGCAGGGTGAAATATGTGAAATCCTACCGCCTGGGTGAATACGGCGAAGGAGACGCAGGTGTCACCATAGTAGAATTTAAATCCTGAGCCTGCTTTCATAAGGATTCTGGCGACCGGGCCGCCGGAGCCTGTGAAAGCATGCCCACTTGTCACAGCAAAGGAGACTAACCACATGGTAAATAAACAGAAAATTCTGATTGTGGACGACGACAACAATATTGCGGAGCTGATCTCTTTGTACCTCACTAAGGAATGCTTTGAAACCATGATTGTGGGGGATGGGGAATCCGCCCTTTCCGCAGTGGACAGCTTTACCCCCAACCTGATCCTGCTGGATCTGATGCTCCCCGGCATCGACGGCTATCAGGTATGCCGCGAGGTACGGAGCAAATCCAATATTCCCATCATCATGCTTTCCGCCAAGGGTGAGATTTTTGACAAGGTGCTTGGGCTGGAGCTGGGCGCCGACGATTACATGGAAAAGCCCTTCGACTCCAAGGAGCTGGTGGCCCGCGTCAAAGCCGTGCTGCGCCGTTATAAGGCGGCTCCCGCAGCTGCGGAGCCCACAGGCATCAAGTGTGTGGAATACCCGGATCTCACCATCAACCAGACCAACTATTCCGTCATCTACATGGGAAAATCCGTGGAAATGCCGCCCAAGGAGCTGGAGCTTCTTTATTTCCTCGCTTCCTCTCCCAATCATGTTTTTACCAGGGAACAGCTTCTGGATCAGATCTGGGGCTATGAATATATCGGTGATACCCGTACCGTGGATGTACATATCAAGCGTCTGAGAGAAAAAATCAAAGACCATGAGTCCTGGAGAATCGCTACGATTTGGGGGATTGGATATAAATTTGAGGTAAGATAACAAAAACCGGCGGAGACTGATATGGCTCTTGTCAAGCAGACAAGTACCATATCAGCCTCCGCCATTTTTTTTACCGCTGTTTTTTATGGCAGTACATGGGGCATAAAATGGCTTATCATACGTTCCATCAGCCGCGCCTTATCCCCGTCAAGCTCCGGATTGTCCATCTGATTCTCAAACTCCTCCGGATCACTGCGCAGATCCAGGAACTCCCGGTGATTATGTCCGTCTTTTTGCACATGGACATATTTGCAGCTGCCATCGGTTACTGCGCAGAAGCCCTCGGATTCGCTGAAGGTATACGCCGGATATTCCGTTCTCTCCTGCAGCGCCCGGCCGTCACACACAACAGGCTGCGCGCCCCCGGCCGCCAGGCACGTAGGGAGGATATCCGTCAGATTGACCATCCCCCTGCAGACAGCAGGCTCACTCTGTCCCGGGAAACGCACCAGCAGTGGGATCCGCCATACATCATCATACGCACAATCATGTTTCCCCCAGACACCATGGTTTCCCAGCATTTCTCCATGATCGGCGGTAAAAATCACAAGCGCATTTTCGCCATAACGTTTTTTCACTGCCTCCAATATCTTTCCCACCTCATCATCAATCAGCGCGATATTGGCATAATAGCTGATCTGCAGCCGTTTCCAGTAATCCTCTGTATAATTCCGGCAGGCGTGTCCCGGCGCAGTGCCGCACCCGTCGATATGCCCGCCGCCGAAGTAGCTGTCATGATGGATTCTTGCGGCATCCTCCAGTTCCCCCTCCCTGCGGCGGCAGGAAGGAAGCCCGTCCTGATTGACCCTCCCGTAATACTCCTGCGGCGCATCAAACGGATAATGCGGCCCGCTGAAGGATATCCAGGTAAATTGCGGTTTTTCCCCGGAAGAAACCGCTTCTATAAAATGCGCCCCATGATCGCCCACCCAGGCGTCCGGATGCCACTGAACCGGTCCCGGAAAAGGAAATACCTTGCCCAGACTGTCATTCCATGTACAGTCACGGTACTCCTTCAGATACCCGGCCCGATCCAGTTCCTTGCTGTAATCATCATAATACCAGACCGATACCTGTTTATCGTCCTGCAGCTCCAGATGATCAATGCCAAGCGACATATAATATTCCTTAAAATCATCATAAGGCAGCGTACGGTCCGGTTTCGTCTCATCATAGGGAACCGGTGCAAAATGGCATTTTCCTATCATCGAGGTGGCATACCCTGCCTTCCCCAACTCCGTAAAAATATTCGGCAGGTTCTGATTCAGCGGACACCTGCGGAAATTACTGTAGGCCCCGCTGTTATGCGGATACAGCCCTGTCAGCATGGAACAGCGCGCAGGCAGACACAAAGGGCTCACCGTATAGCAGTTTTCATACTTTGTCCCCTGATGCATCAGACTGTCTATGTTCGGTGTATCCACCGCAGTCCCCCCATAGCAGCTTAACGTATCCAGGCGCATTTCATCACAGGTAATAAAAATAATTGCAGGTTTTTCAGACATACTTCTACTCTCCTTATCCCCAATTAAGAGAAGCTACATTTCTCAATGATAATCAACGGAATTTCCATCTCCTCATCTGTCATTCCGGCATGCACGCCGATTAAAATATCAGCCTCTTCCTTTGTACAGCAAATGGTTAAGTCACTTACTGCAATCGCAAGGTAATCCCCTAACATGTCCCTAAAAGAAGGATGCTCTGTATCTGGTCCGAACAATTGCCTTTGAATTACTTCTTCCTTTGACATCAATAAAAATTTCTCCCCAAACTCTTTTTGAAACTCACTGAGAAATTGTTCTTTTTTCTCCGGTTTGATAAAGAGATTCAAGGCTCTCGGTTCAATCGATGGCAACCTGACAAGGCATTCCTGAATCTTTGGGTAAGCTCCGATTGCAACACATTTCGAATCCATATGTCCATGATCCGCAGTAATTATAAACAGTGTTTTATCAAGCCCGCTGCACATTTTTTCTACCCTGGACTCAATATCTTGAAGGAGTTGCTTTGATTCTTCGCTATAGCATCCCTTTCTATGCATCGTAGTATCCGGCTCACTCCAATAACTATAGATAAATTTTTTGCCGGGCTGACTGCACAAATCAGCAATGCGGTTGGTGATATCTTCAAATGTCCGCGGATAAGGAGCAAGAAAAGGGAGAACGTAATACGCTGTTTCTTTTCCGCATATCCGATTGATTTTTTGAACAATGTCTTCATATCCGCAATATCTGAATGCAACATTATAATCAGCCGCAGACAGACCTGTTTCCATCTCCTTGTTCAAAAAAACAGTTACATTCTTGTTTATCTGCGGGAAATAACAATCCCAGCCAAGCCAGCCGTGTTCACATGGATTCATTCCACTAAGCATAGAAGTCGTTGCCGCCACTGTCGTCGGCGGAAATGTAGAACTATATACCGCTTCCAAATGACTTTGAAAGAAACCTTCCTTATCCAGATTCCCGTCAATTATACATTTTCCCATGCCATCTAATAAAAGGACAACGACATTATCATATTCTTTTTTCAGATAAGAATCTAACAGGCTGCTTGTTTTTCGTCCTTCCTCATATCCAAAATATTTCAGTATAGAATTTGGGATGTTTGTAATGCAATTATTGTAATCCGGAAATTTGACTTTCATTTTTTCCCTCCCCCAATTTAGATGTTGATTTGTATACCTATATTATAGAATAGAATACTTTTTAATACCACAAATTCAGGGCAAATCCGCAAATCCCGCAAAGGGGATTACAAGGCAGGGCAAATATGGTAAGATAGTATAAGGTTTGGTAATTGCGAGGCTGCTGAATAATTACCAGGTCTGTATAATAGAAATGACATTATGAAAACTGAGGTGGACCAATGAGAAAGACCCTCTATTTAAAATTCCTGCTGGCATATCTGATTTTCGGCTTCTTCGGCTTCATCGTCGTCGCCTCCTTCGGATCCAGCATGACCCTGGAGCATATGAAAAGAGAAAAAGCGGATACGCTGTATAAGGAAGCAACACTCATTGCCAACACCTACGCATCGGATCTGTACAATAATGAAGCATCCCTGGAAACGGTAAAAACACAGCTGGATTCCCTTTCCGTCTACCTGGATTCCACCATATGGATTATCAATCCCTCCGGCCGTATGATTATGGACACCGCCACTCCGGTGGATTTGGATCACCCACGCATCATCGAGGGCTTCAACGCTACGGAAACCGCCGGCTCCTACTATACCATCGGAACCTTTTATGACAGCTTCGAAGGGGAAATGCTGAGCGTTTATGCGCCCATCACCTCCAATTTCAAGGTCCGGGGCTATGTGGTCATCCATACCGCCATGGCGTCGCTGCGTTCCACCAGTGAAAGCCTGCTCAGTATTTCCTATATTATCCTGGTCATCCTGTTCCTGCTGTCCCTGATCATTCTTATCTTTTTTACGGAAATGGTTTACCTGCCGCTGCGCAAAATTACGGAGGCGACAGAACAGTATGCCGCAGGCAACCTGCACTATGAATTCCAGGTGGACAGTGAAGACGAAATCGGCTATCTGGCGGCCTCCCTTTCCTACATGGCCAGTGAAATCGCCCGCGGAGAGGACAACCAGAAAAAATTCATCGCCAATGTTTCCCACGACTTCCGCTCCCCCCTGACCTCAATCAAGGGTTATCTGGAAGCCATGCTGGACGGGACCATCCCGCCTGAGCTTCATGAAAAATACCTGAACATCGTGCTAAACGAAACCGAACGGCTCACCAAGCTCACCAACAGCCTGCTCACCCTGAACAACCTGAACACCAAGGGCATGGTTCTGGAAAAATCGGATTTTGATGTTAACTCCATCATCCGCAATACAGCGGCTTCCTTTGAGGGCACCTGCCAGCAGAAGCATATCGCCATTGAGCTTGTCCTTACCGGCGAACAGCTTCCTGTACACGCGGATATGGGTAAAATACAGCAGGTACTCTACAACCTGATGGACAATGCCATCAAATTTTCCCATTCCGATTCCGTTATCAAGATTGAAACCACAGAAAAAAGGAACAAGGTATTCGTCTCCGTAAAGGACAGCGGCATCGGCATTCCCAAGGACAGCCTGAAGCTGATCTGGGATCGTTTCTATAAAACGGATCTTTCCCGGGGCAAGGATAAGAAGGGCACCGGCCTTGGACTTTCAATCACAAGGGAAATTATCCAGGCGCATAATGAAAATATCAATGTTATCAGTACCGAGGGAGTGGGAACGGAATTTATTTTCAGCCTGCCGCTTTCGGAGGAAGATGATGATTAAAAACGGCATGGCGCAGGCTGCTGCATTTATATTGTCATGTCGGGAAAATGTTATCGTTGTAGTTTGCAGCCCGTAATCTGCTTATTTTATATAGTCATTCACTTCTCTTCTGCTGTGTAAAATTATGGTCTTATCCGGATATTTCCCTAACTTTTCATATATCCGGGGAAGATTTTTATCCTGGAATTTATCTGTCCACTTCAGCAGGGCCACGAGCGAAGAAAGTGTTTCTTTCTTCGCCCGCTCCATTCCAAGTTTTCTCTTAACAAAACGGCGGATTATACGAAAACGGTAAACTCTTTTCGGAATATCTAAAAGAATAATTACATCCGCATCACGGAAGCTGCCATCAAGCCAGTCATAAAACACGCCTTCTATAATCCAATTATTTTTCCGGAGGATATCGTCCAGCAATTGATTCCTCTTTTCATCAGGCATTTTTACCCCATACCTATCGGATGAATTGTCCCAGAATATATCATCCAAATCAAAGTGCGGGATATTATATTTTTCAGATAACCTTTTTGCCAGATATGATTTTCCTGTTCCGCTGCATCCAATAATGTGTATTTTCACTTCTTTTCCCCTTAGCCATGATTTTACTAAATATAACAGTTTCGTCCCGTCTGAATTGTTACTATTATATCATTATTTGTAATTGTTCTGTACCCTCACAGCAACCATTATTTTTCTGTCTGCACTATGGAACCCTGTTTTCCCGTTTATATTGCGATACTGTTTTTCTTCTTATATTGTAAAAACCCTATTGACATCCCGCATATAGTGTTTTATAGTGTACTTGTACGATAAGTACACTATAAAACACTCCGGAGGGGTTTTGTGGAAATAATAATCAGTAATAACTCCAGCAAGCCCATATATGAACAGATTACCACACAGATAAAGGCAATGATTATCACCGGCCAGCTGCAGGCAGGGGAGCCGATCCCTTCCATGCGGGCGCTGGCAAAATCGCTGCATATCAGTGTTATCACTGTTCAGAAGGCTTATGAGGATCTGCAGAGAGACGGATTTATCGAAACAACTGTCGGACGCGGCAGCTTCGTATCCGCTGCAAACAGGGATTTGTTCCAGGAGGAACAGCAGCGCAAAATAGAAGAACACCTGCAGGAGGCCGTTGAAATGGCACGCGGCTGCGGAATTTCCCCGGATAAGCTGACAGAGCTGATCACTCTGTTCTATGAGGACACAGAAAACTGACTTTGTTTTAAGGAGACAGAAAGCGGACACCGGCCTTCCCTCTGCGGCAGCATGCCGTCTGGGACGGGCAGGCAAAGTCTCTTCCTGATTATATTTGCGTCTTAAAGTACGCGGACGGGAGTTTATATGGAACCTGCATTACAAATCAATGGCCTGACAAAAGAATATCCCGGCTTTAAGCTGGATCATGTATCCTTCACACTGCCCTGCGGAACCATCATGGGACTGATCGGGGAGAACGGCGCGGGCAAAAGCACCACCATCAATGCCGTGCTCGACCTGATCCGGAAGGATGACGGAAATATTTTATTCTGGGGCAAAGAGCTTTCTCACAATCCCAGGCAGCTGAAGGAAGATATCGGCGTTGTGTTTGACGGCATTAACTTTTATGAAACCCTCACCCCCGTCAAGGTGGGCAAGATCTCTGCTGCCGCTTACCGCCAGTGGGACCCGGCTGCCTATAAGGGCTTTCTGGACCAGTTCCAACTGCCTGCAGACAAGGAAATCAAAACCTTTTCCAAGGGCATGAAAATGAAGCTTTCCATTGCAGCCGCCCTTTCCCACCATCCGAAGCTGCTTATCCTGGACGAAGCCACCAGCGGACTGGATCCGGTAATGCGCGACGATATCCTGGATGTTTTCCTGGATTTTATCCAGGATGAGACACATTCCATCCTGATGTCCTCCCACATCACAACGGATCTGGAAAAGGTTGCCGACTACATCACCTTTATCCACCAGGGAAAAATCGTTTTCAGCAAGCCCAAGGACGAGCTGATCTACAACTACGGCATTCTCCGCTGCGGCACGGAGGATTTTCACAGGCTGGATCCCGCTGACATCCTGGCCTGGCGTAAAAACGACTACCAGTGGGACGTACTCGTGGAAGACAAGAATAAGGCAATGTCCCGCTACCGGAGCATCGTAATTGACAATCCTTCCATTGATGACATTCTTCTGCTTTATGTAAAGGGGGAACAGGTGAAATGAAAAGTATGATATTAAAGGATATCTATAATATTACCCACAATATGCGCTCGCTTGGGCTGCTCCTGGTGATGTTCGTTTTTATTATGCTCCCCCAGGGCGGAGCGCCCGGCTATATCACTACTTCCTGTGTGCTTTGCAGCATGATGGTCATTACCACCTTCTCCTTTGATAACATGTCAAAATGGGAAAAATACGCGCTTGTCATGCCTGTTACAAAACAGGATCTGGTTGCCGCCAAGTTTATTGTCCTCCTTATTTTCACCGCCTTCGGCGCAGTATCCGGCCTGGTTCTGGGAATTATCGGCGGGCTTATCCTCGGCAGCTTCCACCCGGCAGATCCTACGGAATGGCTCACCACTGCTGCCGTGGCCGGCGCAGGCATATGCGCGGGAATTTTTTTCGGAAGCATCGTCATTCCCCTGCTTTTCAGGTTCGGCGCGGAAAAGGCCCGAATCCTTTCTATAGTGGCTTTTCTGATTCCCGTTGTCCTTGGCCTGCTTGTATTTAAGCTGCTTTCCATGGGCGGCGTGGTAATTACGGACAAATTGGCATTTACAGGCCTGTGTATTGCGCCTTTCCTTGTGGTTATCTGGACATTTTTGATGTTTTGGATCAGCTGCAAGGTGTTTGTGAAACAGGAAATATAGCTAAAGTACATCCAAAGCCTGATACAAGATGAGAGGTATCTCCATGAAAAAAGCCTTATTCTGGGATTTTGACGGCACTCTGATTCATCCCAACGAATCATTTTTAGACGCCATGCATACCGCGCTATCAAAACACAACTTTATGGTTTCCCCGGATGAGATCAGAGCCTTCCTGCGGACGGCATGCTCCTGGTATACACCCGAAGCTGCATATACTGATAAAACCGGAGAACAGTGGTGGACTGCCCTTTATGACAGGTTTTCCTTATTTTATAAAAAATTGGGCGTACCCCAAGCCAAAGAAATGATTATAAATAATCATTTCAGACAGCAAATACTGGACAGCGGAAACTATACCCTTTACGATGACGCTGTCCCTGTATTAAAGCTGTGCATTGATATGGGCTATAAAAATTATATTTTGTCTAATAATTATCCCGAACTTTCTTCTGTAGCAAAGGAACTGGGATTATCCACGTATATTTCAGGCTATTTTGTATCGTCCCTCATCGGTTATGAAAAGCCCCGGATTGAACTTTTCCGGCATGCTCTGCATGTCGCGGGTTCTCCTGATTACAGCTGTATGATTGGAGATAATCCAGTCGCTGATATCCAGGGCGGAAAGGCCGCCGGCATGAATACCATCCTTGTACACCAAAATGGTGATGGTTCAGCCGGATGCCAGTGCCATACGTTGTCCGAAATTCCTTCCCTGCTTTTATAACCCCGACACAAAAACCACATCCATAAAAACGCATTGATTGAATATCCCTTTTTATACAAAAAAGCAGGGAAGAAAACAGATACTGTTTTCCCCCTGCATCTTATAAAGTGCTGTCACTCCAGCCCTTCCTCCAGCTTCCGTATTTCCCTGTTGCAATACCAGTAAAGGCTTGACGTTGCTCCAAGCACGCCGGTGCACAGGAACATCAGCGCCATTCCGCTTCCGCTCCCTGTCCCAACCAGCCTGCCAAGCAGCTGTGCCGCAGCCGATCCCCTCTGCATGAACGGTTCAAATACATAGTCGGCCAGCCAGCCTCCCAGCAGAAGGCCCGCCGGGATGCTGCAATACTGCAGCGCATTTCTTGCTGCAAAAATTCTTCCCTGTATCTCCCGGGGAACCCGGTGATACAGAATAATACGCTGTCCCGCGGCTACAAGGGGAATAGGAACGCTTGCCGCAAGCCCTGCCAGGCACCAGCTCCAGGCACCCCTGCCCATGCCGATCCCCAAATCCCCGAACAGGAAGGAAAAAGCGGCGGACAGATAGATCATCCTCACCGGTTTTCCCTTTATCTTCCCGGTGGCAACCAAAAGGCCGCCCGCGATCCCTCCCATGCCCATCACACTGCTCACCAGCCCCATAATCTGCTCATTTCCCCCGCTCCTTGCAAGAAGCATGGGCGACAGAATATTTTCATAGGTCAGCCGGGAAAAGAAATTAATCAACGCCATGCTGAAAATCATAAATCCCAGGCCCTTTTCCTTTTTCAGGAAACCAATCCCTTCCTTCAGGCCGGCAAAGGGCTTCTCTTTCTTCTTTTCCCTGCTGCACTCCTCCGGAATCCGGACGAAAAAGAGCAGGACACAGAACGCAAAAACAAAAGAGCCAAGATCCGCGAGAATTACGCCCTCCAACCCCCAGAAGGCGCTGACGGAAGCCGCCAGCACCGGTGTCACCACCGTCAGCAGGTTGGAAGAAAAGGAATCCATACCGCTTGCCCTCGCATACAGCTCCTTGGGCACCAGCATCCCGACTGCCACTGACTGCGCCGGAAACTGAAACGCATTCATAAAGCCTGTTACCGCATTCACCACGTAAATATAACGGATATCCAGCCTGCCGTTAATCAGCAGCATCCAGACAAAAACAGTGCACACAGCAGCGGCGGAATCCGCCGCCAGCATAACCGTCTTTTTCCGGTGCCGGTCAATAAATGAACCTGCAAAAAGACTGACAAGAATGTAAGGCACATAAGAACAAAAGGTCATCAGGGATACCGCCATCGCGGAATCCGTCTGTTTGTAAGCCCAGATTATCAGGGCAAAACCCGTCATGGCGCTTCCCAGCTGGGAAACGGACTGGCTGAGCCAGAATATAATATAGTACGTAAATCCCGATTTATTATTTGTGAGCTGTTTCATTGGTTTTTCTCCTTATAGTTTTTTTCTTCCTATAAGTACAAAATCCAATGAGGGCGGAATTACCTTTTTACTCTCATCCTCTGTACAAGCTCCGCCCGTTCATTGAACCTTGTACAGAGAAAAACATCCATGATTATTTCCTCATGCCGAGTCATGCTCTCTATTCCTCCATCATTTTTCCATATTCCTTCATAGAGTAACCCTTCAGAACCGCCGACGGGCATTCCTCCAACACCGCTTCCACCATTTCCCTGAATCTGTGTGTCATCCGGATATCATTATCCCTGAGCATATCTCCGCACTCAGCGATAAAATTCTCAATATCAACGCCCAGCATACCTTCATGCAAAAGCTCGGATACCAGGAACATACATTCCTCTTCTTCCACTTCTTTTACATCCAGAAGATAGTCCATCAACTCCTTCATAGATGGAATCAAGGATATAATTCCTCCCTGTTCAAGCGCCTTCCTCTCCTGCGTGGTGAACTCCCTGTAATCCTTAATTTCATCGAATTCCGCTCTCTGCGACAGCACCCATTCGGCGTCCTCTTCCTCCAGGATGGAGACATAAATAATTTCATCTCCCTCCATCTTCAGCACAGTGATGTTGTCCCAACAAGCATTTGGCACCAAAACTTTGTCATAGAACTCTTCCATCTCCATGCTGCAGCCGGTATAGGAATTGAGCAGCGGCAGAAGCTTCTCCGCTTCCATCACCCCATACATATTCAGGAACCTTTTCATGTTGGACTCCAGCTTTACAATCACTTCGATCTGCTGCCTTCTATTCTTTTGCGAACAAATTTCCGCACATTTTCCGGCTTCCGGCGTCAGCCTGATAACTCCCTCATCAAAATCCTCCAAATCCGCAAGCCCGCAGGCAAAATAAACATCCAGTTCCCCCAGCATACCCAGGCAGTCTGCCAACGTAACCTTCTTTCCCTCCGTAAGCCGGACCAGAAATTCCATGCTTTCTCCGGTAAGCAGCCCGAGTAACGGCTCCATATCCTTATTCAGCTCCTCTGCCAGGGCCGCAGCATAAACAGGGACCTTGCGTTTTCCCTTGGGGACCGGGGGCAGCGCTATCCCCATCCTGCCCATCAGAGCCTCCAGCTCCTCCTTGCTCTTCTGCTTCAGCAGCTTTTCCATGGTTTTGTTCGTGGGCAGCACTTCCACCGGAGACATGATATCCAGATCGTCTTCCTCGTCCCAGTCCTCTCCAAGGAAAAAATCCCGCAGGATATTATCCTCAAAGGGCGCATCTTCCGCCTCCTCCGCAAAATCCTCCGTAGCGTCTTCCCAGTCATCCTCTTCATCCCAGCCGTCTTCCTCTTCATAAGCAGGGTACTGTTCCAGTATGCCTTTTCCTTCCAGCTGGCGCGTCCTCGCTTTTTTCTCCGTATCCTCCATCTTTACTAACGTCACATCAAACATCCAGTCATCGCCGAAATCATACAAATAAAGCCAGGTTTCCTTCAGCTTCCAGCCCAGCCCTGAAAGGGTTTCCTGATCCGCCCTCCTTCCTTCTTCATCATAGGGCGAATAGTAACCGTCTTTGTCATATGGCTTCCTGTTTCTGCTGAACATATACAGATGCTCTGCCGTAAAATCAAAGGCCCGGAGTATGGCGCTGTGCAGATCATCCAGCGTCTTGCCGCTGTCAATCTGAATCAGCCTGTATATATTGGAATCCTCCTGCGGTTTTACCTTAAATGTATAAGCTTTTGTTTCCCCCATAGACTTTTCCTCTCTGTGCATTTTTCAATTGTTACATACCTTCATCATAACCCACCCTGAGCCATGATACAATTCTTTTTTCCAGGCCGCCGGCACGTTTTCTCACGGTCTGCACAGAAAATGGACGGCCCTGTCTGAACTGTAACATGTAAGTTCCATGTTTTTGAGATTAAAACCGGCCATTCCCATCATTTAGAAAAAAGGCCTGTGACACGCTCACAGGCCTTCTCCATCAAACTCCGGTATAAAGCTTTCCTCCGCGGTTTCCCCTTCCTGGATAAAACCGTTTTCCACACCCAGCTCAAGGGCGAAGTCCACCACCCTGTCGTACTCCCTTCTGCTCACACGCCTGTTCAGCTCCGGGGACTCCAGAAATTCACCAATCGGGGTATACTGGTTCATAATGCTGATAAAAATGCGGTCCCCATAGGTCTGATACAGATACCGGATCACCTTTTTGGAATCCGCCGTACAGCCGGGCAGCACCAGATGCCGCACAATGACTCCCTTTTTCATCAGCCCCGTATTGCCGTCAAAAACCGGCTCTCCCACCTGCCTTACCATTTCCGCCACCGCCAGGGAGGCCGTTTCAAAATAATCAGGTGCGTGGGAATATCTCTGCGCCAGCGCAGGGGAAACATATTTCATGTCCGGCAGATAAATATCCACCAGGCCGTCCATCCTTTTCAGCGTATCCGCCTTCTCATAGCTTCCGGTATTGTAAACCACCGGGATGCGCAGCCCCGCCTCCTTTGCCCGTTCCAGCGCCAACGCAATCTGGGGGACGAAATGGGTGGGCGTCACCAGATTGATATTATTGGCTTTCTTCTCCTGCAGCTCCAGGAAAATGTCCGCAAGCCTTTCCACCGTAATTTCCCTGCCGGCCCTGCTCTCGGCAATATTCCTGTTCTGACAGAACACACACCGGAGCACACAGCCGCTGAAAAAAACAGTACCTGAACCGTTATCTCCTGAAATACACGGCTCCTCCCAAAAATGCAGCGCCGCCCTGGCGGCTTTTATTTCCGCGGTCTGCCCGCAATAGCCCGTTTTTCCGCCAAGCCTGTCGGCATGGCAGTTTCTTGGGCACAGCGTACAGTCCGACATGATTTTTATGTAATCCGCTTCCTCTTTTTTCATCGTCCGTTCCTTTCCTGCTGCTTCTTACTATACGTAATGGGACGATGTTTTGCAAGTGCTTTAACATAACATATACCGTTGTCAGTTCCTGATAATTATTTCCCGTTCACTCCTGCATAAACGCTCTCCAGCAGTTCCCCTCCCGTATCCTGCGACAGCTCCCAGATCCCGGCGCCTGCCAGTCCCAGATTCCGGGCCATCATGGCTTTAGCGCCTACAGACCGGGTATCCTCGTAGGAAAGGAAGGCTGCGTTTCCATATAAATATGGTACAAATGCTTCTTCATGATAGAAGGAGCGAAAACCGGGGCGGTTCAGGTAATTATTTTTTACCGCATCGTAGGTGACCGCACGGGCGGAAGAAAAGGCGCTGTACCTGCCGTTGTTATTTTCCGAAACACCCTCATAAAGATAGCCGTAAAAAGGGATTCCCAGAACCAGCTTGCCTGCTGGAATTCCTGCATTCAGGTACGCGGATATCCCCTCAAATACACTGTTTTTATACTGGGGGCTGTATTCTGACGGACTGTATAGGGGCGCGCCGAAATCCGACCGGCTGTCCCACGGCCCATGCATATCATAGGTCATAACAAAAATATGATCCACCAGCTCCGCTACCTTGCCCGCTTCAATTTTCTTCAGATAGTTGGGATTGGCCGCCCCGGCAATTGTCAGATAATATTGTTTGCCGTCAATCAGGCTCTGTTCATTCAGCTTCTGCCGGATTGTGGAAAGAAGCAGCGTAAAGTTCCCGGTATCTCCGGGGCTGGACAGATTCCCGGCCTTTCCGCCGGACACCGGATATTCCCAGTCCAGATCAACTCCGTCAAAACCGTGGGCCACAAGAAAGGCCCGGCAGCTTTCGGCGAAGCTGTTCCTGCTCTCCTCAGTGGCAGCAACAGCGCTGAAATAAACAGAATCATCCCAGCCCCCTACGGATATCAGGGTTTTCAGTCCGGGATTTGCCGCCTTTAAGCTGCGGAGCTGCTCAAAATTCTTAAGATCCCTTTGTGGATTGGCAAGGGCGATGCTGTTGGCAGCCGGATCAATTCCGGCAAATGCGTAATTCAGGTGGGTCAGCTTCTGTGCCGGAACGTGCAGCGGCGTATAGCCCTTAGCCGAAGCCCAGGAGGTATAATAGCCCACAACCGTCTTTTCCAGAGGTACACTCACCGGCGCAGCCTGCGCAGAAAGGCCCATAATTCCTGCAAACGCGGAAACAATCATAGATGTGATGAGAGAATATAAAATAATTTTTTTCAATGTACTATTCCTTTCTGTGCGTTTTATGTAATAAGACCTGCTCCGGGCAGTATCTTTTTTCCTAACAGTTCAGAAAGAGCTGAGCTGTTACCTTTTTTCATTATAAAGTAAACGCACGGAAAGGAACAATGCACAAAATATGGCAGATGTGGGCGCTTTTTAATAGCTTTCGTCAATTATGGGGGCTGTTTTCCTCCCGCTACGGCTGTGCATACCCCATTCTGCAGAGCGACCAGTTAAGGGTTGACGCCTTCACCTCCCCGGCGGCCTCCCACAACCGATCCGTAAATCTGACCTCAACACCCCGATCTATCAGCGCCTGAAGGGGATTTTTAATTTCATATTCTGCGACAGGTATCTGAACCGAACTGGAAACATAATACCCTGCAATATCATCCTGGAGCGTAAATTCACCCGGATTAAATTCATACAGATGCAGAACCGTATCCAGCATGGCAGGAAACCACCTGTGCTCCAGTATTACCACATGAGAAACCCCCGGGGATGAAAAAAATCTCTTCCTGTCCTCCTCCGTCGTATTCTCCCCTACATGATAGGTAACTCTCGGACAATCCCGGGGCGTCAGAAAGTTGGGCAGCCTTTTTTCATCAATCGCCCACACCAGCCCCACAGTCTGATCCAGATCCTTTCTTAAAGGTATCCGCGGTTCAAAAACCCTGATACCGCTCTCCTCACTTACATGAAACAGCCTCATATCCGCTCCTTTCTCCTGAAGGCAAAAGCACACAACCTAAAGTATCTTTTCAAACGCCTTATACCACTTTAATCCATAAATTTCCTCCAGTCCCAGATCAACCAGGCCTCTATAGCTGAAACCACATTTTTCATATAATCGGACCGCAGGCAGATTCTCTTCAAATGTATCTAAGCGGACTGCCCGCATCCCCTGGCTTCGGCCCAGTTCTTCCGCATATTCCAACAGAGCCTTTCCCACTCCGCATCCCATATAGGCAGGATGCACCGCCAGAATATGAATAATAATTACCGGAACATCAAAATCAATCTGCCATTCTACCGACCGATATGCCTCCCCCTGTTCATACAAAAATATAACTGTACCCGCAATTTTCTCCCCACACAAAGCAACGTACAGATTCCCGGCTCTCAGTCCTTCCTCCGCATGCTCACGCAAAGGATACACTTCCCTGCTCCAGCGGGGATAATTCACATGCTCCGCAAGATAATCGTTCAATTCTCCATACAGTCTTTCAACTTCATCCAAATCACCATCGTTTGCCTGCCTTACCTTAATTTCCATATCATCCCCTCTTTCCTTATTGCATTACACTCCCGACACTCAAGCCCCTTGTGCCAATTTTATCAAAAAAAGTGCCGGACCATCTCATTTCCACGAAATAATCCAACACCTTCCACTTTCAAAAATCATTCAGAATATAAATCAAAGACCGTGCGTCCTGCTTCGAACACAAACCCATATGCGTTACCTTTACAGTTAACTCCGCCAGGCACCCTCACGGCACACGGAAAATTCTGCTTAGTGCTGCTTTGTTCCCAACCTGACACGGTTCGCAGACATCCGTTGCGTAAGACCCAAACTTCAACGCCACTTATAAAGGGCAGCCACACAGGCACAAGCCCTCGGCCGGACATCACCCCTGCTATAGCGGATTTCAGGTACAGGAGACCGCTAATCCCCCGGCTGCACGGTTTAATTAGTATACTTTTTTTTTAACGCTTTGTCAATCCTTTGTGCTTTTTTCCAGCGTTTTTTCCAGCGGAATTCTCGTATAATATTCTTTTTCATCCGAATGATGGATGTATGCGCCGTTTTTTTCCTGCACACGCAAGGAGGCCGGATTGTCCTTGTGCAAGGACAGATAAAGCTCATCCTCTGCCACCAGATCCCGGGCTTTTTCGATTGTCAGCGCCAGGCCCTTTGTCGCATAGCCCCTGCCTCTGTATTTCTCCCGTATTCCGTAACCGATATGGCCGCCTCCGCTGCGCTGCGCATCATTCACATAATGCCGCACCCGGAACAGGCCTTCCTGTCCACTTTTTCAAGGCTTAACCGCCCTTGTCGCCATATACTGCGGCGCAAATTTCCTGATTTCCATCCCGTTCTCCCGATCTTTGTCCTCATACAGATCCGTAAGCCGGAAACCGGCCTTCAGCTGGCCGCCCAGCTGCTCCTCCATGCTGTGGCTGAACTGGATGCCTTCATAATTCTGCGCCATCCTCTCAAACCTCTCCCGTGGCATTTTCAGCGGATTAAAGGGCAGAGGATTCACAACAAGCAGCGGATTGTCATCCTCAAACAGGAAATTCAGTCCGTTGTCAAAGCCGGCCAGGAGAACACCGCCGCTTTTCAGCACCCGGAAGCATTCATTCCATACGTGATAAACATCCTCCACGTAGCAATTGGAAACGGGATGGAAAATAATATCAAAGCTCCCATCCTCAAAAGGAAGGCGCTGCGTCATATCCCCTTTGATAATGGAAATGGCATATCCTTCCCTGCGCGCCACCTTTCTTTCGGCCTCCAGCTGTCTGTCCGAATAATCCAGAATGGTGCATTCCGCCCCCAGCCTGGTAAATATGGGCATCTGCTGTCCGCCTCCGCTGGCAAGCCCCAGCAGCTTCTTTCCCTTAAGCTCACCAAACCACTCATGCGGCACCGTAATGCACGGAGTCAGATACACACCCCAGTTTTCTTCCGTAACCGCTTCAAATTCCTCATGGGTGACAGGCAGTGACCAGTCACAGCCATTCTCTGCCCAGACATCCCAGGTCCTGGAATTGATTTCCGTATACTTATCCCCCATGGCTTACTTATTTTCCCCCTTTATCCACAATATCCTGATGTTAAAATTCCAGCAGGGTGCCGCCCTGAATTTCTTTTTTCTCCCCATTCACTTCAATCCAGACGGATGCGGCGGAAGGATTGTACACCATATTCCCGGCAGCGCCAAACTGCAGCCGTCCCGCCGCCTCCATATAGTCCACAATTTCAATATTGGTGGCATACCAGATATCATCCCTGCCGCCGCAGTTCCTGCAGAACTCCTCCATCACATCCCAATTGCCGTAAATATTAAATTCATAGCTGTGTCCCCACACATACATCATATACAGATATTGGGTCTTATGTAAAGACACAAATTCCTTTCCCAGCTCCAACAGATTGTGGTTGTAATGGCAGGTAGCCTTCCATCGCAGAAAATCCTCCGGCATGGCAAAAGCTCCCGTTTCCTCCACCGTCCTGGAGTAGCGGATTCCCAGGGCTGGCAGGGTCTTCACGATCTCATCCGAAAAAGAACCGTTGGGATAAGAAAGCCCCCTCACCGGATATCCCACCGCGGCCTCCAGGCTTCTGCGATCCTCCAGAATCTGCTCAACCACCTGCTCCATGGGGCATCTGGCAATTGTCGGATGGGTGCAGGTATGGCAGGATACCTCATGCCCCCGGTACAGCTCCCGATATTCCGAAACGGGAACTCTTGTTTCTGCCGCAATCCCCGAATTTACATGAAAAGTCCCCCGGATGCCGTAGCGGTTAAACATATCCACCAGCTGTCTGTCCTCCACACGGCCGTCGTCAAAGCTCATGGTCAGTACCTTATGCTTTCCCTCCGGAAAACAGATATAAATATTCCTCATATTACTCCTCTCCGCGCATCAGAAGCACGCTTACAAATCCAGCTCTGCCGGTTTTCACTCCTTCCGGATCATTCCGGTTCCACACGGTGATACTCATAAGGCTCACCCTCCTGCGCTGTCACAGTCACATTTTTCATGCAAAGCCCTTTTATATTGGCGGCCTTCATCCCATATCGTCCTTTTGCTGTCACATTTTCCAGACAGATATTTTCCAGGGGCATCTCCAGCAGCCCGACCAGATAGACCGCATTTCCCGTTACTGTTTCCACGGAAATATTTTTAAAAAGGATGTTCCGGATCACGGAGGTTCCCTCGTCCACAGGCTCCGGATGTTCCGTATCAAAGGTATCATGACTGTAAAATTCATCCACATATATGGCTCCGCGGAACCATTTGCAGTCCTGATGCTCATGGCTTAAATTCTGATGCCGCAGGTTTTCATATACAATATTTTCCACCACGCTGCCTCTGCCCCGGGGCGTTTTAATGCTTCCGATACTGTAAACATCACTGAAAACACAATCCTGCACCAAACAGTCCCGGACGCCGCCCGACATTTCGCTTCCCATCGCCACGCCGAAGCCGCTGGTAAAGGTACAGTTCGTAACCCGGATATGCTCCGATGCGATTCCCACAAGCCTTCCTTCCTCGTTTCTGCCTGATTTGACCGCAATGCAGTCATCCTGGCTGCCGATGGTACAGCCGAACACATTTACATAGCTGCAGGAGTCCGGATCCAGGCCGTCGCCGTTTGCGATCCCCTCATACCGCCTGCCGTTTTCATCGAACTTGGTAAAAATACTCACGCCGTTAAGGCTTACATGGCTGCAGTAAATCAGGTGCACACACCAGGCGGGTGACTGTCTTACCGTAATTCCTTCCAGATACACGCCGTCAACATTCCGCAGGCAGACCGCACGCCCGGGCCTTCCCTTGCCTTCCGCCAGCTCCTGCCTGCGCAGTATGCTTCCGTTAGCATCCACACATCCTTTTCCCATAATCCGGATATTATGCAGCCTTCCGTTCTCTGTCTCCTTCGTATTGATCAGGCTGGCATAGCACATGGTTTCCAGCCCCTCAAACCGATATTTCTTAAGCGGAAAATCCTCCAGGCATCCGCTTCCCAGCAGGCGGCTTCCTTCCTCCAGAAAAAGCGTCATATCACTCTTTAAAAACAGCGCGCCCGTCACAAAGGTTCCCGCCGGAATCCGCACCGTTCCCCCGGCCGGACAGGCATCTATTGCTTTCTGGATAAAAGAAGTGTTTACGGTCCGGCCGTCTCCCACAGCTCCAAAGGATGTGATAGTGAGCTCCTCTCCCTTTTCCTGCAGGGTAATATGGAGCGTATCTTGGGCCAGCCTCCCGTTTTCATCCTCCGCCGATGCTTCTATCTCATAGCCTCTGCCGCTTTTAAGCCCCCGCAGTGTGAAGTCCGTATGCTCCGTCCTTCCAACCTCCGCACCATCCAGAAAAACCCGGTACTGCCGCACGCCTTTTACCTTGTTCCAGAGGACGGCCGCACTGTCCGCCGTCCGCGTCTCCTCCGGGCAAAACAGCTTTAACTGCTCATCTTCATATCTCATTCTGTCTTCTCCCTGATTTTTATTTTCTATCCCCGACCGGATACTGCTTCATAATTCGGCCCCACCTGTCAGAGATCTGTCCGATCCCTCCCCATATGGGATGGGTCATATTCTGCAACCTTACTATTCCACCGTAAGCACAGTTTTCCCCGGATACATTCCTTCCGCACAGGCCGAAACCACAATACGTCCCGCGCTGCCGCCCAACCGGATTCTCACGCTTGCACAGCCATGGTACATATGGATAAAATCAGCCTGATACGGCTCATTGGTCATCAGGTTCCCGTTGTCCACAGACAGGATTTCCCCGTCCCCCTCAATCTGGAAACGCACCCTGGAGCTTTCCCGGAAATAAGGATTTCCCTCCTCGTCCTCCGCCCTTACGGTAAGCAGCATTTCATAGCCTCTCTCGGCAGGCGCCTTTATCTCTTCCCGGGTAAACGAAAGCCTCACGGCAGGCCCGGGAGTTTTGAGGACATGACAGCACACCTCTTCCCCGTTTTTATAACCCACCGCCTTTACACAGCCCGGCTGATAAGGAAGGAAGCCGGTAATCATCCGGTTCGGGCAGTCTGCCGGACGGGGCAGGAAAAATCTTTTCCCGTTCAGATACAGCGCCACTTCCTCACAATTGCTCGCTATCATATAGGGGATCACTGTTTTATGGAACTGCGGGAAATGCCAGTGGTCCGCATAAATCGGCATATCCCAGTGCTCCTTGACCCCTTCGTCCTCAAGGGAATAATCCATCACGGAAAAATGCACCATCGGTTCCTCATTCCAATAGCTCTTCAATAGATAAAATCCCGGCTTTTTCACAAGGTTGGTGCGGATCATTGCCCCGCTCCAGCCCTTCGCCGGATATCCCATGGATTCTCCCAGATAATCAATCCCCGTCCAGATCATCCCGCCGATTACATAATCTGCGGCAAAAGGCACCAGGGAAGGATTTTCATTGGTAAAATTCTGCATCTGCTCCGGATGCCCCTTGAAAAACTGGTAGATTTCCGTTCCCAGAATCAGTTTGTCAGGCATAGCCTCATGGATCATGGGGTACCACTGCTCCTGATAATTACAGGAAATCACATCCACGATCTCCCCGATCCTGCAAATCCGTTCCACTCTTTCTCTGACGTCGTAAATTTCCGTATCGTCCGCTTCATCCACAAATTTCTGGATATCCTTGATTTGCGACAGTTCCACATTGCTTTCCCGTTTAAAATGCGGGTTCATGGCGTAGGTTACCGGCCTTGTCGCATCCATGGTAAGCACATAATCCTTCAGCATTTTCAAAATAGCCAGCATGGATGGCTGCCCCTGGTTTTCCACCTCGTTTCCCACGCCCCAGATAAAAATACAGGCGCGGTTGCGGTCACGCTTCACCATGGCTTCCACATCTTTTTTCCACTCTGTTTCAAAATACCGGCCATACAGGCCGCCGGTCCACTTGTCAAAACATTCCTCATACACATAAAAGCCCAGTTCATCACACAAATCCAGGAACTCCACGGAATGGGTATGGTGGGCGGCGCGGATGGAATTGCAGCCCATCTCCTTTAACAAAAGAAGCCTTTCCCTCCAGATTTCCTTCTTCGCCGCTATCCCTACGCTTCCCGCTTCCTGATGCAGGCATACGCCCTTGAGAATCACCTTTTCCCCGTTGACAAACATCCCTTTTCCCGGAAGCAGCTCTATTTTCCGCAGCCCGATACGCATGGAAACCGTGTCCGCAGCCCTCTCACCGTCCATTAAGGACAAGGTAAGCGTATACAGATTCGGTTCTTCGGCAGACCACAGGCTTGCATTTTTTACATGAAATTCCAGTAATCCGTTTTCACCCTCGGCAATAATATCTTCCGCAAGAATGCCTTCTGCCATATTCTCCGCATCAGGGCATCTGTTATTCTGCGCATCGCCGCACACGCCCGCCAGGGAAAGGCTGCCTCTTACCCTTGCGTCCACGCCTGCTGCCACGCGTACCACTGCGCTGTCCCCTTCAAGCTCGGTATGTACCACAATTTCCCGTTCCTCCAGATGGGCGGCCTCCGTCTCCAGCAGCTTCACGGTACGGTAAATTCCGGCCCCGCTGTACCAGCGGTCCGCAGGGCTGGCCGTATTATCCACCCGGATGACAATACTGTTTTCCCCGGTTTTCAGGAACTGTGTTATATCCAGCCGGAAGGAACTGTAGCCATACTTCCAGCCTCCCGCTTCCCTTTCATTCACCCATATGGTGCTGTTTTCAAAAATACCGCCGAAATCCAGATAGTAGCAATAGCCTTCCTTTTTTTCCTCCAGCCGAAGGCTTCTGCGGTACCAGCCGATTCCGAAACGATCCCGGAAGCCCTGAGCCTCCCCCTGATCCATATCCCGGCAAAACGGCGCGCTTATGGCCCAGTCGTGGGGCAGGGTTACCGGCCGATAGCCCTTCTTCCCGTCAGCATCCAGTGTAAATTCCCATCCTTCCATGAGTTTGTAATCTGTTCTTGGCATTTTTTCTCAATTCTCCTTTTCCCTGATTTCCATCATACGTACTAACGCCGCAGTACAGTCCGCACGGTTCACTGCCGCATTTCTTTCATAACCGTCCCATAACAGTCCCAGCCGTTTCGCCTCCTGCTCACAGGTCTGCATATCCAGTCCTCTTTTTCCTTCCGGCTGCAGGCTTCTTACCATGAATTCCGCCAGCTCACCGCAGGTCAGTCCATCATCCGGCCGGAACCGGTCCTCCGGTGTCGTCGTTTCATCCACCAGTCCTGCATCCAACGCCGTCTGCACATTTTGTGCATCAAACTCATACCTGTAGATATCACAGAATCTTCCCTGATATCCCCGCTTTACCGGCATGGGCGCGGCCTTGAAAAACAAATACAGAAACTGTCCCCTGGGAATCTCATCAAAAGGATGGAAAAACAGGATGCAGGGATCCAGCAGCCCCTTTACCATCGCCTTTTTCAGTATGCCCTCCTGGGGAATCCCCTTACAGTCCGCATAAGGCAGCTTGGGCAAATCCGTAGGAAGAATGGGCCTTTCCTCCTTTTGGGCGCTGGACACCGTATCCGCAGGACGCAGCGATACATCCGGCTTCCAGGGTTTACCGGCAAAATCATTTCTCATGCCGCACAGCGGTTCCGCCTGCAGCCTCACAATTTCCTCTGCAATAAATCCGGCCGTCAGCAAAGCGCCGTAATCATTGGTATGGGTTGTATCCATAAAATAATCAGGAGTGATCTCCGGCCCCATATCGCACAGAGTCCGGAAGCTGCCTGCATGCAGATCGATTACCGGCACATGCAGCTCTCTCCCTACTCTGAGGCAGCTTAGCGCATAATCCTCCAGCAAATCAAAATACCCATCCTCATTTTTTCCCGGAATCCTGGAAAGAGAGGTCACGATCATGGGATACGCTCCCTTTTCCCTGATTTGGCGGACGTATCTGCGTAAATTCGCCGCATACTGGTCAAATGCCTTCAAATACCGTCTCTTCTGATCGTTATGGCCGAATTCCATCAGAAAAATATCTCCGGGCCTGATATTTTTACATACAATATCCCAGTGCCCGTCATCCCGGAAGCAATTGGTTGTCAACCCGCCATGCGCCTGATTGCTGAAAGCCACGCCGTCAAAATACTGAGGCAGATTCTGTCCCCAGCTGCCCCCGTTGATAATCGGATTATAGGGATACAACCCATCATAATCCGCAACCAGGGAATCTCCCGCGATAAACACGGTGGGAGCCTGGGCATCCTCTATTTTCAGCCCGCTGATCCTGGCGCTGCTTTTCCCTGCGCCCAGCACCGTCACATATACCGAGTTGTCCTCCTTTGCCCCTTCTCCCACCACCGGGATATATTCACAAACCCGGACATAAAACCGGCAGGAAAACACCTCTCCCGGCCGGATAACAATATCCCTTTTTATCAGGTTCCTCCTGCCCGTATACAGCATCAGCCCCTGCGCGCCTTCTCTGCCGCCCCTGATGGTCACCGTCACCGCATAGCTTCCGTTCCCCGGCACCGCCGCCCGGAACCGCAAAGGAAATCCCGCCTTCACTTCCACGCCGTCCGCACCATTCTGCCACAGCCCGGCTTCTTCTCCCTCCCCGGGGCAATACGTCTCCCGCGGATTCCATCCGCCCGTCCCGGTAAACCTGTCCGCCGCCCTCTCCTGAACTGCCAATCCCAGGAATCCGTATCCCTTACTCTCATCATAATAATCCCCGGCAGACAGCCTGATACCTTCTCCACCCTCTGCAAAAGAAAATTCCCTGCTAAACATGAAAATACCTCCGTTTTTTCTATTCTCAGTCCTGTTTTCCTAAAAGACCCGTTTTCTGTAACAGCCCAGACACTGGACTGCCGCCATTTTCTTTATTATCATAAGTCAATTAATCTTATTTTTCTTTTGTTATATTGCTTATTACGGGAATTTTATTTATAATATTTTAGAAATATTGACCAAATGACGCCATAGCAAAATTCCGGATGGATTCTGCTCAGCTCCCGGACGGATCCTGGTTAAATCCCGGACGGATCCTGGTTAAATCCCGGACGGATTGCGATCAACTTCCGGACGGATTCCGATTAAATTCCGGATGGATTCTGACGAATCAAAACTCTACCATCCATCCACATGCAGGTCCCGCTGCCATGCGCCACAAAGGAGCCCCCATGAACAACAACCTTTATACCCCGGAAAAAATGATCCAGATAGAATACACAAAACACACCCAGAACTATGACATGGGCCGATTTCACTACCATAACGCCTATGAACTGCTCCTTTTGCAGGAAGGGGAATACACACTGATCACCCTGGATAACGCCTGCACCCTGAAAAAACATGATGTTTCTCTCATCACGCCCTACTGCATGCACAAATCCCTCGGCCGGGCAGGCAATGAAAGAACACTCATGTATTTTGACGAACGCTATCTGAACCGGTATTTCACGGAAAAAAGCCGTTCCCTTCTCCTGACATGCTTCCAGACAGGTCACCTCAGCCTTCCCCAGAAGCATTACGAGGAGACCCTTCAGCTCCTGTTCCAAATCCGTAGCTTTTCGGCAAAAAAGGATTTTGACAGCACCTACCCAGCCTTCGTCAGAATCCTTTCCCTGCTTACCCAAACCTACCGCCAGGCCGCAGGAGCAGAAGAAGAAACGCAAAAAACCAGCGCCCCCCTTATTGCCGAGCTTATCACCTATATCAATCAAAATTACAGCACCATCCGATCCCTGGATGACATTGCGGATCATTTTTATATTACAAAATACCATCTCTGCCGCCTGTTCCGCGCCGCCACCAAGAGCACCGTTATGGACCATCTAAATGGCATCCGCATCCTCCAGGCCTGCAGCCTTCTGGAAAATACAAGTAAAAGCATTACGGAAATCAGCTACGCCTGCGGCTTCCATTCCTCTGCTTATTTTTCCGACATATTCAAAAAGGCCCTGGGCATGTCGCCCAGAGCCTATCGCAAACTGAAATCATAATACATATAAACAGTCCAGGCCGGCGGGAATATAGGTGCAAAAGCGGGCGTTAAGCTTGCTTATAAGACCGTTTTTGCACCTATATTCGCATCGGATGAACATCCGATGCTTCTTGAATGGCAAAGCCATTCAAGAAGATGGCCGTCCCGAATATTGATATTCCAGAATAATTATATCTTTACAGGATGCTGCGAAAAACTCCCATCCCGGCTTCCTACAACGTATTCGCCCGGTGTTCAATATTCCTCCGGAAATTCACCACCTGGTGATCATATTCCTGATCCATCAACGAACTGGTAATCATGAAATCCGCCGTCGCCCTGTTATTGGCAATGGGAATATCATATACCTGCGCGATTCTCAGAAGAGCCTTCACATCCGGATCATGGGGCTGCGCTGTAAGAGGATCAGAAAAGAATATCACAAAATCAATCCGTCCCTCAACGATTCTCGCGCCAATCTGCTGATCCCCGCCCAACGGGCCGCTGTTGTATCCCTTCACAGGAAGCCCGGTCTTATCGGTAATCATCCTGGCCGTCGTCCCTGTCCCGCACAGGAAATGGTTCTTCAGCACATCCTTATGCTCCTCACACCAGGAAATAAGCTCCGGCTTCTTGCTGTCATGGGCGATCAGGGCAATGTTCTTCTGTTTCCCAATAGTCAGTGTAAGAAATTCTTCATTCATCATAAACGTTTCCTCCTTCATACGGACCTACCTGCCCGTATACGTTTTTCTTTATTTTTTCCATGTCCTACGATTTTCACTATACAGGAAACAATTATAAAAAGCAAGCATTCCTTAAAGCGGTAGGGTAATTTTTACATTTGTTCCTTTACCCACCGTGCTCCGGACTGTAACACCGTACTCACTTCCGTAAGCCAGCTGTATCCTTTCATTTACATTATATATGCCAAACCCGGCCTCCGGCTGCCCTGATACCAATCGCTTCATTTTCTCCCGTTCTATTCCCACTCCATCATCCTCTACCTCAAAGCAGATTTTCTCCTTCTCCCGGTACAATCGTATGACTATATGCAACGGTTCTTCCCTGTCACATACAGCATGATTGATTGCATTTTCTATAAATGGCTGAAGAATAAGTTTCAACGTCCTGCAGGGATACAGCTTTTCATCCACCTCGTAGCTTTCCTGGAAATGCTCACGGAATCGCATATGCTGAATCGCCAGATAATGCCTGGTGATATCCAGTTCATTTTCTACTGTAATATATCGCATCCCTTTATTAAGAGAAGTTTTATAAAAGGTAGAAAGATGATTAATAATACTGCTGATCTCTCCGTCTCCTTTTCTGATAGCCAGTGAAGAAATGACAGATAGGGTATTATATAGAAAATGAGGATTTATCTGACTCTGAAGGGCATACAGCTCAGCATCCCTCCTGGTAATCTCTTTTTTATAAAGCTCATTAATAAGGACATTCAGCTTATCTGTCATCCGGTTAAAGGCCTGTGAAAGCTGTCCGATTTCGTCATTTCCTTTAATCTCTATTTTTCGACTGAAATCCTCATTTTCAATTAACGCCACCTGACTCGTAAGGTTTTTCATTCTGCCGGTGAGATATCTGGAAATTAAAACAATCAGGAGTAAAGCCAACGTAAAACTTATACCTGCCATCAGCAGAATACGACTAGCGGAACGCCTTGTTTCCCTGAGAATATCCTCCAACGGAACTATGGATACTGTTTTCCAGCCCTGCTCCATGCGGTTGAATACCACAAGAGAACGTTTTCCCTGAATATTCATAACTTGTCTGCCGTCAGCTTTCCCCATGGGAACCTCTACTCCCAGCACCTCCGTTAGATTTTTGGAGATTTGCTCCTTATTCTTTGTAGACAGAATTTCTCCTTTTTCATCTATGACATAGATGTTTTTTCCTTCCGACTCCTGGCGTATCATGGAATAAAGATACTCCTCCCGAACAGAAATGGTAAGAACACCATAGGGATAATTCAGGCTGCTGAAATTCATAATACGTGCCAAAGAAAAAATACGTTCTTTTTTATCGTTCAGTGTGATCCCTGTGTATACCACATTTCCATAGCTCTGATCCAGCGCCCTTACCCATTCCGGGGCCGCTTTTGGATCAAATAGATATTTAATAAAAACACCGTCTGTCGGTATGGTATCATTAAATACATAAACGGTAATTCCCTCCACATTGCTATTTGCCGCCATCAGGCCGAAGAAAAGATCATTAATATAACCGTAGGCCTCCACAAAGTCGATATCCTGTTTATACTCACGGGTCAGATATGCTTTCAGTGTGGCATTGGTATAAAGCATCCCGGAAATCTGATGGAAACTGTCCAGCTGGCTGCTGATATTATTGTTAATCTGCTGGTTCATGTGATTCATATTTTCATAGGCCTGCTCCAGAAGCTGATTTTTAGCTGAAGTAAAGGAGTATATAGAAATAATAAGAAGCGGAACCAGGGAACTGGTAATCAGAAGAATCAGCAGCTTTCCCATCATTGGTAAATTATAAAACAGAGTCTTTATTTTCTTAATCATATCTTCCGCTCCCCGCCGTTTTATTTCTGAACTGGTTAGGGGTTATCCCCATCTGTCTGCGAAATACCGCACAATAGTGGGACGGGTTCTCGTAGCCTACCTTTCTGGAAATATCACTAACCCGCATATTAGTATCACGCAGAAGCTCAGCGGAACGGTTAATCCTTGTCCTGGTAACATACTCAAGCACAGTTTCTCCGGTATAGTCTTTAAACAGTGTACGCAGATAATTGGGTGACATGTACACCTTCTCAGCCAGATATTCAATTGTCAGCGGCGCATCATACTCCAATTCAATCAAATGCCTTACCTGATTTACCACCTCCAGCCGCCTGTCTCCGGATAATGCCGCAAGAGTATCCGCTGTTTTTTCCAAAAACTGTATCAGAATATCCTTAATCAGGGAAGCTCCTTCAGCAGCCGACAATTTGCCATACAGCTCCGCTTTGCTCCCCAACTGCTCTTCTGCGCCTGGATTTGTTTCAATTACCGATGCATATATCCTTTCTGTCAGTTCAAATGCATCTTTCACCATGCCTTCTTCTCTCCGGGGCTTCAAAAAATAAATATCCAGCCACTCCCCTATCTGTTCCTTTTCCCCATTCTGAAGATAAGAAATCAGTATCTCAGGCTCTGCGGTTTCTTCCTCCACCTGCCCTTCTGTGCTTTCTTCCTGTCCGTCACAGGAAATAATATGCCCTGATCCATACAGCTTTACATGCCATCTGCGGTATCTGTTCATTTCCTGGCACAGCACCGGCATCCGTTCCAGGGACTGCCTGCTGCCATATAGACATACCGTAGTCCAGCGAGCCGCTTCACCTTCTTTCTTCATAAAACCGGCCATGGCTGTTCCCAATTCCCCGTCCGAAAGAAGAAGATAGCTGTGGTCATTGATATGAAGCGGCAGTATTTTTTTATTTGTAAGCTTTCTGATTGCCGTATGAATGGAATTAAGAATAACACTTCCATCGGATTCATAACCGGATAAAAACCTGTATTCATCAATTGTAATCATTCCTACATAAAAAGTCCGGTTTTCCGGCCTGCAATGAAGAATCGTATTGCAGGACTGACAGATATCTTCCCACAGTTCTTCCTTTTCTCCCATGCTGAAGCCTAACAGGTTCTTCAGATTTTCCGCCGTAACCACTGCCTGGGATTTCTTATCCTTAAAGGTTTTTGAACACTTCTCTCTCACCTTTTCCATTGTACTCTTCAGTTCCTCCGGATCCAACGGCTTCAAAATATAACCGCAGGCTTCCACCGCAAGCGCTGATTTCACGTATTCAAAATCATTATAACCGCTGAGGAATACAATTTGCATATCAGGATATTTATCGTGGAGTATCTTACTGAAAGCCAGACCGTCCATTACCGGCATTTTTACATCTGTCAGTACAACATCCGGGAGAGCGCTCTCTTCCGTTTCCTGTCCCTGAACACCCCGCTCTTCCATTTCTCCCAGCAGCCGCAGTGCCACTTTTCCATTCTCTGCTGTCCCCACGACCTGATATCCCATCTCTTCCCACGGAATATAGTTTTCAAGAGTATCAAGCTCCAGCCATTCATCATCTACCAATAAAATTCGATACATGCCTGCTCCCCCTTGTATACCGGCATACACATCAGCAAAAAGCCATTTTCACAAATGAATCATATAACATAATTTATAGTTTTACAATGTCATTGCATCAATGTTCGTACGTTTCCGTTATGAATCGGTGTTTTCAGTTATGGAATCATTGTACATCTTTTACTATAATCATCTCAAACAAGCAATTCATTAATACATATTGACCAAGGAGGGGATTCTTTGAACATAGCAATGGTAAAAAGTACCAGCACCAGAAAAGAACGGAGACGGTCACGCCACCGTCTAATGAAACGGCAGCGTACCCTGTATCTCATGCTGATACCTGGTATTCTGTGGGCTCTGCTGTTCGCTTATGGCCCAATGGCTGGGCTCTATATGGCTTTTATTGATTATCAGCCCTCTCTCGGCAATTTCTGGTCCAACTTTTTCGGGAGTGAATTTGTAGGACTCCGTTGGTTCCGTTATTTTTTTTCCGGACAGGATTTTCTTAATGTATTGAGAAATACCCTGTGTTCCAGCATTCTGACGCTGAGCATCGGATTTGTCATACCAATTTTCATCGCCATCGCCCTTAACGAAGTAAAAGGACAGTTTTTTAAGCGTATGGTACAGACCGTTTCTTACCTTCCATACTTTATTTCATGGGTTATTGCCGCTAATATCATTGTAACGCTGCTATCCTCGGAAGGACTTATCAACCAGCTCCTGATTGCCTGCGGCTTCATCGATGAGGGCATTTTCTTTTTGCAGGAAGGCAAAAGATTCTGGCTGATTGTAGCTCTCTCTAATACCTGGAAGGACATGGGCTACAACTCCATCATGTATCTGGCAGCTATTTCCGCCATTAACCCGGAACTTTTTGAGGCTGCACAGGTAGACGGCGCCGGCAGGTTAAAACAGATCTGGTATATCCTGCTTCCCATGCTCCGGCCCACGATTCTGATACTGCTGATTCTTTCCATAGGCAGCCTGCTGAATACCGGATTTGACCAGTACTTCCTTCTGGGCAACTCCCTAAACAGACAATATTCTGATGTTATTGATACCTATACGTTCCGTTATGGTATTCAAAACGGCATGTTCTCCTATGCTTCTGCGGTAAGTATGTTTAAATCGGTCATCGCCTTCCTCCTCGTATTGACCGTAAATACAATATCCAAAAAACTGGAAGGCAGTCATCTTTTCTAATCCTGATTGTCATTTAACAACTACACGGCAAATCAGTTTTGAATGAAATATAAAATAGAAGGAGATATCCATGAAACAGAAACAAATGCAGGCTGTACCGCTCTCACGCCGCAGAAAACTTTTACAGCTCACACCCGGACAGATTGCCGGTAAGCTGGTAGTCTACGGATTCCTGCTTTTTATCTTTATCGTTACTTTTTTTCCTTTCTGGCAGATTTTTATACTCTCCATCAATGATGCCGGAGACTCACTCAAAGGAGGTCTGCTTCTCTGGCCCAGGGAACTGAATTTCAGCAGCTATAAGGCAGTTTTTCAAAATGAAGAAATTCTCTCCTCACTGGGTGTAACCGTAACACGTACGGTGATTGGTGTTCCCCTGACGGTATTCTGTGTGGCCATGCTCGCCTATGTACTTTCAAAAACAGAGCTGGTCCACAGACGTGCTATCAATTTCTTTTTTGTATTTACCATGTATTTTTCAGGCGGCCTGATTCCCACCTATATGGTAATCAAGGCATTGGGGCTGATAGATAACTTTTTCGTCTTTATTTTTCCCGGCCTTGTCAATATTTACTGGATGATACTTGTACGTACTTACATAGAAGGGCTTCCTAAGGAGCTTTTTGAAGCAGCCGCCAGCGAAGGGGCCGGGGAGTTTACCATATTTATGAGGGTTGTGCTGCCGTTGAGTATGCCAGTGTTAGCCACTATCCTGTTGTTTTCCGCCATTTCTCACTGGAATGCCTGGTATGATTCCTATATTTATACCTATAAACCGCAGCTGAAAACCCTGCAGGCCGTACTCGTAAAAATTCTGAACCAGTACCAGACCGGGGCCATGGTTTCACAGGCTCAACAGATGGCCAATGAAGCGAAGAAAATGCCGGTCAGCAGTGAAAGCATCCGTATGACGGTTACTATGGTGGCAACTATCCCCATCATTCTTGTGTATCCGTTCCTGCAGAAATATTTTATCAAGGGTATGCTCATTGGAGCAGTTAAGGACTGACAGGAAGCCCGCAGAAGGAAAAAGGCTCCTGCGGCCTGCTATAAAAAATTGGCGCCAAAGCGCCGGAAAGAGGTTTTTATGCCAAAAATTACATTCATTGGTGCCGGCAGTTCTATCTTTGTAAAAAACGTATTGGGCGACTGCATGTGTACCCCCGCTCTTGCCGAATCCAGGCTGGCACTCTTTGATATTGATGAAAAAAGACTGCGTCAGTCAGAAACCATGCTTCGCTGCCTGAACCAGAATCTCGGCAACCATGCCAGTGTGGAAGTGTACCATGATCGTAAGGAGGC
Organism: Eisenbergiella massiliensis; assembly: GCF_003435485.1. NCBI lineage: Bacteria > Bacillati > Bacillota > Clostridia > Lachnospirales > Lachnospiraceae > Eisenbergiella > Eisenbergiella massiliensis. Next base: position 316,127 of record NZ_QVLV01000005.1, read on the forward strand.
CCTGCGCGATGCGGATTACGTTATCAATGCCATTGCCGTAGGGGAATATGATCCTTATATCGTTTCCGATTTTGAAATTCCGGAAAAATATGGCCTGTATCAGACCGTTGCCGATACGCTTGGTATGGGCGGGCTGTTCCGCGGATTGCGAACTATTCCGGTTATGCTGGATATTGCCAGAGATATGGAAGAAGTCTGCCCCAACGCATGGCTTCTGAACTATACAAACCCCATGTGTATTGTCACTGGAGCAGTTCAGCAGGCCACCTCTGTAAAATGCGTAGGGCTCTGCCACAGTGTACAGGTTTGCGCAAAGGATCTTCTTGAAGGCCTGGGAATGCCTTCAGATGATGTTGTTTACAGAATCGGCGGTATCAACCATCAGGCATGGCTTCTGGACATTTCACGGCATGGAAAGGATCTCTATCCTGAAATCCGCCGTAGAGCATTGGAACGTACCGATGATCATAATGATAAGGTAAGATATGAATTTATGAAAATGTTTGGCTATTATGTAACCGAATCCAGTTCCCACGGTTCGGAATATGTGCCATACTATCATAAGTACAGATATCCAGAGTTGAAGGAGCAGTATCATCTGCCCACCAACGGTTATAAAAACTGGGCCACTGGCAAAGCTCAATATTGGAAGGAAGTAAATGACTTAATCGAAAACTCCGGCCTTACCCATGAAAGAAGCAAGGAATATGCGTCCTATATTATGGAAGCAATGGAAACCAACCAGCCTTACGAAATCGCCGGCAATGTCCTGAATACAGGCTTCCTCATCGACAATTTACCTGAAAAAGCCTGTGTGGAGGTTCCCTGCCTTGTAGACGGCAATGGCATCCGTCCTACACATTTCGGTCCGCTTCCTGAACAATGTGCAGCTCTGAACCGCACTAATATCAATATGCAGTTGCTTACAATACAGGCAGCCCTTACCGGCAAAAAAGAACATGTTTACCAGGCTGCCATGATGGATCCTCACACCTCCTCCGAGCTTTCTATTGGAGATATTGTAAAAATGTGTGATGAAATGCTTGCTTTTAATAAACCTCACTTACCAAACTTTAACTTATAAGAAGGGGGATTCTTATGTTTAAGAAAAAAATAAGTCTTCTGCTCACTTGTGTATTAACGGCCTCCTGCCTTATGGCAGGCTGTGGCAGTTCCTCATCAAACACCGCACAGTCCGGGGCCTCCGGGGATGGCAGTGCTGAAAAAGCAGCCTCCGAGGATTCTCGTGCTGCAGCACCATCCAATTCGGGGGAAGTAATTACACTTACATTTTTTGATAAAAATACAGGTGATGCCTTTGATAATCCGGTAGCGCAGGCTATTACGGAAAAAACGGGGATTAAAATTGAAGTTCAGCAGCCTACCGGGAATCCGGAAGAAAAGCTCAATTTGATGCTGGCCAGCGGAGATCTTCCTGATATTGTCCTGATGGACAGACGCAGTGATATTGTGAATAAATACATTGCCGCCGGCGCACTCGTTCCGCTGAATGATCTCATAGAACAGTACGGTCCAGATATCAAGGAAATGTATGGTGATATACTAAATAAGAGCCGCTATGAGGACGGAAAAAATTATTACCTTAATAACTGGTATGGTTTGGATCCCGATCCTGACAGAGCTATCTGTATCCGTATGGATGTTCTGGATGAGCTTGGATATGGTGAAAGAGCAAAGGAAGGTGATTATTTTACTCAGGAAGAGTTCCGTGATATCCTGGCTCACTTTAAAGAAACCTATACAGACGAAGATGGACAGGCTGCAATCCCGCTCAGCGCCAACTCAGATTATATGCCTGCAGTAATCAGTACCTTTAAGGCAATGTATGGCATGAAAAATTATTTTGAAAAAGATGGAAAGCTTTATTTTGATGTGCGGGATCCCAACTACCTTGAAATGGTAAAATACATTAACAGCCTCTACAGAGACGGACTTCTTGACAAAGAATGGGCAGTAAACAAAGAACAAATTTTTACGCAGAAAGCTGGCAGCGGCCGTGTTGCCGCCACAATCGGACTCTCCACGGACGGCAATAAGCTTCTCCGGGAGGCCAATGGAGAAGATACTGATAAACAATTTTATATGTTTAAAGTAATTGCTGACGGTACGGATCCCAACAAGACCACCTTCAGCCCCAGAAGCTCACTTGGCTGGGATGCTATCGGCATCACCGTAAAGAATGAACACCCTGAAGAAACAATTAAGTTTATGAACTTCCTTGCAAGTGAGGAAGGACAATATCTGCTTATGTGGGGTATTGAGGGGAAAGACTGGGATATCAAGGATGGTAAACATGTTCCCCGCCCGGAGACCCTTCAGGGCTTTAAGGATGATTGGAATGCCTTTACCAAGGAAACCGGCATCCGTAAATGGACCTGGTTCATTAAAAACGGATATGGTGCCGATGGAACCCCTTATGATTTAGCTACCAAATACGAAAGGGATGCTATCAGTACACATGCACTTACTTCCATGGCAAATTCCACCTGGGATACGGCGCCCTACGACTATATCGGTCCCACTGCAGGCACCCAGGAGGCACTCTCTGAACAGAAAATAAAAGACATTATTGACACTGCCTTTGCAAATATGGTCTATGCAGAATCTGAAGAACAGGTAGAAAGCCTCTATAATGCCATGATTAGTGAAATCGATGCCAATCAGGCTGCTGCTATTGAAGCGATTTATACAGAAAAATATACAAGCCAAATGGATTTATGGAAATAGACTAAAATGTCAATAGGCTGACAGCTGATACCAAATCGTAATCAGCTGTCAGCTGTGTATAAATACAAAAAGGGAGTTTCTCCGGCAAGGTATACCATACGAAATATCTTGTACTGGGAGACTCTATTTATATTGAATAACTATCATAATTGCCGTATATTCCTTGATTTTTCTCTATTGCATCCATCATGTTACTTAGTTTCCGTCCTGCTCTTTAGTATCCTCCTAATCCCTATTTCCTGTCCTATTCTTTAGTTTCCTCCTGCGCCGCAAGCAGCTTACGCGCCTTACGCTCCTCCTTCACACGGACCCGGAGCTCTTTAAAAAACTGCGTCAGCATATCACTGCATTGCTGCTCCAGCACCCCTCTGGTGACCTTTACCTGATGGTTAAACGAATCATTTTCCAGAATATTCAATATAGATCCGGCGCAACCCGCCTTGGGATTCATACAGCCGATCACGACCTCGGGAATCCGGGCCTGTACGATAGCGCCTGAGCACATCTGACACGGCTCCAGTGTCACATACAAGGTACAGTCCTCCAGCCTCCAGTCCCCGATTTTCCTGCTGGCCTTGTTAATGGCGGTTATTTCCGCATGCGCAAGTGTATTTTTGTCGGTATTGCGGCGATTGTAGCCTCTTCCTATTATTTTTCCTTCATGGACAATAACGCAGCCGATGGGGACTTCTCCTAAGGCATAAGCCTTTTTTGCCTGTGTCATTGCCGCCTTCATATATTTTTCCTGCTCGGTCATAGAATGGAAATCCTTTCGTAACTATTCAGCCAGGTCAGCACACTTGCTGTACTGACCGTAAGAAAATGATTCAGGAGTGCCAAAATCCATCGCCGAAGGCGATTTAGGATGGATTTTGGCAATAACTGTGAAGGGACGAACAGTTATGTCCTTTCTTCTTGTATGGCGCCTCCGGGTGGTCTATAATAAAAGTCACTAAGACCCAAAACAACTTGCAGATAAATCATAGCAGGAAAGAGGAAAAAATGCAAATTAACGGATTCAATAAAACCACCCTTTTAGACTATCCCGGCCACGTAGCCTGTACTGTTTTCACCGGAGGCTGCAACTTCTGCTGCCCATTTTGCCAGAATGGTGATCTGGTCCTGCATGCGGGGCAGCTGCCACAGATTCCTGAAGAAGAAATTTTCCAGGTGCTCAGAAAGCGGCAGGGAATACTTACCGGAATCTGTGTGACCGGAGGCGAGCCCACGCTTCAGCCCGATCTGGACATCTTTCTTTCCCGTGTAAAGGAACTGGGCTATCTGGTAAAGCTGGACTCCAATGGCTACCGCCCCGAGGTACTGGAATCACTGTGCGGCAGAAAGCTGGTGGATTATATTGCCATGGACATAAAATCCTCTCCTGAGAATTACACTAAAACCATCGGCCTGCCCGCGCTTGACATGGGCCGAATCCGGGCATCCGTGGATTTTATCCGCTCCTGTGGGCTTCCTTACGAATTCCGCACCACAGTAGTAAAGGAACTGCATTCCGCCCGGGATTTTATTTCCATCGGTGAATGGCTGAAGGGCTGTGAAGCATATTTTCTCCAGTCCTATGCGGAAAGCGACGGTGTCATCTGCAAACAATTCTCCGCCTATGAAAAACCGGAGCTGGAAGAATTTATCCGTATTCTCAAACCTTACATAGACAATGTAAATCTCCGGGGGGTAGACTGAGCACCCCCGGAGATTCAGATACGTACACTCTTCATATAATAACCGAAGCTGCCCGGTTCCGCAGGCGTCTGTTTGCCTTCAAAGGCTTCAAATCCAAACATCTCCGCCGCCATCTTTTCCCTGTCATAATAGACTCCCGGCACTCCGAGATAAAATTTCTCCACTCCTCCCACATTAAATTTCCCCAAAATAATATGCCTGTAATTATAATAGCCATGAAGCAGAAAGCTATTGCGCACCATCTTCTGGTACTCACTGCCCAGAATCACAAAGTCCCTCGGCGTAATGGACAGATACTGCCTTTCATCCGCAAAAGGGTGGACCGTGGGATACATATGACGCAGCTGCTCCCATTTATCCTCAAAAAATTCCTCCTGCATCAGGTCATCCCCGCTTTCTTTTGCAATATGTTTTCCTTTTACTGCCCCACTTTCTTTAGGGATGCCGCCTCCTGATACTCCGCCTTCGCTGCGGTACATTCCTTCTTTGCCGGGTATCCCTTCCTTGCTGGTCATCCCTTCCTTGCTGGATATCCCTTCTTTGCCGGACATCCCTTCTTTTTGAATTCCACCTCCCCCGAGGTCTCCACCTTCTGCTTTCGGCGCCGCTTTTTTTGATTCCGGTTCCCGTTTTTTTTCCTGTGGTGTAAACCTTTTGTGCATGCACCGCCTGCACAGCTTTTCCGCGGAAATGGCACCGTTCTCCATTACGGAATCCACAGCATCCCTATTAAGCTGGAACCCGCTCCGTTCCTCCGCTGATTCAGTATTCTTTTGTTTCTCCGTTAAAGGATTCTGGTACTGCAAAATCTCCGGCCGACCTGCCTCTGTTTTTATCGCAGCCAAATGCTTTCCTTCCATATCGGCCGTTTTTTGCTCAGGCATTTCTGTATTCGCCTGCAATACTTTCCTGCACTGTTCCCCTGCCTGGTACGGATCCGTTCTCTGAATTCCAGAATGATTTATCTCCTGTATTTGCTGGTCTGCCGGATGTAAAGCCACTTTCTGCATCTCAGTGAAGCTTAACCCCTGCGTTCGCGGCTCAGCCTGGTACATAACTGTTTCCGGCATTTCAGAAAAGCTTATCCCGCGCGTTCGCTGCTCTGCCTGGGGCAGGTCAATTTCCGGCATCACATTGGACGCCTCCTCCTGCAGCCTTTCATATTGCGCCATACCTGCCAGCGGGGGGACATATTTCCTTCTCTTCTCCTCCGTCACTGAAATATCCGCTGCCTTCAGGCACTCTTCTGCGCCCTTCCATCTGCCAATCACTTCCCTGCCCGGAGAAAGGCGTATTGTTATCCCGCAGATCTCCCCGAATTCCCGTCCGCCGCGGCTCACCCCGCCGGCTGTAAACTGTCTTTCATAAGATCCTGTCCCTCTTTTCAGCAGTACCTTATCAATCAAAGCACCTGTCTCGTCCCTCAAATCAAAGAAACCCGTGTCTGTCTCATACAGGCCCTTTATCTGCATGTTCCAGGTGATAGTATCTTCTGTCTCTTCTTTTCTCAGAAAACCCGCATTTTTTACCTTACTGCCTGCTTCCATATAGTCTATGTATATAATTTGCCTGTTATAATACAACACCTTGTCCCTCCTTTATAGTCTCTATTGTATTCGGAGGTTGACCGGGATATGACTGGAATCTGCTTTTACTGAAGGATTCTGGAAATTGCCCGAAAATACGGCGAAAAAAACCGGGAAGGCATTTTTAGTATGCACTGGTGTGCACATGCTTTCCCGGTTCCATCTCATTTAATAACTGTCCTAAATCACAGCGTCATACAAAATTCCATTCAGAAGCCTGCGGTTCCCGCTGCCTTGGACATTACTGGCTCATCAATAATCAATGCTCTCCAGATATTTCATATAGTTTACCACCATCAATGCAATCTTGAAGGTAAGCGCGTCATCGAATACCCTGATATCCAGCCCTGTGCTCTTCTGGAGCTTTTCAATTCTGTAAACCAGTGTATTCCTGTGGATAAACAGCTGTCTGGAGGTTTCAGATACATTCAGGTTATTCTCAAAGAACTTGTTGATAGTGGTAAGAGTTTCCTCATCCATATCATAAGGTACATTGTCGCCAAAGATTTCTTCAATAAAAATCTTGCACAGATTAACGGGCAGCTGATAGATCAAACGGCCGATACCCAGCTTCGCATAGGAGATTACACTCTTTTCCGCATAGAAGATCTTTCCTACATCCATAGCCATCGTGGCTTCCTTGTAGGACTTGGATACCTCTCTCAGCTCTCCCACAACCGTACCGTAAGCTACACGCACGTTCATCATGGCTTCGCTGTTCATCATATCAACAATCATGTCTGCCGTCTTCTCGATGGTTTCCACGTCATCTTCTTTTTCCAGAGCTTTGATGAGAATAATATTCCTTTCATCCACCGCAGTGATATAATCACCATTCTGGCTTGAGAAAAGACTCTTCAGCATTTCCATCGCGCTGTTGTCTTTTTCAATTTTCGTCTCAATCAGATATACGATTCTGGGACATTCCACTTCGATATGAAGCTTCTGGGCACGATTGTAAATGTCCACAAGAAGCAGGTTGTCCAAAAGCAGATTCTGGAAAAAGTTATTACGGTCAAAACGTTCTTTGTATGCTATGATAAGATTCTGAATAGAGCTTACGGCAATTTTGCCTACCATGTAAACGTCGTCACTGGGACCCTGGGCTACAAGAATATAAGCCGGTTCCCCATCATCCAGGATTTTCAGAAGGTGCCGTCCACCTACTACCTGGCTGTCTGCCGGTGAAGAAGCGAAATTTTCAATAATATCCCTGGAAATATCAATCTCGTCTACCGTTGCTGCAACTTTCAGGCCTTCCACGTCGAACACGCCCAGGTCAACCTTGGTTATTGCACGTAATTCATCAATGCTGTTCTGTATTACTTGATTGGAAATCATCTCTCTTCACGTCCTTTCCTTGATACCATTAACTATATAGCAAAATTTGAAAATATGCAAGAAAAATGGCCATTCCTACATCATATTTTAAGTAAAAACGTTGTAAACACCTTTATTAGTGCAACAACCCCTTTCTTTTAGGTTTGCCTGAAATAAAGTATAAAATCACAATACCGTTGATTTCAGGAAAAAACCGGAGCACTGCCCCTGGCGGCGCCTTCTGCCCCCATTTTCGTCCAAAACATGAAAAAACGGGGCTATCAACTCGATAGCCCCGCCTGATTTTAATATTAGTTGGTGATAACCTGCTCTGTCTCTTTGTCGAAGATATGAATCTTTTCAACATCGAATGCAAATTTAACAGTATCGCCAGGTCTTGCTGTTGTACGGGAATCCACTCTTGCAGTGATAGGATAATCAGCAAGGTCAAAGTATAAGTAAACTTCTGCACCAAGCAGTTCGTAAACCTTAATGGTAGATTCAAATGTACATTTAGCTGTTTCGATGAACATCTGGGAATCATATACGTCTTCAGGACGGATACCAAATGTAACAGTCTTTCCTGCATAACCACCTTCAATAACCTTCTTAGCTTTTGCGGGAGGCAGCGGAATAGATTTTCCAGCAATCTTCAGGGATGCATTTTCGCCGCTTACTTCAACAACAGCATCCAGGAAGTTCATCTGAGGAGATCCCATGAATCCTGCTACGAACAGGTTCTGAGGCTTGTCGTACAGATTCTGAGGAGTATCAACCTGCTGAATAACACCGTCTTTCATAACTACGATTCTGGTACCCAGTGTCATAGCTTCTGTCTGGTCATGTGTTACGTAGATGATGGTTGTACCTAATCTCTGATGCAGCTTAGCGATCTCAATACGCATCTGAACACGCAGCTTGGCATCCAGGTTGGAAAGAGGTTCGTCCATCAGGAATACCTTAGGATTACGTACGATTGCACGTCCCATAGCAACACGCTGTCTCTGACCACCGGACAGAGCCTTCGGTTTACGGTCAAGAAGAGGGGTAAGGTCAAGGATCTTAGCTGCTTCTTTAACCATCTTATCAATTTCATCCTTCGGAACTTTTCTTAACTTAAGTCCGAAAGCCATGTTGTCATATACAGACATATGAGGATACAGAGCGTAGTTCTGGAATACCATCGCGATATCTCTGTCCTTAGGCTCTACATCGTTAACCACTCTGTCACCGATTTTCAGTTCACCGGAAGAAATATCTTCCAGACCTGCAATCATACGAAGTGTAGTAGACTTACCACATCCGGACGGTCCTACGAAGATGATGAATTCTTTATCAGCGATTTCCAGGTTGAAGTCTTTAACTGCTTCAAAACCGTTGGGATATACTTTGCAGATGTTTTTTAAAGATAAACTTGCCATTTAATTAGCCTCCCTATGTTATTTGTTTACATGTTTCCAGTTGAGTCCCTTCAACTGAGCCTGAAATAAGTATAACTTAAGCGACTTCTTTTGGCTATACCACAATTCCACAAAGATTTATCGCAACATTGTAAAATTTGCTAAGAAAAGGATAATGAATTTTTTAGGCCTGTCAACTTGCTGAATTCGGCATTCTGATCTTATACACTTTGACCATAATCCCCATCTTACGCGGTTTTCGACACCTTTCATTCCTTTTCGCAGTACTTTTATTCCATTTTTACGTTCATCTTTGTCTCGTAAAAGGCCACGCCGTTCTTGCCATTCCTCTTCACGGAATAAAGCGCACTGTCGGCAGCCTTATACAGCTCCTCAAAGGTTCTGCCGTCCCGAGGATAAACAGCAATGCCGATGCTGGCGGCCGGAGAATATTTCACATATTCCCCCACCTGGAAGTCTCCGAAAAATCTGTGAAGCCGCTGCGCCTCTTTAATAAATATGCTCTCTTCCTTAATATCTTTCATAAAAATAATAAATTCATCGCCGCCGGTACGTCCCACGATATCCGTTATCCGGCACTCTCCCCGCAGCCTTGTTCCCAGCTTTCGCAGAACTTCATCGCCGAATGCATGGCCCTGTGTATCATTTATTTTCTTGAAATTGTCCACATCCAGCACGAACAACAGCCCCTGGGAATCCGGATGCGTCTCTATATAATCTTTAATCAGATACTCCGTAGCAGTTTTATTGCTCAGATCCGTGAGCAAATCCTTGCTCGCTTTCTCTTCAAGCACTTTCTTATGCTCATTATAAAAATACTTATTGATAAAATTTGTTATCAGGAGAAGCCCTGAAAACAGGCCTACTGTCAGCAGGATGCCAACAATGGTTTTTCTCACAGGAGCCAGATATTCATTCCTGCTGTTTGCCAGGAATTCTTCTCTCACCCCCACATAAAACCGCCAGTCGTTAATTCCCATGGGAGAAAAAAACAGTTCATAACCCGTTCCGTCCATTGACACAGCAATCGTACCTTCCTTATATCCCTGTGTTTTCTTCCAAGCGGTATCCGGAGATTCGTCCCCGTCAAATTCCGCTCTCCCCATTGCCTTCTTCAGGTTTCCTTCCGCCGCAAAATTCCCCGGATATCCGCCCTGCGCCATAATTGTTCCGCCGCCGTCCGTCAGCAGATAAAAGGCTTTGTCCCCATAAGCCGGAAGCTCCAGCATCTCCTCCAGCCTGCAGGAGTCCAGATATACATAAAGCATACCCGATGTTTTTCCGTTTTCCCTGCATGGAACCGCAGCAATCAGCGCATTTTTCCCATCCGTCCCTTCATCCTGCCCGTAAAAAAAAGCAGTTTCCTCAAGCATGGAAAAATACGCCTCCCCGGAAAGCTCCCTGTCCCTTCCCCGGCTGTCCACGCCACTCCCCGACGGCCCGGCATATACCGCCAGGTATGCATCCGTATTGTCTGCCAGCGCACCAAGCAGCCGGACGCTCTCCTCCCGCTCCTGCAGCCCCGCCTTCCCCAGAAGGCTCCCGATGGGCGCAGCCGTCTCAGCCAGCCCGGAAAGCCTGGTCTCCACCTGATTTCCCCGATCCTCTGCGGCTGAGATAAACTTTTTCTCTATGTAATCCCTGGCCTCGCTGCGGCTCCTGACATAAAAGCTCCCCAACACATAGGCAGACAGAATAACGAAAATCAGCGCCAGTCCCAACAACTGGAACAGCGCTGATTTCTTGGACGAATCCTTCATAGCTTCCAATTCCCCCAAAAATCATTTTCGTTGCGAATGCTATTATTATTCATTGTCCTGCAATTCTGTAATTTCTTCTGTCTGGGCGGAAGGTGCATCCTCCGCATTTTCTCCTGCCTGTATATCCTGCTCCGCCTGCGCGTTTTCTCTGAGGGCCTTCTGCTTTTCTTCCTCTTCCTCACGGATGAAGGAAAGCGTCTCCAGCTCATCGGAGGTTTCCTCTTCCTCCTCCGGCTCAAAGCGCTTGAAAATCTTTACGAACAACATGCTTGCCACATAGGCCGGCACGGAAAATCCGAAAAGTATCAAAAGCGGCATTGCCTGCAAGGTAACCAGAAGAAGCACTGTGGGAATCAGGTTGATGATAATTAACAGGATGGTCTTGGGCAGGTTCAGAACACTCATCAGGAAGGAATTCCTGATAGTATTCTTCACGGTGTTCTCAAACCGCGACAAAACCGGGAATATGTAAATCATCGTGAAAAGATAAATCACCGCCACAATCGTAATCAGCACCATAATTACCTTGCCGAAGGATACGGTGGAATTCCTCAGTATCATGAAATCCCCAGCAAATATTATCCCTACCACAAGGGCAATCAGCCATATAATCGTTGCCTGCTTGAAGTTCTCCTTAAAGGATTTAAAATAACCCTTCACTATGTAGCACTCTTCATTCTTAACCATCTTAATGGTCATATAATAAAGCGCCGTCATCGCATCCCCCGCCGTAATAATCGGTAAACAGCAGAGCAACGTTAAAAGATTCAGAATCATTAAATCCGCCATCTTTGACAAAAAAGTCATAAGAGGGCTGTCCAAGTTAAAAAATCTACCCATTTGTAATTCTCCCTGTATCTATTATCGTCCCGGACTAAATGACTGCCCGCAGACACCTACATTAGATATCATACTACGCAACCAGCTTTCGTGCAAATAAAATTTATATAAATAGGTATTGGCCGAGGAGATGTTTTGTGATTTTGGGGCGGCGGGGATGGCGGGTGGGGACCTGAAGGTTTATATTGGAAGCGTTCCTCCCGGGGAGATGTTTTGTGATTTTGGGGCGGCGGGGATGGCGGGTGGGGACCTGGGGGCGGGGGAGGTTTTTTGCCGTACCAGTCAGACCGGACATTTCGATGAACCTTGGCAAAAATTGTTTCAGGAAAGCCTTCAACAATTTTAAGTTTCATCTCCATGGCCTGAAAAGG